>JBHIWE010000115.1:0-13507 GCA_041987645.1 Acidovorax sp. | reverse complement strand
CCGAACCATTCTCGGCCGCGTGGCAGCGAAGGGGCTGGCCGACGAGCTGCGCGACCGGGGCTATCTGGTCATCGACGGCGTGGACGGCAAGGCCCACTACGTCGCGCTCAACGCACACGATGAACTGGCGAACTATCCGGCCGGCGCCGTAGTGGAGGTGAAGGGATCGGCCGACGTGCGCGCAGCCGACAAGAACATCACCGCACTGGCGAGCGGCGGCCTATACCGCACCGACCATCACCTGGCCGTCGCGCAGGGTCAGGCCGTGCCGGGCCGTGATCCGCAGGAAGTCGTCGCGGCCCACATCCGCCGACTCGAAGCCCTGCGCCGCGCCGGCATCGTGGAGCGCGTGGCCGAAGGGCTATGGAAGGTGCCGGACGATCTGCCCGAGCGTGGCCATCAGTACGACGCGCAGCGCCTGGGCGGCGTGGCCGTGGAACTGAAATCGCACCTGCCCATCGAGCGGCAGGCCCGCGTCATCGGGGCTACCTGGCTCGACCAGCAACTGATCGGCGGCGGCTCGGGCCTGGGCGACCTCGGCTTTGGCGGCGAGGCCAAGCAGGCGATGCAGCAGCGCGCCGACTTCCTGGCCGAACAGGGACTGGCCGAGCGGCGCGGGCAGCGCGTGATCCTCGCCCGAAACCTGCTGGGCACGCTGCGCAGCCGCGAGCTGGCGCAGGCCGCCAAGGACATCGCCGCCGAAACCGGCCTGGAGCACCGCCCGGTGGCCGACGGCCAGCGCGTGGCCGGCATCTACCGCCGCAGCCTCATGCTCGCCAGCGGTCGGTATGCGATGCTGGACGACGGCATGGGCTTCAGCCTGGTACCGTGGAGGCCAGTGATCGAGCAGCGGTTGGGGCAGCCGCTTGCGGCGACAGTGCGTGGCGGAACGACCTCATGGGAAATCGGGCGTCGGCTTGGGGTTTCTTTGGGCTAGTCACTTGAGGCTATGTGCCCCATGAACATGGCCCCTGCGCGTCGCCGGTTCGTGCAGATGGCGCGATGCTGAGGACAGCTCGGTCAAGATGCCGCACTGGCTGGCCTGCTGGGATTCACGGCAGCGTTCCCGCAAGGTCTTGAGCTGTCGTTCCAACGCTTTCAATTCCTTGATGCGGGTAGCCACATGGTCGATGTGCTCGTCGAGCAGGTCGTTCACCTGGGCGCAGTTCTCGTGCGGTGCATCCTTGAAGCGCAACAGAACCCGGATTTCATCCAGCGTCATGTCCAACCCCCGGCAGTGCCGGATGAAGGACAGCCGGTCAACGTGTTCTTCTGCGTACATGCGGTAGTTGCCATCCGTACGGGCCGTTTCGGGTAGCAAGCCTTCACGCTCGTAGTACCGGATCGTCTCTACCTGGGTATGTGCGGCCTTAGCCA
Organism: Acidovorax sp.; assembly: GCA_041987645.1. GTDB lineage: Bacteria > Pseudomonadota > Gammaproteobacteria > Burkholderiales > Burkholderiaceae_C > Paracidovorax. Next base: position 12,130 of record JBHIWE010000115.1, on the reverse strand, counting down.
GTTCGCCGATTTTCATGAGTTCATCTTCAGCGGTCGCGGGTTTTTCTCCAAGGCTCATTGTAGGCGCTTGACTCTGTAGTGGGTACAGGGTTTCCAATCTGACTGAAAAGGAGAATTTCATGAACTCTGCCCACCAACGCCAACACGCCGACGCTGCCTGCTGCGGGAGTGGCTGTGCAACAGTGCCTGTGGCGCCCGAGCCAACAGCGTCTGATGCAACGACTATTGGGCCGCAACGCTTTCGCATAGAAAACATGGACTGTGCCTCAGAGGAGTCGGAAATCCGCCGGGCGCTGGAAGGCATGGCGGGGATTCGCAGCCTGCGATTCAACCTGGGGGATCGAGAGCTTGCCATTGCCGCCGATGACCACGCGCTGCCCGAGGCCCTAGAAGCGATCCGCAAAGCGGGTTTCAAGCCAGAACCCCTCGGCGCGAAGAATGTCCAGCGCTTCCGCATTGCGAATATGGACTGTGCCTCGGAGGAGTCGGAAATCCGCCGGGCGTTGGACGGCATGGCGGGAATTCGTAGCCTGCAATTCAATCTGGGCGAACGCGAGTTGGCCATTGCCGCCGATGATCCTGTCTTGCAGCAGGCGCTAGACGCAATCCGCAAGGCAGGCTTCAAGCCGGAACCTCTTGGCGACACAGGCTCGTCGGCTGCTGCGGTTGCCTCGCCAACGGGCTTCTGGACGACATGGGGCAAGTCGCTGGGCGCCCTGGGGTTGGCTGTGGCGGCCGAGGGCTTGGCATTCGCCTTTCCAGACAGCGTACCTGTCAAGGCGCTGGGAATGGCGCTGGCCGCGGCGGCCATCGCGCTGTCGGGTTTCTCGGTTTACGGCAAGGGGCTGGCTGCACTGCGGCAGGGCCGCTTGAACATCAATGCCCTAATGACCGTGGCCGTGACCGGCGCTTTCCTGATCGGCCAGTGGCCCGAAGCGGCGATGGTGATGGCCCTATATGCGATTGCGGAAGCCATCGAGGCCCGCGCCGTGGATCGGGCGCGCGGCGCCATCAAGAGCCTGCTGGCGCTCGCGCCGGAGCAAGCTGAAGTGCGTCAAGACGATGGCAATTGGGTGCGCATGGGAGTCAAGGAAGTCACTGTGGGCATGACCGTGCGTATTCGCCCTGGCGAGCGCGTTCCGCTGGATGGCATCGTGAGCCTAGGTCAGAGCGCTATTGACCAGTCCCCCGTGACCGGCGAAAGCTTGCCGGTGGACAAGAGCCCCGGCGATGAAGTCTTCGCCGGCACCATCAATCAGGCTGCGGCGTTGGAAATCCGTGTCACGGCCCCCGCGTCCGACAGCACGCTGGCGCGCATCATCCACGCCGTTGAGCAGGCCCAGTCTTCCCGTGCGCCCACGCAGCGTTTCGTGGATCGCTTTGCCGCCGTCTACACGCCTGCGGTGTTCGTCCTGGCCGTTGCCGTTGCGTTGTTGGCGCCCTGGCTCATGGGGCTGACCTGGATGCAGGCCGCCTACAAGGCCCTGGTGCTGCTGGTCATCGCCTGCCCTTGCGCCTTGGTGATTTCCACGCCCGTCACCGTCGTCAGCGGTTTGGCCGCTGGGGCGCGGCGAGGCATCCTGATCAAAGGTGGTGTGTACCTGGAAGAGGCGCGCAAGATCAAGGCCGTGGCGCTGGACAAGACCGGCACCATCACCGAAGGCAAGCCCAAGCTGGTGGCCTTCGAGCCCGTGGACACAGGACTCGGCCAACAAGCCCTGGAGGGGCTGGCCAAGAGCCTCGCAGCGCGGTCGGATCATCCAGTGTCCAAAGCCATCGCAGATGGCGTGTCGTCCGCCACGCAAGAAGTGGATGAGTTTCAGGCTGTTGCCGGGCGCGGCGTGCAGGGGGTGATCGACGGCCATACCTATGTGCTGGCTAACCACCGCTGGATTGAAGAGCGCGGGCAGTGTTCGGCTGACCTCGAAGCCCGCCTTGCAGTGCATGAGCAAGCTGGCCGCACCGTCACGTTGTTGGCCAGCAGCGAACGGGTCATGGCCATCTGTGCAGTAGCCGACACCATCAAATCCTCATCCGCGCAGGCCGTGGCCGACCTGAAGGCATTGGGCGTGACGCCGGTGATGTTGACGGGCGATAACCTGGCGACGGCGCAAACCGTCGGCACCCAGGCGGGCATCGCCGAGGTGCGTGGCAACCTGCTGCCCGAGGACAAGTTGCAGGCCATCGGCGAGCTTCAGCAGCGCATGGGCGTCACGGCGATGACCGGCGACGGCATCAACGACGCCCCCGCGCTGGCGAAGGCTGACATCGGCTTCGCTATGGGCGGCGCGGGCACCCACACCGCGATGGAGGCCGCCGACGTGGTGGTCATGAACGACGACCTACGCCGCCTGCCCGAAACGATCCGGCTGTCCAGGCGCACCCACGCCGTGCTATGGCAGAACATCGCGCTCGCGCTGGGCATCAAGCTAGTGTTCCTGCTGCTGGCGATCTTCGACGATGCCTCCATGTGGATGGCCGTGTTCGCCGACATGGGGGCGAGCTTGCTGGTGGTCTTCAACGGGCTGAGGCTGCTCAGGCAGCAGGCGGGTCAGTAAAACCGAATATGGAGTGTTGAAAATGGGAATCCTGGATCGAATTTTTGGTGGGCATGGCGGCGGCCACGGCGGGGGGCATGGCGGCTCCCACGGGCATGGCAGTAGCCATGGCCACGGTGGCCCCAGCAGTCACGACTGGGGGCGCAATCCGGCGCCTTCGGCCAGCGGCATCACTTGCCCGCAATGCAAAGCGATCAATCCGAACGGCGCTCGCTTTTGCGGCCAGTGCGGGACATCGCTGGTGCCAGCGTCGTGCACGAAGTGCAGTAGCGTCATTCCGATCGGCGCGAAATTCTGTGCTCAGTGCGGCAACGCGGTAACTTAAGTCATGGTGATCTCGGCCTGGATCTACACCTTGATCCCGGCAGCGGCCGCCATCATCGGAGCTGCGGTCGCGGTGAACGTGCGGCCGGGGCCAACACTGGTCAGCGCGATTCAGCATTTCGCCGCTGGCGTCGTGTTCGCGGCGGCGGCCGGCGAAATCTTGCCCGACATCATGCACCGGGCCTCGCCTTGGGCGACGATGATCGGCGGCGGAATCGGCGTCGCCACCATGCTGCTGGTGAAGCATCTGGAAGCGTTGGCGAAGGGGCCGGCCGGTCTCCTGACCGTGATCGGCATCGACATCCTGATTGATGGCTTGGTGCTTGGTATCGGGTTTGCGGCTGGCCCAAAGGTCGGCTTGCTTCTGACCATCGCCCTGACCATCGAGGTTCTGTTCCTGGGATTGACAGTGGCCACGGAACTCGGCGAGAGCGTTCGCTCCCGTGCCAGGGTCGTCTGGATCACGGCCGCGCTCGTGCTCTTGCTGCCGATCGGGGCCTTGCTTGGAGCGCCGGTGGCGCTGTTGCCCAACCCTCTTCTGACTGGCTTCTTCGCGTTTGGTCTGATTGCGTTGCTCTACCTCGTGACCGAAGAACTGCTGATCGAAGCACACGAAACGCCAGATCGCCCCTGGGTGACGGCGATGTTCTTTGTCGGCTTTCTGGCGCTTCTCCTGCTGGAAGAAGTAATTGGCTAGTGGAGCCAGTCTGTTGGTGGTGCCCGATCCGTTGACTATTGCGCGCGCGGGGTGGGCACCATGAGCCCGATAGACGTGATGCCGTTGCTCGAATCGACCATCGTCCGCCCTCCGTGCATGCGGGCGATGGCAGCCACGATGGCCAAGCCCAGTCCATGATTGCGGGCGGCATCCGACCGCGCCGCATCTGCCCGGTAGAAGCGGTTGAACAGATTGGGCAAATGCTCGGCTGAAATCGTCTGCCCCTCGTTCACCACCCGCAGGGCGATCTCGCCGTCCAGCCGGTCGATTTGCACGACAACGGTGCTGTGCGGATGCGCGTGTCGGGTTGCGTTGCCGATCAGGTTGGATAGCGCGCGCTGCAACAGGCGCACATCGGCCAAGCCGGTGGCATCGCCGTCGATACGAACCTTCAGCCCGGCCTCTTCAATGGCCGCCTCGTGCAATTCCACCACCGCGCGCGCAACGCCGGCCAGACTGGCGACATGCTCGCGGCGGGCCTCAGCCCCACGGTCGGCTTGCGACAGAAAGAGCATGTCCTGCACGATCATCGACATGCGCTGGAGATCTTCGAGGTGCGAGCCCAACACATCTCGCAACGTGTCGGCATCGCGTGCTTTGCGCAAAGCAACTTCAGTGCCCCCCATCAACGTCGCCAACGGCGTGAACAGTTCATGCGCAACATCAGCATTGAAGGCTTCCAGTTGCCCGTACCCTGCGCTGTGGCGCCCCCTCGTGTCGCCTCAGTCGTCAAAGCGGCCACAACTCGCCGAATATCGAAGCGGCTCTGATTTGATGCAGGATGAACCTGAGAGGAGGCACGCTACGCGCACGGGGCTCTGAGAAAACCCAAGCAGCGAGGAGTGGCAAAGTAAAGCATGTAGCTGCTACACTGTTACCCCTATGCGCAAATGGCTGGCCATCGTCTTGCTGGTGTTCTTGCCGCTTCAATTCAGTTGGGCGGCAGTGGCCAGTTATTGCCAGCATGAAACCGGAGCTGCGGCCAAGCACTTCGGCCACCATGCGCATCAGCACAAGGCGGCCGACGGCCAGGATGCCAGCCCTGATCCGGCCAAGACCCTGGGTGGCGATCCTGATTGCGCGTCCTGTCATGCCGGGTGCTTCTCGGTCTTGTCAGGGGATGTCAAGCTGGCGTCGCCGGTCAGCCCGTCCCTGGATACGGGGTATCCCCCGGAGCACCTTGCTGCGCCTCCACCTGAACGTTTAGAGCGCCCTCAGTGGCGTGTCCTCGCCTGATCGGCGGGGAGCGCGTTCCTTTCCCTTCGTCCTCACCCCTGCCGTCGCGCATGGCGCGCTACGGTATCCAGCCGGCTTCGCGCGGCTGATGTGATGACGTTGCTGGCGATCATCTGGATCGCCCCCCCGCCGATTCCCTTGTGTATTTCAAATCACTGGAGAATCGGATGCTGAAGGATATTCACAATTACAACGCGAGGGCGGTTGCGGCAGGCTTGCTCCTTGCGCTCATGACGGGGACGGCTTTCGCTCAGTTATTGCCGACGGCACCAGCTCTTGGGCAGAGCGCCAACGGCGTAGAGCAGATTGAAGCAGCAACGCCCCTGACTCTGCAAAAGGCCGTCGCGCTGGCTTTGGAGGCGAATCTTGACCTAACTGTCGCCCAACGGGAAATCGAGGCGGTGGAGGGCCAGGTAATTCAGGGACGAGTACGTCCTAATCCCGAGCTGGCGTACTCGCTCGAAGACCAACGCACGCCAACCCGCACGCAAAGCGTCCAGATCAATCTGCCCATCGAGCTGGGGGGCAAGCGCGCTGCCCGCATTGCCGCGGCAGAGCGAGGGCGTGACGTCGCAGTTGAAGAACTGAACACGCGGCGCGTTGAAATTCGCGCCGCTGTGGTTGCCGCCTTCTTTGAGGCGCTGGCCGCCCAGGATCGCACGGCCTTGGCCCAGGACAGCGTTGACCTGGCCAGGCAAGCGACGGATGCCGTTGCCAAGCGCGTGACGGCGGGCAAGGTGTCCCCGGTCGAAGAAACCAAGGCTCGGGTGGCCGAGGCCGGCGTGCGGGTTGAACTGGCACAGGCGCAGAGCGAACAACGCAGTGCCCGCGCGCGGCTGGCCAGTTTGCTCGGGGCCAACCCGCCGCGTTTCACCCAGGTAGCGGGCAGCGTGGACGATCTTCCCAACGTCCCTTCGCTGGATGACATCCAGCAGCGCTTGTCGGCCTCATCGGCATTGCGCCGGGCGCAGTTGGAGATCGAACGCCGTCGGTCGCTGGCCGACGTGGAGCGCAGCAAGCAGACGCCCGATGTCACGGTCAGCCTGGGCGTGAAGCGTCCGAACGAGTTAGCGCGCAATCAGTTAATGCTCGGCATTTCCGTGCCGCTGCCTTTGTTCGACCGCAATCAGGGCAATCTGTTGGAAGCGTTGAAGCGTGAAGACAAGGCGAGGGATGAACTCCAGGCGTTGAATCTGCGCCTCAACACAGAGCTGTTGCAAGCCCGCGAGCGGCTGGCGTCGGTTCGCGGCGAGATCGACATATTGCAGCGAGAGGTGCTGCCAGGGGCCAAGAGCGCCTATGACGCGGCCACCGTGGGCTTTGGTTACGGCAAGTTCAACTACCTGGAAGTGCTGGACGCGCAACGCACCTACTTTGCCGCCAAGTCCCAGTACCTCAAGGCGCTCGCCGATGCGCACCGCGCGGCGGCGGACATGGATCGCGTGATCGGCGCATCCGAATCCACGACCACCCTGCCTGCAAACAAGGAATGAACATGAAACCCGAAACGAACAAACTGAACGTCGGCAAGAAGCAGTGGTTTGCCATCGCCGTGATCGCCGCAGTGGGCATAGGACTGGGCAGCGCCATTCTCGGCGGCAAGACGGATAAGAGCGCCGAGGGCGAGGGTCACGGCAGCCACGTTGAAGCCAAGGCCCACAGTGATGGTGAGCATCATGGCAAGACGGGCGCAGACTCCCACGAGGACGACAAAGGCCATGCGGACGGCGAGCACCACGAGGGGTCAAGCAAGGGGCCGCATGGCGGCAAGCTGTTCAAAGAAGGGGATTTCGGATTGGAAGCCTTACTCGCTGAGGACGGCGGCGAACCACGCCTGCGAATCTGGCTCTACGAAAAGGAAAAGGCGCTAGCCAGCAGCGCCGCCAAGGTCAGCGCTACCGTTACACGCCTGACTGGGGAGAAGCAGGCGCTCAACTTCACGCCCGACAAGGACAGCCTGTTGAGTCGAGAGATTGTCCCGGAACCTCATGCGTTCGAGATCAGCATCGTGGCTCAGACGGCCAACGCGCCTTTCACGTTCAGCTTCAGCCAGGAGGAAGGAAAAGTCGAACTCAGCGATGCGCAAATCAAGGCTGCATCCATCGGCATTGACACCGCAGGGGCTGCAAGCATCAAGTCTGCCCTGCAATTGCCGGGTGAGATTAGGCTGAATGAAGACCGCACCTCGCACGTTGTTCCGCGCATTGCGGGTGTTGTCGAAAGTGTGCAGGCCAGTTTGGGGCAAACGGTCAAGAAGGGACAGGTGCTCGCCGTTATCGCCAGCCCTGCCGCATCCGAGCAGCGCAGCGAGTTGCAGACGGCGCAAAAGCGGCGGGCATTGGCCCAGACAACTTTTGAACGCGAGAAGCGGCTGTGGGAACAGAAGATTTCCGCCGAGCAGGACTACCTGCAAGCCGGCCAGGCGCTGAACGAGGCGCAGGTCGCCGTGGCCAACGCGCAGCAGAAGCTGTCGGCCGTGGGCTTGGCCCCAGGTTCCTCGGGCGGGCTGAACCGCTTCGAGCTGCGTGCGCCCTTCGATGGCGTGGTGATTGAAAAGCACCTCAGCCTGGGCGAGGCCGTCAAGGAAGACGCCGCCGTGTTCACGGTGTCCGACCTGGGCCAGGTCTGGGCAGAGATCAACGTGCCCGCCAAGGATTTGCCGCTGGTCAGAGTGGATGAAAAGGTCACCATCAAGGCAACGGCATTCGATGCCAGCGCGCAAGGCACCATCACCTTTGTTGGCGCGCTGATTGGCGAACAAACCCGCATGGCCAAGGCCCGCGTGGTCTTGTCCAACCCCCAAGGCGCTTGGCGTCCCGGACTGTTTGTCAACGTGGAAGTGACCTCATCTGAGGCCGACGTGCCCGTGACGGTGGCCGGTGATGCCATTCAGACCGTGGGCGACAAGCCCGTCGTGTTTTTGAAAGTGAATGGTGGCTTCATTGCCCAGCCCGTGCAGTTGGGCCGTAGTGATGGCAAGCGCGTCGAGGTGGTTCAAGGGCTGAAGGCGGGGGCTCCGTATGCGTCGGCTGGCAGTTTTGTCGTGAAGTCAGAGCTTGGCAAAGCCTCTGCCGAACACACCCATTGATGCCGGAGCAACGCACATGTTTGAAAAACTTATTCGCGCGGCCATCGAGCACCGATGGCTAGTGTTGTTAGCCGCCATTGGCATGGCCGCCGTCGGCGTGTTCAGCTACCAGAAGTTGCCCATCGACGCCGTACCCGACATCACCAACGTCCAAGTGCAGATCAATACCCAGGCGCCGGGCTATTCACCGTTGGAGACCGAGCAACGGGTGACTTATCCCATTGAAACCGTGATGGCGGGCCTGCCCAACCTGGAGCAAACCCGCTCTCTTTCGCGCTACGGCCTCTCGCAAGTGACCGTGATCTTCAAGGACGGCACCGACATCTACTTCGCGCGCCAGTTGGTCAATGAACGCATCCAGGAGGCGCGGGAAAAACTGCCTTCCGGCATCACGCCTGCGCTGGGGCCGATCTCCACCGGCCTGGGGGAGATTTACCTGTGGACGGTCGAGGCGAAGGACGGTGCGAAGAAACCCGACGGGATGCCCTACACGGCAACAGACCTGCGCGAGATTCAGGATTGGATCATCAAGCCGCAGTTGCGCAACGTGCCCGGTGTGACTGAAATCAACTCGATTGGCGGTTATGCCAAGGAGTATCAGATCGCACCTATACCCGCTCGCCTGGCTTCGCTCGGCGTTACCCTGCAAGACATCGTGACGGCACTGGATCGCAATAACGGCAACGTGGGTGCGGGCTATATCGAGAAGCGCGGCGAACAGTACCTGATCCGTGCGCCCGGACAAGTCAAGACCCTGGAAGACATTGGCAACGTTATCCTCAGCAGTGCGGGCGGCGTGCCGATACGGGTGCGTGACGTGGCGGACGTGGGGCTGGGGCGTGAACTGCGCACCGGCGCGGCCACGGATAACGGTCGCGAGGTGGTGCTGGGCACTGTGTTCATGCTCATCGGTCAGAACAGCCGTACGGTTTCGCAGGCCGTGGACAAGAAGATGGTGGAGATCAACCGCAGCTTGCCCGAGGGCGTGCATGCGGTGACGGTCTACGACCGCACCGTGCTGGTGGACAAGGCTATCGCCACGGTGAAGAAGAATCTGCTGGAAGGCGCGATCCTGGTGATCGTGATCCTGTTTCTGTTCCTGGGCAACATCCGCGCGGCCATCATCACGGCGACGGTGATTCCTTTGTCGATGCTGTTCACCTTCACTGGCATGGTGCATTACAAGGTGAGCGCCAACCTGATGAGCCTCGGGGCGCTGGACTTCGGCATCATCATCGACGGAGCGGTGGTGATCGTCGAGAACTGCGTGCGACGCCTGGCCCATGCACAGGCGCACTACGGCAGGCCGTTGACGCGGGCGGAACGCTTTCACGAGGTGTTCCTGGCATCGAAGGAATCACGCCGCGCGCTGCTGTTCGGGCAGCTCATCATCATGGTGGTCTACCTGCCCATCTTCGCCCTGACGGGGGTGGAAGGGAAGATGTTCCACCCGATGGCGTTCACGGTGGTGGCTGCACTCGTGGGGGCCATGATCCTGTCGGTGACTTTCATCCCGGCAGCGGTCGCCCTGTTCATCGGCCATCGGGTCAGCGAGACGGAAAACTTCCTGGTCGTGCAGGCCAAGCGCTGGTATGGCCCGCTGCTGGATCGCGTGATGGCGGCCAAAGCAGTGATGCTGGCGGCAGCCGCCGTGGCAGTGGTGCTGTGCGGCCTGATCGCCACCCGAATGGGCAGCGAGTTCGTGCCCAGCCTGAACGAAGGCGATTTCGCCATCCAGGCGCTGCGCATTCCGGGCACCAGCCTTTCGCAATCGGTTGCGATGCAGCAGCAACTGGAAGCCACGCTGAAGGCCAAGTTCCCCGAGATCGACCGCGTTTTCGCGCGCACCGGCACGGCGGAAATCGCGTCCGACCCCATGCCGCCGAACATTTCCGACGGCTACATCATGCTCAAGCCGGTGTCCGAGTGGCCGGAGCCGCGCAAGTCGCGCGACGAATTGCTGGCGGCCATTCAGGAGGTCGTGGGCAAGGTGCCGGGCAACAACTACGAGTTCTCGCAGCCTATCCAATTGCGCTTCAACGAACTCATTTCAGGGGTCCGCAGCGATGTGGCGGTGAAGATCTTCGGCGACGACATGGACGTATTGAACAAGACAGCCGAAGAAGTCTCGTCCATGTTGCAGAAGATCCCCGGTGCGTCTGAGGTCAAAGTTGAACAGACCACAGGATTGCCGATGCTCACGGTCAACATTGATCGTCAGAAGTCCGCGCGCTACGGGCTGAACGTGGCCGACATCCAAGATGCAGTGGCCACGGCCATCGGCGGGCGCGAGGCCGGTACGCTGTTTGAAGGGGACCGTCGATTTGACATCCTGGTTCGGCTGCCGGAGTCCCTGCGCAACGACCTTGAAAGCATGAAGCGCCTGCCGATTCCGTTGCCACGCGGCACAGGTGGCGGCGAAGGACGAACCAACTTCATCCAACTGGCCGAGGTGGCGAGCTTCGAGCTGGCACCCGGCCCCAACCAGGTCAGCCGGGAAAACGGCAAGCGCCGCATCGTGGTGAGCGCCAACGTGCGTGGCCGCGACGTCGGCTCCTTCGTGGCCGACGCCGAGGCTGCGCTGGCGCAGGTCAAGATTCCCACAGGCTACTGGACGAGCTGGGGCGGCACTTTCGAGAACCTGCAATCCGCCACCCAGCGCTTGCAGATCGTCGTTCCGGTGTCGCTGCTGCTGGTCTTCGTGCTGCTGTTTGCCATGTTCGGCAATGTCAAGGATGGCTTGCTGGTTTTTACCGGCATTCCGTTCGCACTGACCGGCGGCATCCTGGCGCTGTGGCTGCGCGACATTCCCATGTCCATCTCGGCCGCCGTGGGCTTCATCGCGCTATCGGGCGTTGCCGTGCTCAATGGCCTGGTGATGATTTCCTACATCCGCAGCCTGCGAGAGGGCGGAACGCCGCTGGACGCAGCCATCCGCGAGGGCGCGCTGACCCGCTTGCGCCCCGTGTTGATGACGGCCTTGGTGGCGTCGCTGGGCTTCATCCCGATGGCCATCGCCACGGGAACGGGCGCGGAAGTCCAACGGCCTCTGGCCACCGTGGTTATCGGCGGCATCTTGTCGTCCACCGTACTGACGCTGCTCGTGTTGCCAATTCTGTATCGGCTGGCTCATCGCCCGGACGAGCAAGAAGAGGATGTCACGGCAGAGCCCGCACATGAGGGCGTAACCGCTTGAAAGGAACAACGATGAACGCCGTTACGGCACCACGACAGACTCCTTCGAGCTTTACAGGGACATCGACTCATGGAATTTCGTCACCTTCGGTACTTTCTGGCCGTTGCCGAGGAGCTGCACTTCGCCCGCGCTGCGGAGCGGCTGCATATCGAACAGTCACCACTGTCGCGCGCCATCAGGGAATTGGAAGAAGAGTTGGGCGCACAACTGTTCGTGCGTACCAGCCGCAGCACGCGCCTGACGCTTGCGGGCAAGCTGCTGATGGAGAACGCGCCTCGCGTGCTGTTGGCGCTGGACCAGGCGCGTGAGAGCGTGAAGGCAGCGGCCAATGGCTTTCACGGCCGGTTGCGCGTGGCGCTGTCCGACGGCATCACCCCCTCGCGCTTGCCGGCGCTGCTGGCGCGCTGCCGCGAGGAAGACCCGGAGATCGAGATCCGCCTGTTCGAGGTGCCGCTGGCCCAGCAGCTCAGCGGCCTGCGTGACGATCTATACGACGTGGGCTTCTCGATGGCCGACGAGGTGGGCGACGGCATCATCATCGAACCCGCCTGGGAGGATGAGCTGATGGTCGCCATGCCCGCGCGCCATGAACTACTGGCCCACAAGCGGGTACCGCTGGATGAAGTGCTGCAACATCCCCTGGTGCTGGGCGACCCGGCAGTTTGCGAAGGCCATGCCAAGCAGATCGACCGCATCCTGCGCAAGCAGGACCGGGAGCCCTTGATCGAACAGTACGTCGCCACGTTCGACGTGATGATGACTTTCGTGTCGGCCGGCTTGGCGCTAGGGCTCGCAGGCGCCGCGCACATCGCTTCCAGCCGCGAGCCGGGCGTGGTGGGCCGACCGCTCGCGGGAAAGTCGCCCATGCTCACTACCTATCTGCTGCGCCGCGACGCCGAGCCGTCGCAGCAGTTTTATCCAGTTGGGAGTTTTCTAGACATGTTATGAACATCATTCTCTGCCAATAAAATGTGCATGTTCCTTCTAAAATGCATCATATAATGTTAAGA
>JBHIWE010000114.1:0-13515 GCA_041987645.1 Acidovorax sp. | reverse complement strand
TTGCGGTTTTCTATGTCGAACCTCGGGTTGCGGCCGCCCACAAAAAAAGCCCGGCGAACCGGGCTTTCATTCGGGCCTGCCAAGGCGGCGCAGTGGCTTTGGCCGCCAGAGCGGATCAGACCGGCGCCAGCGTCACTTCAACACGGCGGGCTTCAGCGTTGTTGCCATCGGCCTGGGTGACTTGGGGCTTGCGCAGCTCGATCTTCTCTTGGGGCACGCCGGCGGCCACCATTGCGTCGCGCACGGCCAGGGCGCGTTGCTTGGCCAGTTCTTCGTTGGTGGCGGCGTCGCCGGTTGCGTCATGGAAGCCGGACACGATGACCGAGCGCCCGTTGGATACGGCGCGCGCGATGTCGGCCAAGGCGGCCTGGGCTTCGGGCGCCACGGCGGCGCTGCCCGTGGCGAAGTAAAAGCGCACCACGGCGCCATCGACCACCACGCGGGCGACTTCGTCGTTCACCGCCACGACCGGGGTGCCAGCAGGCTCTTCCACCACGGCGGCGGGTTCCGCACGGGCCTGGCTGCGCTGCTTGTACACGGTGACGCCGACCACGGAGCTCACCACCAGGGCGATCAGCACGAACACGAGCCCAAGGGCGAAACGTTGCTGGCTATCGTCGTCGGAACTGCTGAAGGACATGCTGAAAACTCCGTAAATAATGATGGGTTGGACAAAACCCGCAAATTGTAGAGTCTCCCCATGCCTTCGACAGCCGCCCCCGTGCGCGATCCCTCTCCGATGCTCGATGCGACGCTGGCCGAGTGGGGGGGCGCCACGGACCTCTGGATTTTCGGCTACGGCTCCCTGATCTGGCGCCCCGACTTCGAGTACGCCGAACGGCGCGCGGCCAAGGTGCATGGCTGGCACCGGGCACTGAAGATGTGGAGCCGCGTGAACCGGGGTACGCCGGAATGCCCGGGCCTGGTCTTCGGCATGCTCTCGGGCGGCAGCTGCCAGGGCATGGCCTACCGCATCGAACGCAAGCTCGTGCCGCAAATCATGCCGCCGCTCTGGCAGCGCGAGATGGTGCTGGGCGTCTATGACCCGCGCTGGGTCACCTGCCAGACGCCGCAGGGTCCCGTGCGTGCGCTGGCCTTCACCCTCTCGCGCCGCAGCCCCAGCCATGCGGGCGTGCTGCCCGATGCCGAATACCGGCGCATCTTCAGCGAGGCGGCCGGCATCTACGGCACGACGCTCGACTACGCCCGGGCCACTTACGACGAGCTGCAGCGCCTGGGCATCGACGACCAGGCGCTGGGCCGCCTGCTGGCGCTGGCGCCGCGTCCGGGGGGCGACCAACGTCCCGACTGAGCACCCATCGGCTCCGTCCGACGTGGCGCGGCCTCATTGATGGTGGATGATGCGCGTCGCACATCACACCCAGGAGCCATTCCATGCGATCGACTTCCCGCCTCTTCCTGCTCGGCCTCGGCGCCGCAGCCCTCGCCGGCTGCGCCAGCATGGCCGCGAGCCCCGCAGCCACTGCGCAGCTTCAGCCGACGCGTGGCAATCAGACCACGGGCGACGTGCGCTTCGTGCAGCAGGGCGACCTGGTCCGCGTGACGGGCGAGGTGCGCGGCCTCAAGCCCGGTACGGAGCATGGCTTCCACGTCCATGAAAAGGGCGACTGCTCCAGCGGCGACGGCAACAGCGCCGGCGGCCACTTCAACCCCACGGGTAAGCCGCACGGCCACTTCGGCCATGGCGACCACCACACGGGCGACCTGCCCAGCCTGGTGGCCGACGCGAACGGTGTGGCACGTTTCTCGTTCGAGACGCGCAGCTTCACCGTGGGCAGCGGCGTGACCGACATCGTCGGCCGAGGCCTCATCGTGCATGCCAATGCCGACGACTACGTGACCCAGCCCACGGGCAATTCCGGCGCGCGCCTCGCTTGCGCCGTGATCCAGGCTGCCAAGTAAGCCTGCCGCGCGCCATCGGGGCGCGCCCGGGCAGGGGTCATGCGGGCACAATCCCCGCATGACTGTCAGCCCTCCCTCCTCTTCTTCCCCCTCCCCTGCTCCGCTGTCGTCCGCCGTCGCCGACCTGCGCAAGAGCTACGAGCGCGCCGAGCTCAGCGAAGACGCCTCCCACACCGATCCGCTGCACCAGTTCGACCAGTGGCTGAACGAGGCGGTGGCCTCCCAGATTCCCGAGCCCAATGCCATGACCGTGGCCACTGTGGGCGCGGACCTGCGCCCCAGTACCCGCGTGGTGCTCATCAAGGGCTACGATGAGCGCGGCATCGTCTGGTACACCAATTACGACAGCCGCAAGGGCCGCCAGCTGGCGGGCAACCCCTTCGCCGCGCTGCAGTTCCACTGGGTGGAGCTTGAACGCGTGGTGCGCATCGAAGGCACGGTGGAAAAGGTGAGCGACGAGGAAAGCGATGCCTATTTCGCCAGCCGGCCGCTGGATTCGCGCATCGGCGCCTGGGCCAGCCCGCAGAGCCAGGTGATTTCCGGCCGCGGCGTGCTGGTCGCTAATGCGGCGCGCTACGGCGCCCAGTTTTTGCTCAATCCGCCGCGGCCGCCGCACTGGGGCGGCTACCGCCTCAAGCCCGAGCAATGGGAGTTCTGGCAGGGCCGCAAGAGCCGGCTGCACGACCGGCTGCACTATCGCCTCGAAGCCGGCGCCTGGGTGCGCGAACGCCTGGCGCCCTGACCTTGCCGATTTGCCTGCTGCTGCTCAGTGCGGCAGCCAGCGCGTGGCCGCCAGCACCAGCGGCAGCGTAAGCAGCGCAAGCCCCGTGGATATGGCGATGCTGGAGGAGACCTCGTCCTGCATCACGCCGTAGCGCTGGGTGAAGAGGAACACGTTGGCCCCCACCGGCAGGGTCGCCACCGCGAACATCACGGCCACCGATGTGCCGCTCAAGCCCAGCGCCCAGGCCAGCGCGAAGACCAGCATCGGGTGCACCAGGTTCTTGACCAGCGCAATGCCCAGTGCTGCGCGCCAGTGCGCCCCGATGCGGCTGTAGGCCAGCGTGATGCCGACCAGCAGCAGCGCGATGGGACCGAGCGCGGAGCCCAACACCTGCAGGGGCCTGTCCACCACCTCGGGCAAGTGCAGGCCGGTCTGCGCCAGCAACAGGCCCGCCAGGATGGGCAGCGGCACCGGGTGGATGATGCCGTTCTTCACCGCCAGCAGTACCGTCCACGCCATGGGGCGCGGCGCCGCCAAGCCGGCACGTTGCTGCTCGCGCGCCTCGGCCAGCTCGAAGACGATGGTGGCGCCGGTCAGCAGGATCAGCGAATGCAGCGAGATCAGCGTCAGCAGCGTGACCAGTCCGGCCTGGCCGTAGAGCAGCCCGATCAGCGGCACGCCGATCATCAGCGTGTTGCTGAACATGTGGGCCAGGCCCCGCGCCACCGCCCGCGTGGAAAAGCCGCAGAAGGCCATGGTGCCCACAAACAGCAGGCCGCTGGCGAGGAAATACAGGCCCACCGGCTGGAAGTCCAGGTCCTGCACACGCACGCCGGCCATGGTGCGAAACAGCAGCGCCGGCGTGAGCACCAGGAACACGATGTTCGACAGATCCTTGATGGCTGCGGCGCGCACCCAGCCGATGCGGGCTGCGCCGAAGCCGACGCCGATGCCCAGCAGCACCGGGATGAGGGAGGAGAAGACGGGGGAGTTCAAAGGCGGAAGCGGGCGGAAGGCGAAACCCGCAGCACAGGCGTGGCGGACAGGTGGGCGATTATCCGCCGCCCCGGGCCACCGGCGGGAGCCGGAGGCCCGTAGCACGCCCTGCCCTTGCAGGCGCATGCAGAGCACCTCTGTGTCGAGTCAACGGGGGCTTTGGCGGCCCGCTGGGAACGGCCGGTGCGGCCGGGCGGGCATAGCGAGCCCGCCCGTGTTTCACATCAGAAGTCCACCTTCACGCCCACCTTCAGGCTGCGGCCCGGCACGGGCGCCTTCGGGTAGGCCGTGGTCGTCAGGATGGAGGTCGGGGTGTAGGCCAGCTTGTCGGTGATGTTGTCCAGGCGTGCATACCAGAGCACGCTGCTGCGGGTCGCGCCGAACTGCCATTGCGTGCGATAGCCCAGCGACGCGTTCCACAGCGTGTAGGCGCTGGTGGCGCGTGTGCCGTCGTCGGGCACGCGGTTCTGGGCGGCCAAGAAGTAAAAGCCCAGGCCAGCACGCCACGGGCCGCTCGCCCACAGCAGCGTGCTGCCCAGGCGCAGCGGCGAAATGCGCGGCAGCGGCTGGCCCGTGTCGCGATTGCTGGCGCGCACGAGGTCGCCGCGCATCTGCAGGTCCAGCGTGGAGCCGCCCCCCAACAGGCGGGATGCCGGCGCGATCAGGCCGCTGTCGCCCACCAGGCGCACGTTGCCGCTGGCTTCCAGGCCGTAGAAGCGGGCGCGCATGCCTTGGTAGAGGTACTCGGGCAGGGAATCGGCGGTGCCGACCGGCACGGCATTGCCGTCGTCGTCGCGCGACACGCCCGTAGGCGTGAGGCCGATGTAGTTGGAGAACTGGCTCACGAAGCCGGTCACGGCGAAGCGGTGCGGGCCGCTCTTCCAGGCAGCGCCCAGGTCCAGGCTGGTGGACTTCTCCAGGCCCAGGTTGGGGTTGCCGGTCTCCCACGCCGCCGCGGCCACGTGCGGGCCGTTGGCGAACAGCTCGTAGTCTTTGGGCGCGCGCTGTGTGTAGGAGAGGTTGGAGGTCAGCTGCCAGGCCGGCGTGAGGTTCACCAGGGCGCCCACGGCGGCGCTGTAGGGGTTGAAGTCGTGCTTGCCGGTGGCGAAGCGGTCCATGCCGTCGATGCCGAAGGATTCGACCGTGTCGCGCTCGGTGCGGGCGCCGAAGGTCATCTTGCCCCAGTTCGTGCCCAGCTCTTCGTGCACGAAGAGCGCGGTACTGCGGCTGCGGCTGCGCGGCGCAAAGGCTTCCTCGCCCACGGCGGAGAAGCGCGAGGCTTCGGTCTGCAGGCCGACCACGCCTTGCAGCGGGCCGATGGGGGCATGCCGCGCCTCGATGCGCAGGTCGTTGCCCGCGTTGCGGAAGGTGGTGCCCGGTGCGCCGCCTTCGAATTCGGTGTGGCGGTAGTTGGTGTGGCTGGCCTGTACGCGCACGCTTTGCAGCGGCCCCCCGTCGAAGCGCCAGAGGCCATCCAGCGCGTAGCGGTTGGAGCGCATGCCGATGGTCACGTCGTCCTCGGCCACCGTGCCGTAGTCGCTGCGGTAGGTGCTGGCCGACAGGCCCAGGTAGCCGCGGTCGAAGAAGGCCGTGCCGCCCACGGCACCGCCGCGCGTGTGGCTGGCGGAGTTGCAGATGCGGCGCGCCTGGGCGGGCGAGCCGGGCTTGGTGCAGTCCAGGTCCTTGGGCACGCGCACGTCGTCGGTGTTGCGGTCGAACACGTCGGCATGCACGGCGAAACGGTCATTGCCCCCTTCCAACATCGCGGCGCCGGCGCGCTCGCCGTTGCCGGTAGCGCCCGAGGCTTCGACCTTGCCGTTGACGCCGTTGAGCGGCTCACGCGGGATGCGGTTGTCGATCACGTTCACCACGCCGCCTACCGCGCTGCCGCCATAGAGCAGCGCAGCCGGGCCGCGCAGCACTTCGATGCGCTCGGTGCTCAGCGCCTCGGTGGGCACGGCATGGTCGAAGCTCAGGGCCGAGGCATCCAGCGTGGCGCCGCTGTTTTGCAGCACGCGGATGCGGTCGCCGTCCAGGCCGCGGATGATGGGCCGGCTGGCGTTGGGGCCGAAATAGGTGCTGCTCACGCCGGGCAGGCCGTCCAGCGTCTGGCCCAGGGTGGATTGGGTGCGCAGCGTGAGGTCATCGCCCGACAGCTGGGCGGCGGGCGTCACCACCGTGTCGGAGCCCAGCGGGTTGCCGGTGACCGTCACTTCGGATAGCCGGGCCGCCGGGGCGGCGGCGGGTGCCGTCTGTGCACGGGCCTGGCAGGCCACCAGCAGCAGCACGGCGCAGGTGAGCGGATGCAGGGCCTGGAAGTGGCGCGAGGAGCCCGAGGGGGTGGATTGGGAGGAGTTCATGGGAAAAGCAAAAAGAAAGAGGACCGACGCACGCGCACGTTCAACGCAATCCCGATGAGCCGCCGCGAGGCAGTCGCCCCCGCGGCGTAAGCAACAGGGGGCGCTCAGCCTGCGCGCGGCCAGCGGGAGAACGAAAACGGAAGGAAAGGAAGAGCTGCCGCGAGCGCAATGCGCAGCCCGCCAGGCGGGCCGCTGCGCTTTCAGGCGAGTTCGCTCACGGGCGGTGCGCGCGCCAGGAAGGCGCGTTGTGTCTTGATGCCGGCTGACTGGAAAGACCGGGCCTCCGGCTGGGGAGCGAAGCCCTGCGCAGGCAAGGGCAGCGGCGCCGGCAACAGGAATGCGCCGAAGAGCAGTGGGTCCAGCAGATCGCACGACTTGCCGGAGTGGCCGCCGAAGAGGCGCGCCACCGTGCCGTGGGCGTGGTCCAGGCTGCCCTCGCTGGGGAGGCTGGCAAGGCCCGCGTCATCCGGGCCTGGCAGGGCCGTGGCGCCCACCGCTGCGCGGAATGCCGGCCCATGCAGCATTTGGTGCATATGGCCCAACGCGGGCACCAGCACCAGGCACATCGCCAGCCACCAGAGGGCGGCGTGGGCGTGAAGGGGAAGGCGCTTGGACATGCGGGCGGCTCGATGGGTGACGGCAGGCGCAGGACTGACTCAGTCCACCTGCTTCGCATCGACCATGCGATAGAAAAGACCGTACTGGTCGTCCTGCAGTGTCTGGAAGCGGCCCTCGACGACGACGGGCTCGAGCGAATAGCGCACCGGCGTGCGTGCCTTCACCTCGATCATGCTTTCGGGGCCGCCGGGAATGCAGAAGGGACAGGTCAGCGGTACCGAGGTCAGCAGGAAGTGCTTCTGCCCAGGCTTCGTGTCCATGGGCACCATGAAGCCCTGCACGCGGCGCACCGTGCCGTTCATGGCCTTCTGCGCATCGGTGAACACGGGCTCGATGCGGGTGCGCAGGGTTTTCTTGGTCAGGTCGGTCAGGCTGGACCAGGGGACCACGTCGCTGCGCTGCGGTAGCGGCTTGATCGGGCTTTGCGGGCTGTGAAAGCCCGCCCCCTGCCCGCCCGGCACCGCGCCCCCCCCCCCCCCAGCGGCGAGGACAGCACGGCCGTTCCGGCCGCCGCTGGCTGTGCCACGGCCGCCCACGGTGTCGCCCAGAGCGCGCAGGCCAGCGCCGCAGCGGGCAGGCAGGCCGTGCGGGTAATGTCGAAGAAGCGGGTGGAACGCATGAAGGGGCGCGATGCTAGTCCGTCTTGATGACGGTCTTCGTAAAAAAACAAGGGGGTCAGTGCTGGTGCTTCATGCCGCAGAACTTGCCGATGGCCAGGCCTTTGCAGGCTGTCTGCAGCTCTTTCATACATTGCTCATGCCCCTTGCCGGACTCCAGACACTTGGCTGCGGCTTCATGGGCTGCGGCCATGGCGCGATGGCGCTCGGCGTCGGCCTTGTCTTCATCGGCGCTGTGGGCTTGCACGCCGGAGATCACGACGAGGCTCAGCAAGGGAGCGAGGGCCAGGGTGGAGAAAAAACGCTTCATGGAATGCCTTTCTGTGAAGTTGCCGGAAAACGGTTGGGACAGCGGGTGATCGACCAGGTGATGCATCAAGGCTGGGCCAGCAAGTCGGCCACGTCGGTCTGGTAGGCGCGCACCACGGGCAGTAGTGCCGCCAGGCAGGCCACGGCGCAGGCCAGCGCGGGCACGGCCCACTCCTGGGGTAGCCACAGCGCGCCACTGACGGGCAGAGAGCCCTGCGCGCGCAGCATCTGTCCAGCGAGCGCCGCCAGCCCGTGGCCCATAGCCAACCCGATGGCCGAGGCCAGCAGCGCCAGCCACAGGGCTTCGGCCAGCAGCAGGCCTGCCAAGCGCCGGGGCGGTGCGCCCAGCAGGCGCAGCAGGGCCATGTCGGCACGGCGTTCGCGCACCGCATTCCAGAGCGCCATGAACACGCTGAGCGCCGCCACGCCGAGCAGAACTGCGCCCAGGGCGCGCAGCACGTCGGCGCCCACGCCCAGCAGGCGCACCAGCCGGGTGATTTCCACGGCAGGCGCTGCGGCCTGCATGGGCGTGCCGGAATTGATCGCGCGCGGCAGGGTTACGGCGGCCAGCGGGCTGCGGTAGCGCACCAGGGCCAGCGTGACTTCGCGTTCTTCGCGCAGTTCGGCCAGATCCTCGGGGTCATCGGCCTGGGCGTGCTCATGCACCTGCCAGACGGATTCGAGGGAGGTGAGCACCAGCCGATCCAGCACGCAGTTGCACGGCGCCATCACGCCGGCCACCGTGTAAGGATGGTCACCATGCTCGTGTCCGCCACTGCCCAGCCCGTGCGTGCCCACGAAACGCAGGCCGATGAGCGCCCCCTGCTGCGCGTCGCCCTCCTCCACCATCGCCTGGGCCACGCCCGCGCCCAGCACGGCTTGCAGGGGCCCCTGCCACAGCGTGCCCTGGGCCAGCGTGGCACCGTAGTGCGCAGGGTATTCGGGTGTGGTGCCTACGATGCGGTAACCGCGGAAGCTGTCGCCCAGGCTCAAGGGGATGGCCTGCGCCACCAGCGGATTGCTCCGCAGTTTCTGGAAATCGACCAGGGCGATGTTGCCCGGCGGCACGTCGATATGGAACACGCCGGCCAGGATGAGCTGCAATGGGCTGCCCTTGGCGCCCACCACCAGGTCGATGCCCTGCACGTCGCGTTCGAAGCCTCGGTCAATCTGGGTGCCCACCAGTAGCACCAGCGTGACCACCGCCAGGCCCAGGGCCAGCAGCAACAGGTTGAGAACGGTTTGCAGCGGCCTTGCCCAGAGATAGCGCCAAGCCAACGCAGCCACGGTTGCTGCAGTTTTCATAGCAACATACGCCCTTCTGAAAAGGGCTCTGGAGCTGTTTCGCTCCTGGGACTGGGCTGGCCCAGCTGCAGGGACTGCGCTCCTTCCAGCGCCATGATCCACTGGGCGGCGCGGGCATCGTGCGTGGCCACCACGAGGGTGGCGCCACAACTGCGTGCGGTGGAATGCAGCAGGGCCAGCGACGCAGAGGCTGAGGCATCGTCCAGGCTGGCCGTCGGCTCATCGGCCAGCAGCAAGCGAGGCGAGAGCAGCACAGCGCGCGCAACCGCCACGCGCTGCGCCTGCCCGCCCGATAGCTGGTGCGGTCGGCGGCCGGCCAGGGCCGGGTCCAGGCCCAGACGCTGCAGCGTGGCGGCGATGGCCGCATCGTCGCACGCCAATCCCGCCGCCAGATAGGGCAGCGCCAGGTTCTGTGACACCGTGAGCGCGGCACTCAAATGCAGGCGCTGCGGCAGAAAGCCGACGGTACGCGCACGCCATGCGTCGAGTGCGGCGCCACCCGTCAGAAGGTGCAGCGGCGTGCCCGCCACCTCCAGCAGCCCCTCGGACGCCCTGCGCAGCCCGCCCACCAGGGCCAGCCAGGTGGACTTGCCTGCGCCAGAGTCGCCGCGCAGCAGCAACCGCCCCCCCTGCGGCACCCGCACATCGGGAAAGTGAAGCGCAGCGGCAGCGCCGGCGTGCTGGAAGGCGAGGCCCTGGGTCGCGATCACGCGCCCGCTCCTTCGGAGGGGTGAGCGCAGCCGGCGCAGCGCCCGCGCACAGCGATGTCCACCGCCAGATCCTCATGGCCGGCGGAGGCCAGCGCCTTGAGCACCTGCCGCGTGGCGTTCTGCAGCCGCTGCGAGCCTTCGGACAGCCGGAACTGCCGGTGGCAGTCGTCGCACTCGAAGCGCGGCAGGCCGTCGCTGCGCTCCTCTTGTTGCGCCAGGGCGTAGCGCGCCACGCGCTGGGCATCCACCTGGCGGCGCAGCAGGCCTGCGCCGGCCAGGCGGTCGAGCAGCCGGTACACCGTCACGCGGTTGACGGCCACGCCGGCACCGGTCAGCGCGGCCTCCACCTCGGCTTCGGACAGCGCGATGCCGGGCTGCCGCGTCAACAGCGCCAGCGTCGCGCGGGTAGCGCGGGTGGATCGCAGGCCGGGGGGGAGCGCCGGGCCGGCAGAGGGGGTGGGGGCAATGACGCGAGGCATGGCGAAGGGCTGGGCAGCCAGCAGGCCGCCCTGAAACAAATGTGCCGATAACGCAAACGGGTTGCATTATGCGGCAAGCCTTGCCTCTCAAAAGCGCCTCATTGGCCCCAACGCCATGCCAGGCCCCGCCTCTGGCTGACCCACGCACGCGTGACGTGCCCCCGCGCTGATGCCGCGGCGATGCGACTCAGCCCGCTTCGGGCTTGAGATGCTGGGTGAAGGTCTTACGGAACTTGGCCACCTTCGGCCCCACCACGAAGGCGCAGTAGCCCTGGTTGGGATGCTGGAGGTAGTAATCCTGGTGGTAATCCTCGGCCGGCCAGTAGCTTTCAAGCGGCTGCACTTCGGTCACCACGGGCGCCCCGAAGAGCTGCTCGTCATTCATGCGGGCGATCAGCTCCTCGGCCACGGCACGGTGGGCCGGGTCGGTGAGGTAGATGCCGCTGCGGTACTGCGTGCCCACGTCGTTGCCCTGGCGGTTGAGCGTGGTCGGGTCATGGGTGCCGAAGAAGATCTCGAGGATCTCGCGCACGCCGATCACCTGCGGATCGAACGTGAGCTTCACCACCTCCGCATGGCCGGTCTGGCCCGTGCAGACCTGCTCATAGGTCGGCGAAGGCACCTGGCCGTTGGCATAGCCGCTCTCCACGTCGGTCACGCCGCGCACGCGGTCGAAAACGGCTTCCGTGCACCAAAAACAGCCACCGCCGAGGACGATGGTTTCCAAATGCGAAGCGCTTGCCGGCTGGTCCATGGAACTCCTTGAGAGATGTGCGTCAGATTCTGTCAGATGCCCCTTTTCCTGCATTCGCACGCCGAAATGCCCTGGCTGGGTGTGGGTGTGGGTGTGGGTGTGGTGTGGGGGCCTGCGCACGCGTTGACGATGCTTCGAGCGCTTGCTACATTACTAACCAGTCAGTCATTAACGCGATGTCCGCCAAATCCCTCCCACTCTCCCCGGCCGCAGACGAAAGCCCCCGACGCGCAAGGAGGCGCGTCCGGGCGAGTTGCTCGACGCAGCGCTGGACTTGTTCGTCGAAAAAGGTTACGCCGCCACCAAGGTGGACGAAGTCGCCGCACGCGCGGGGGTCTCCAAAGGCACGCTGTTCCTCTACTTTCCCAGCAAGGAAGACCTCTTCAAGGCCGTGGTGCGAGAGACCATCGCCGGTCGCTTCGCAGAATGGGACATGGAGGTGGAGGCCTTTACCGGCTCCAGCAGCGAACTGGTCCGCTGCTGCCTGCAGGAATGGTGGGACCGCATCGGCTCTACGCGGGCCTCGGGCATCACCAAGCTGATGCTCTACGAGGCGCAGAACTTCCCGGAAATCGCCCGCTTCTACCAGGAGGAAGTGGTGGAGCCGGGTAACCGCCTCATCCGCCGCGCCCTGCAGCGCGGAGTGGACCAGGGCGAATTCGAGGTGGCGGACCTGGATTACGCCATTTACCCTGTGCTCGCGCCGCTCGTCTTTCTGGCGCTGAGCCGCCATTCCCAGGGCATGTGCGTGGACGGCTCCCAGCCCATCGCGCCCGAACGCTACCTCGATGCCGTGGCCGACACCTTGCTGCGCGGCCTGCGCGCTCGCTCTGCAGCTGACCCCGCCCCGCCGCCTAGAATCGTGGGTTTGTCATCGTCGTCCTGACCCTCTGATCCACGAGTCCCGGAGTCCCCCATGAACATGCCCCTGAACACGTCCGCCAACCCCAGCGATCCGATCGCCCAGGCGCGCTACAACATGATCGAGCAGCAGATCCGTCCCTGGAATGTGCTCGACCCCGAGGTGCTGGAGCTTCTCGCCGTCATGCGCCGGGAAGAGTTCGTGCCTGCGGCGCACTACGGCATGGCGTTCATGGACACCGAGATCCCCCTCAACGCGTCGGCTGAAGAAGCCCAGCGTCTGGGTCAGTGCATGCTGGCGCCCCGCGTCGAAGCCCGTCTGCTGCAGGACCTGCAGGTGCGCCCCACCGACCGCGTGCTCGAGATCGGCACCGGCTCCGGCTACATGGCCGCTCTGCTGGCCGCCCGCGCGCAACACGTCACCACGCTGGAAATCGCCCCCGCTCTGGTCGAATTCGCGCGCGAGAACCTGCAGAGCGCCGGCATCACCAACGTCGAAGTGCGCCAGGCCGACGGCGCCGATGCAGCCCAGCTGCCCGAAGGGCCGTTCGACGTGATCGTGCTGAGCGGCTCCGTCGCCGAGGTGCCTGCCGAACTGCTGTCGCGTCTGCGCGAAGGCGGCCGCCTGGGCGCGATCGTGGGCGTGGAGCCGATGATGCGCACCACGCTCGTGCGCCGCGCCGGCAACCGCTTCGACACCACCACGCCGTGGGACACCATCGCCCCGCGCCTGCAGCACTTCCGCGAGCCCTCTGCCTTCACGTTCTGAGCGTTGAACGGCGCGCCGGGCTGCTGACTTGCCTGATGGGCAACACATCCTGCGCGCCTCGACCGCTCCCCTACGCCTTCACCACCCTCTTTCCAGCCGAGCCTTCGCATGATCGACCAAGTCCGCCCCGCCCAGCTGTCCGACTGGTTCGCCGCCGTGGTGGCCGAACTGGAGGACAACATCCGCAGCCTGCTGGGCCTGCCCGCCGACTACCACGTGCTGTTCCTGCAGGGAGGCGCCACCCAGCAGTTCAGCATGCTGCCGATGACCCTGCTGGCCGGCCGCAGCCACGCAGCGGACTACCTGCATACCGGCTACTGGAGCGGCAAGGCCCTGCCCGAGGCGCGTCGCGTAGGCCCCGTGCGGGTGGCCTGGAGCGGTGCTGCGGAAGGTTTCCGGCGCCTCCCCACGGACGACGAGCTGCACTTCGAGGCCGACGCGCCCTATCTCCATTACGTCTCCAACGAGACGGTCGAGGGCCTGCAGCGTTTCCCGATCAACGTGCGCTATCCGCGCGAGATTCGCGATTCGCTGGAGAAGCTGCGCACGCTGCCCTTCATCACGCCGCGTGGTGCTCGCATCGTGCTGGCCGACGTGGCCGAGCTGCGCATCAGCGACGGTCCGCCGATGCTGCGCAGCGAGAACGCGCGCCTGGCGGGCTTCGTCTACGTTGACATCCGCGGGCGCGACCTGAAGTCGGCGGTCATCGACATGCAGAAGGCGGTGGCCGAGCAGGTGAAGCTGACGCCTGGCTATTCGGCCTCGTGGTCGGGGCAATTCGAGTTCCTGGAGCGTGCGACGGCCAAGCTGAAGGTCGTCGTGCCGTTCACGCTCGGCATCATCTTCGTGCTGCTGTACCTGACATTCAGGCGCTTCGACGAGGCGCTGCTGATCCTGGCGACGCTGCCGTTCGCGCTGATCGGAGGCTTCTGGTTGCTCTACGGGCTGGGCTACAACCTCAGCGTGGCCGGTGCCATCGGTTTCATCGCGCTGGCCGGCGTAGCCGCCGAGTTCGGCGTGATCATGCTGCTGTACCTGAAGCAGGCCTGGGAGGCGCGGCTGGCGCGCGGGCAGGGTGGTGACGGCGATC
>JBHIWE010000113.1:0-13524 GCA_041987645.1 Acidovorax sp. | reverse complement strand
GCATGGTCTGCAGCGCCGCATCGGGCCCTGCGGCGCTGGCGGCGGCCGTCGCCGCGCGCCGCGCCAGCAGCTCCTGCAGCCGCTGCACCGTCCGCGCCAGCCGCTGCGGCTGCACGGGCTTGAGTACATAGTCGATCGCCTGCGCCTCGAAGGCCTGGACCGCGTACTGGTCGTAGGCCGTAATGAAGACCAGCGCGGGAACGGGCGGCGCTCCTGCACCCTGCGGCCAGGCATCGGCCAGCTCGTGCGCGGCCTCCAGCCCGTCCAGGCCGGGCATGCGGATGTCGAAGAACAGCACCTCGGGCCGCAGCGCCAGCGCCTCGCGCACGGCGGAACGGCCGTCGCCCACGGTGGCGGCCAGCTGCAGCTCGGGCCAGGCATGGGCCAGCTCGCGGCGCAGCGCCTCGGCCAGCAGGGGTTCGTCTTCGGCGATCAGGGCGCGGGGGGCGGGCATGGCGGTGTCGATCTCGATGCGGATGTGGAATCCAACGGAAATACGGCCCGGGCGCAGGTGATGCCTGGGCGTGGTGCTATCAAATCAAGAGTGGCCTGCGCGCCGTGCAATGCGGCGAGCCGCTCGCGTACCTGCACCAGCCCGAAGCGGCTCGCGCCCTGCGGCGCTGCGGGGGGCATGCCGCCCGGGGGCAGGCCGGCGCCATCGTCTTCCACCGTCAGCTCCAGGCGTTCGGGCTGGGCCGGCGTGGCGGGCAGGCGCCGCGCCCGCACGGTGATGTGGCCGCCGGCCAGCGTGGGCTCCAGCCCGTGGCGGATGGCGTTCTCCACCAGTGGCTGCAGCAGCAGGGGCGGCACCGGAGCGGCCTGCAGATCGGCGGGCAAATCCAGCGTGAATGCCAGGCGGGGGCCCATGCGTACGGCCATCAGCGCCAGGTAGTCGTTGATGCGTGCGAACTCGTCGGCCAGCGGGTGCCGGGTGGCGCGCGATGCGCCCAGCGTGGCGCGCAGGTAGTCGATGAGGTGGTCCAGCATGGCCTGGGCCCGCTCGGGGTCGCACGCCACCAGCACGCGCAGGTTGGCCAGCGTGTTGAACAGCATGTGCGGCTCGAGCTGCGACTGCAGCAGCGCCAGCTGCGCCTCGGCTGCATCGCGCTGGGCCTGCGCCACGCTGGCGGTGAGAAAGCGCGATTTGCCCTGGCTGTAGAAGAAGAACGAGATCACTACGCTGGCGACGACGGTGATGACCAGGGGCGAACTGAGCGCGAAGGGTGAGGCGAAGCTCGGCAACTGCAGTGGCAGGCCGCTATACCAGTGGCCCAGCGCCATGCCGGTGCAGTAGCCGAACGCCGAGCCGGCCGCCACCACCAACCAGCCCTGGACTCCGTGCCAGCCCTGCGGCCAGGGAGCCTCTTGATGGCGCGAGAACCAGAGCCGGCCCAGGTCGATGCTGATCCAGCTGAAGAGGCCGATGCCCAGCGCATACGCGAGGTTGTCGTCCAGCCGGCCGTTGCCCGCCAGGGTGAGCGACGCCGCGATGGCGACGCAGAAGGCTGCGACCAGCAGGCCGTGGCGGAGGAGGTCAGGGGCGACGCGGCGGCTCATGGGGGCGAGGGTTCCAGGGTCAGGCGGGCATGGCAGATCGCGCGGGCCGTGCCAGGTGCAGCAGGCGCGCCACGCGGGCCAGGAAGCAGCCGGTCGCCACCCCATAGACGGCGGCCACCGACAGCGCGAAGCCGGAGCGGGCGGCGTGCGCCGGGTCCAGCGCTGTCTCGATCCCCACGGCGTATTTGATGCAGAACACCGCCAGGATCAGGAGCAGCGGCACGGGGCTGCCCGGCAGGTGGAAGCGGCGCGTAGGCGCGTCGTAGCGGGTGCCGGCCGGGGCCTGCGGCGCGAGCCACCACAGCAGGGCGCCGGTAGCCAGTGCGGCAGCCAGCCACAGTGTCAGTGGTTCCCACGCGAGGCCGGCCGTCCGGGCGGCGGCCAGCACGCCCCAGGCGCCCAGGGCCGCCATGGCCAGCGGCAGCGCCACCGTGCTGGCCAGGCCGGCGCTGCGCGGCCGGCATTGCGACAGGCCTAGCGCCGCCAGCGCAGCCAGCAGCAGCCACACGCCCTTCGGGGTGCCGCGCAGCAGCCCGGCGATGGCCTGCGGTCGGTGAACGATCAGATCCAGCAGCATGGTGTGTTTCCCTGGCGATGTGTGGCGATGGCGCGACTGTCGGCCAGAGTCCGCAAAGGTGCCAGCGCCTGGCGACGAAGCGGCCGACGCAGGGTGCGAGCGGCAGCTTTGCGGGTGCAGGTGGTCGGATGTGCGCGTTGGCGAGCGGTGGCGAGGACACATAATCCCGACTCCCTCCAACTTACGACGAATTCCCGTGGACATTCTTTTGTTGCTCAAGGCCGCCATCATGGGCGTGGTCGAGGGCCTGACCGAGTTTCTGCCCGTTTCCTCCACGGGCCACCTCATCCTGGCCGGTGCGCTGCTGGGTTTCGACGACGAGAAGGCCAAGGTCTTCGACATCGCCATCCAGACCGGCGCCATCTTCGCCGTCATCATGGTCTATTGGCAGAAGATCCGCGAAACCTTGGTGGCCCTGCCCACCCAGCGCAATGCGCAGCGCTTCGCGCTCAACGTGTTCGTGGGCTTCCTGCCCGCCGTGGTGCTGGCGCTCTTGTTCGGCAAGGCCATCAAGGCGCACCTTTTCACGCCCACCGTGGTCGCCAGCACCTTCATCATTGGCGGCTTCATCATCCTCTGGGCCGAAAAGCGCACGGCGACCGCGGTGCGTGTGGAGTCGGTGGACGACATGACGGTGATGGATGCGCTCAAGGTGGGCCTGGTGCAGTGCCTGGCCATGGTGCCCGGCACCAGCCGCAGCGGCGCCACCATCATCGGTGGCATGTTGCTGGGCCTGTCGCGCAAGGCCGCGACCGATTTCTCGTTCTTCCTGGCCATCCCCACGCTGATCGGAGCGGGCGTGTACAGCCTCATCAAGGAACGCCACTTGCTGGCCTGGGCCGACCTGCCGCTCTTCGCCACGGGCCTGGTGTTCTCTTTCGTGAGCGCCCTGATCTGTGTGCGCTGGCTGCTGCGCTACATCAGCACGCACAGCTTCGTGCCTTTCGCGTACTACCGCATCGTGTTTGGCGTGATCGTCTTGGTCACGGCCTGGTCGGGGCTGGTGGCGTGGGCGGAGTGATTCTGCCGTCCTGAAACGCGCTGTGCTGGTTGCCCGCACGGTCGCGGAATGCCCATGCAGGGTGCCCCGGCTGCCGGCCCGGGCACCCTTTTTTCTTGCAACGGCCTTGCCTGCGCGCGCTCAGGCTGCGCTGGGGGTCGGCACGCCGGTATTGCGACGCAGGCAGAAGCGCCCACCGTGCTTGCCGCTGTACATGGCTGCGTCCGCCAGCTTGATGAGCGTGGCCGCGTCGGCGGCGTCGGTGGGGGCCAGCGCGTAGCCGATGGTCAGGCCCACGCGCAGGTCGTAGGCGCCCACGCGGAACGGGGTGCGGAACGCCTCCAGCAGCGTGCAGCCCAGCTCGTGCGCCTGGTCAGGGGTATGCAGGTCGCAGGCCATGACCACGAATTCCTCGCCGCCCACGCGCGCCACGGTGTCCGAGTTGCGCAGGTGCTCGCGCAGCCGCGCGGTGACCGCCACCAGCAGGTGGTCGCCCACGTCGTGGCCGAAGCGGTCGTTCACCGGCTTGAAGTCGTCCAGGTCGAGCATGTAGAGCGCCAGCAGGCCACCTGGCCGCGAGCGGGGCAGGGCCGACTCCAGGGCCTTGTCCAGCCCACGGCGGTTGGGCAGGCCTGTCAGCGGATCGGTGTGGGCCAGCGATTGCATGGCATCGCGCTCGCGGCTGGCCCGCTGGGCCTCCAATCGCAGGGCGGCGGTGCGCAGACCCAGCATGCGCATGAAGAGCAGCATGTCCAGCACGGCGCCGGCCTGGAAGGCGTGCAGCGTCCAGACGTCGGCGGGCAGCTTGCCATGCACCAACAGGCCCAGCGTGACGGCGGCGAGCAGATAAGCCGCCCAGGCATACATCAGCGTGTGGCCCAGCGGGTCGCCGCGCCGCGCCTGGCGCAGGGCCAGCGGCACGCTGAGGACGGAGGGCATGGGGCCGATCAGGCCCAGCACCGTCATGGCCACGCGCACCGACATCAGGTCGAGCGCGAAGGCCAGGCCCAGCACGCCGGTGAGCAGGGCGCAGCCCTGCATGATCCGAATGAAGCGCCGGGTGGGCTGGCTGGCATCCAGCACATGCCCCATGAAGAGGAACGAGGCCAGGGCGCCGAGGAAGCCGCACAGGCTGCCGATGTGCTTCTCCATCCAGAGGTTGTCGCCCCAGAGAAACTGTCCGCCGATGCCGAAGAACTGGACGGAAAAGCCACCGCTGCCCAGCACCAGCAGCGCGTAGTAGAGAAAGAGCCGCTGGCGCAACGAGATCCATTGCCACAGGCTGTACACCAGCAGGCAGATGGCGAGCCCCGCGGACATGCCCTGCACCATCTGTTCGCCCAGCATGCGCGGGGCGATGAGCCGCTTTTCGCCGATGAAGAGCGGCACGATCATCCCACCGCCGGTGCGCACTCGGATGTAGAGCTCGTAGCGCTCCCCGGGCGTGACCGGCAGGTTCATGGCCGGGGTGCGCCACAGCAGTGGCCGTGCGGCTATGGGCTGCATGTTGCCGATTGCTGCGCGCTGCACGACATTGCCCCGGTGGACCAGATACACGTCCACCTCGTTGAGCAGCGCGTAGTCGATGCTCACCGCGGCAGCCACGGGGTGGTTTCCCAGCGCCTGCAGTTCCACGCGCAGCCAGACCGCATCGGTACGCACGCCCAGGGAGCCGGGTTTGACGTCGGGTATCTCGAACGCATCGGGCCGGTCCATCACCTCCTCGATGCCCAGCTTGAGGCTCGGATCGGAAAGGATATGCACGTAAGGCCAGGCCTTTGTCGGTGGCGTACCGGTCTGCAGCCACAGCACCGGCTGCGCCCGCGCCGGCGCAGCCCCACTCAGACCAGCCCAGAAACAAGCCAGCAGCAGCCACAGCCACCGACCGTGGGCGCAGATGTAACGTGTCCACTTGCCTGTGCCGCAGGGGTGTGCTGGGGCAGGCAGTGCGACGGCAGGAAGCGAGGATGCCGGCATGGAGAGTCTTGTCTCGCTCTCAGTGCGCCGGCCGCGGCCCACAACTGGCGGTGGTGGGCCAGGGGCTGGGTACAGGGCTCCAGGTCCCGGTGATCGTCAATCGGTCTTCGAGCCGGTTGAGCCACCGGGGCGCTTTCGGGTCATCGCTCCAACTGGCTACCGTCCGCTTCATTTGAGCGAGCAGTCCGTCGGGCAGCTGCAGCGGCCGTGTCTGACTCATGAGCAGCTTCACCAGCAGGTGGTAGCCCATCACCCGCATCAGCATGCGGGTGATCGAGAAACGTGGGAGGAGGCACCTCGCTGCAGCATCCACCAGCCGTGCGGTACCCATCAGGAACCAGAACACCAGCCACGACAGCAAGGGCGGCTGCTGGTCATCGAGCCCCAGCTGCGCAAAGTTCACGCGGTCGCAGAGATAGCGCGTCATCAGCCGGGGGAAGGGGCGGGCAATGCGCCAGGGAATGACCTGTTCCATGGCGGACATGAGCGCTCCCGCCAGGGCCGGCCTCACATCCGGCGGGGTCAGATGGGCCTGGCCTTCGGTCTGCATGCGTTGCAGCAAGTCCTTGCCCTGGTCCATGGTGTGGATCATCAGTGCGCCTTCGATGCCCAGCACGTGGCCCACCACGTTCCAGGTGTGCAGATACGCTTGCTCGTCGGCCTCGGAGAGGCCGATACCCAGCCGCCGCATGCCCCGCAGGAAGACATAGCCGAAGGTGAGTAGGGTATAGGCCAGTTCGGACTGGTTGCAGGGCAGCCCGTCACGCTCCGTATTCCAGCCCAGTGCGGCCAGGACCTGATAGATGGTGGGCTGGGCTGGGCGCTCCAGCGGCGCGACATTGCGCACGTGGGCACGGCCCGGTTGCGGCTCTTCGCGCAGGATCAGGTAGCGGATGGTGGCGTGGATCAGCCGGACCTTGAGCACCTGGGCGACGCCTGAGCCCTGTGGCCGCGTCAGCCCGCCGTGCATCATCACGGGGAAGATCATCGCTGCGGTGCTGCGGATGCGGTGCTCGGTGTTGTATTCGAGCTGGCCCGTGGCATGCAGCACGCTCGCCAGGTCGGGAATGATGTAGCACTCGGGCAGGCTCGCGCAGAACAGCAGCGTGCAGGAAAGCACGCCGTGGTCCATGAATGCCCGTTCGGCGCGCCCGATGAGCGCCGGGTCGGCCCAGGGCGGCAGATCTCGCGCTGCGCGGATGAAGTCCTGCAGGGCCTCGGCGATATCCTGGGGCACCGAGTCCGGCGCTTGCCAGTCAGCCATCGCGGCGTTGTCGGTCCAGGTGGCGAGGGCCTTGTTGACGGCGGCGATACGCTGCCACTGCAGCGCTTGCGCGCCCGGCAGCGCGTCTTGTGGCCAGAGCCCGAGGATGCGCGCAATGGTGTCGTCTGCCAGCGGGTCGGCCCGCCAGTGAGGTGCAATCGCTTCGGACCTGGGGGCTCGGGGTTCGGGCATGCTGTTCATGACGCGCCGTGGAAAAAGAGGGCAACGGAAAAAGACAGGGGGCGTAATCCCCCTTCCTGCAAAGCGGTTGCAGTGTAGGGGATGACCAAGTCCTCGAAGGACTCTTGGGCAGTGCTTGCGCGTGACTTTTAGAGTCGTGTCGCCGCCCCGCGATGGTGTTTCAGCCGTCGCTGCCTTGCGCGTGGGCCAGATTCAGCAGTGCGGCTTCGATGGCCGCAGCCGTGGCGATGGGCTTTTCCATGGGGAAAAGGTGGCTGCCGTCCACCAGGGTGATGCGTCCCTGGGTGATGCGCTGGGTCATCACCATGCCCACCTGGCGCAGCTCCTGCGATGCCAGCCCGCCGATGAAGGCGGCAGGGCAGCGCAGCGGATGCTGGCGCAGCATGCGCCCGAAGTCGTGGGGCAGCGTGTTGTAGATGGCCGTCTCCACGTCGCGGTCGAAGGCCAGCACGCGCTGGCCTTCGTGGTCGCGCAGGCCATGGGTGACGTAGTCGCGCAGCACCTGCCGGTCCCAGTGCATGAAGGCTTTCTTGCGGCTGAAGTGCTCCAGTGCCTCTTCGGTGTTGGTCCAATGGTTGCGCCGCGCCCGGCTGACTTTGCCGGGCGAGACTGCGCCCACCAGTTGCGTGCGCTTGGCCACGTCGAGGGCGCTGGCACGCCAGCCGCTCAGCAGGGGCGAATCCAGCAGCAGTACGCCGCGCGCCAGCTGCGGATGGCGTGCCGCCGTCATCACGCTGAGAAAACCGCCCAGCGAGTGGCCGACCAGGAAGGCCGGCTCGCCGCTCGCCTGCTGCTGGGCCTGGGCGAAATCCGCCAGCTGCTGCACCAGGTGGGGCCAATTGTTGGTGACGGGGTAGCGCTCGTCGTGGCCGAACTGCGGCACGGCGGCGACATCGAAGCCGCGCCGCTGCAGCTCGGCGAACATCACGCGGTAGGTGCTGGCCGGAAAGCTGTTGGCGTGGGAGAAGACGATGCGGGGCATGGATTTCGGCCTTGGGGTTGGGCGGATGCCCTGGCTGGATTGTTTCAGACCAGCTTGTCGCGCGGATTGGTGATCTTGCGCAGCGGCTTGTTGCGGGCGTTGTCCACGCGGATCGGCACCTCGGTCGCACCGCCGTTCCAGGCCGGGTCCTCGATGCTGTCGAACACCTGGCGCAGCTTCTGGCCCCAGCTGTCGTGCAGCATGCGGAAGTAGGGGTTGTGCTCGTCGATGCAGACGATCTTGTCGGCGGAGAAGCTGCCGGCCTCATAGACCACCAGATCGAGCGGCAGGCCCACTGACAGGTTGGACTTGAGCGTGCTGTCCATCGACACCAGTGCGCACTTGGCGGCTTCGGCCAGCGGGGTCTCCGGTGTGAGCACGCGGTCGAGCACGGGCTTGCCGTACTTGGATTCGCCCACCTGGAAGTAGGGCGTTTCGGAGGTGGCCTCGATGAAGTTGCCGGCCGAATAGACCTGGAAGAGGCGCATGCCCTCGCCCCGGATCTGCCCGCCCAGGACCAGCGAAACGTTGAAGTCCACGCCCGATCGCTTGAGCGCGGCGCCGTCGCGCTCGTGGACCCGGCGCACGGCCGAGCCCAGCACGCGCGCGACCTCGAACATGCTGGTGGCGTTCCACATGGTGATGGGCTCGCCGCCTTCCTCACGGCTGGGGATCTGCTCGGTCTGCAGGATCTCGCGCACCGACTGCGAGATGCTCAGGTTGCCCGCCGACAGCAGCACCATGAAGCGGTCGCCCGTCTTCTCGTAGATCATCATCTTGCGGAAGGAGCTGATCTGGTCGAGGCCAGCATTGGTGCGGGAGTCGGAGAGGAAGACCAGTCCGGCGTTGAGTTTGATGGCGACGCAGTACGTCATGGGCTGAATGCGGTCGTGAGCAAAGGGCCCAAGTGTAGGGCGTGTCTTCCGGCGGCGCCTTTGCGGGGCTGCGGCGCGGGCCGGATCGGATCCGCCTTCCTTCTCCGCACGGGCCGGGCGTATCGCCGGGAGGGCGCGCCGGGAGGTGGGCGCCTCATGGTGCGTGGCGCGGTGGCGGGTGTGCACGGAATCGGTGCATTTTGTGTACAAAAAGTGCCAGCTATTGCATGCAAACATGGCACGCCGTTTGCGTAGCCGTGGGTCATGCAATCGAAATCCCTCCATCCGGTTCCTGCCGCCATCGAAGTCGTTGCGCTGACCAAGCGGTATGCGCAGGGCAAGCCCGCGGTGGACAACATCGATCTGCGGATCGCAAGCGGCAGCTACTGCTGCCTGCTGGGCCCGTCGGGCTGCGGCAAGAGCACCACGCTGCGCATGATCGCGGGGCATGAAACGGTCACCAGCGGGGACGTGCTGCTGGACAACCGCAACATCACTCAGCTGCCCGCCGCGGCGCGCGGTACGGCCATGATGTTCCAGAGCTTCGCGCTGTTTCCGCACCTCTCGGCGCTCGACAATGTCGCCTTCAGCCTGAAGATGAAAGGCGTGGGCCAGGCTGAGCGCCGCGCCCGGGCCGCCGCGCTGCTCGAACGCGTGGCCATGGGCCACCTGGTGGAGCGCAAGCCGGCCGAGCTGTCGGGCGGGCAGCAGCAGCGCGTGGCGCTGGCCCGTGCGCTCATCACGCAGCCGCGGGTGCTGCTGCTCGACGAGCCGCTGTCCGCGCTCGACCCCTTCCTGCGCGTCCAGATGCGTGCCGAGCTGCGCCGCTGGCAGAAGGAACTGGGCCTCACCTTCATCCACGTCACCCATTCCCAGGAGGAGGCCATGGCGCTGGCCGACACCATGGTGGTGATGAACAGCGGCGTGATCGAGCAGGTGGGCACGCCCTACGACGTCTACAACCGCCCGGCCAGCGAGTTCGTGGCGCGCTTCATGGGCGGCCACAACGTGATCGAGACGCCGCAAGGCAAGGTGGGCGTGCGGACCGACCACCTGGGCGTGCTGCCCGACGGGGCTGCACCGCCCGAGGGCGCCATGCACATGCCCGCCGTCGTCACCGACGTGGAATACCAGGGCCCTTATGTGCTGCTGGGCCTGCAGCGCGCGGGCGCGGCCTTGTCCGCCCACGCCACGGCGGAGTATTCGGTGATGGTGCCCGAGGCGGTCCACCTGGCGCGGCCCTGCGCGGTGGGCCAGCCCGTGCTCCTGCACTGGCAGCCATCCAGGGCGCATCCGCTGCAGGCGGCTGCGGCCTGAAAACCGCTGGCTCCCCCATCGTCTTCCCTTTTTCTCCTTCCCCTTCGCCTTCGCAAGAAGCCCTGCCTCCTCCTGTCCTCTCTCTTTTTATCAAGGAGTTTTCACCATGTCCGATGTGCTTGCAGAATCCGCCGCCCACAACGTCTCCGGCATGCAGCGCCGTTCCCTGCTCAAGGGCACGGCGGGCATCCTGGCCGCGGGGGTCTTCCCCGCCGTCCATGCGCAGGAGAAGATCGTGCTGCGCTATCTGGGCACGGCGGTGAACCAGGATAAGGCGATCGCCGAGAAGTTCAAGGCCGACACCGGCATCGAGATCCAGTACGTGGCCGTGACCACCGACGACGTGACCAAGCGCGCGGTGACGGCGCCCAACAGCTTCGATCTGATCGACACCGAGTACTTCTCGCTCAAGAAGATCGTGCCCACGGGCAACCTCAAGGGCATCGACAGCAAGCGCATCAAGAACGCGGACAAGATCACGCCGCTCTTCACCAAGGGCGAAGTGGGCGGCAAGGCCGTGGGCGACCAGGGCACGGCGCCCAAGAAGGTGATCTACCTCGAAGGCGAGAAAAGCAAGGTCTTCGCCAAGAGCCCCACGCAGTTCATGAGCCTGATTCCCACGGTCTACAACGCGGACACGCTGGGGATCCGGCCCGACCTCATCAAGCGCCCCATCAACTCCTGGGCCGAACTGCTGAACCCCGAGTTCAAGGGCAAGGCGGCGATCCTGAATATTCCCTCCATCGGCATCATGGATGCGGCGATGGTGGTCGAGGCCATGGGCCTGTACAAGTATCCCGACAAGGGCAACATGACCAAGAAGGAGATCGACCTCACCATCAAGACGCTGATCGAGGCCAAGCGCGCCGGCCAGTTCCGCGCGCTGTGGAAGGACTTCAACGAATCGGTCAACCTGATGGCTTCCGGCGAGGTCGTCATCCAGTCGATGTGGAGCCCTGCCGTCACGGCCGTGCGGACCAAGGGCGTGACCTGCAACTTCCAGCCGCTCAAGGAAGGCTACCGCGCCTGGGCCGCGGGCTTCGGACTGCCGGCCACGCTGTCGGGCCGCAAGCTCGACGGAGCCTACGAATTCATCAACTGGTTCCTCGACGGCTGGGCCGGCGCCTACCTCAACCGCCAGGGCTACTACAGCGCCGTGCTGGATACGGCCAAGGCCAAGATGGAGCCCTACGAATGGGCGTACTGGATGGAGGGCAAGCCCGCCGCCCAGGACATCAAGAGCCCCAACGGCGAGGTGCTGGCCAAGGCCGGCGCGGTGCGCGACGGTGGCAGCTACGAAGCGCGCATGGGTGCCATCGCCTGCTGGAACGCGGTGATGGACGAGAACAACTACATGGTCCAGAAATGGAATGAGTTCGTGGCGGCTTGATCGATGACCCCCGGGCGGCGCACCACGCCGCCCGGCCTTCCGGACGCCATCCCGAACACCTCCGCACGCCATGCGCACACCTTCGACCTCTCAACTCGCCGGCGCCCCTGCCACTGCCACCGCAGCGGCGCTGCCGGGCCGCTGCATCGCAGCCTGGTGGCAGGCGGCCCCGTTCACGGCTGTGTTCGTGCTGTTCTTCCTGATTCCGCTGGCGCTGATCGCCATGGTCAGCTTCTGGGACTTCAACGAATACGAGTTGCTGCCCGGCTTCACGCTCAAGAACTATGCGGCGATCTTCGACGGCTGCGCCAGCCTGTCGGACCCCTGCACCACGCTGCGCACCTACTACTCCACCATCAAGTTCAGCGTGCTGGTGTGGTGCATCACGCTGGTGCTGGGCTTCGCGGTGGCGTATTTTCTCGCCTTCCATGTGCGCTCGGCCGGCATGCAGACGCTGCTCTTCGTGCTGTGCACCGTGCCGTTCTGGACGTCCAACGTCATCCGCATGATTTCGTGGGTTCCGCTGCTGGGGCGCAACGGGCTGGTGAACCAGACGCTCATGGAACTGCACCTGGTGGACCAGCCCATCGAATGGTTGCTCTTTTCCGATTTTTCCGTGGTGCTGGCCTTCGTGCATCTCTACACCATGTTCATGATCGTGCCGATCTTCAACAGCATGATGCGCATCGACCGCAGCCTGCTGGAGGCGGCGAGCGACTCCGGCGCGTCGGGCTGGCAGACGCTGTGGAACGTGATCGTTCCCCTGTCGCGTACCGGCATCCTGATCGGCTCGATCTTCGTCATCACCATCGTGATGGGTGACTTCGTCACCATCGGCGTCATGGGCGGCCAGCAGATCGCCTCGGTGGGCAAGATCATCCAGGTGCAGACCTCGTACCTGCAGTTTCCGCTGGCGGCGGCCAATGCGGTGATCCTGCTGGCCATCGTGCTGATGATCATCTGGGCCCTGACCCGGCTGGTCGACATACGCAAGGAGCTCTGAGATGCGTCCCCGCGAACCCCGTCCGCTCGGCTTCTGGCTGCTGGCCATCGTCTTCGCCCTGTTCGTGCTCTTCATGTACGGACCCATGCTCGTCATCTTCGTGCTGAGCTTCCAGGGGCCGGAAGGCGGGCTCACCTTTCCCATGCGCGGCGTGTCGCTGCACTGGTTCCGCAAGCTGGC
Organism: Acidovorax sp.; assembly: GCA_041987645.1. Lineage (GTDB taxonomy): Bacteria > Pseudomonadota > Gammaproteobacteria > Burkholderiales > Burkholderiaceae_C > Paracidovorax. Next base: position 1,201 of record JBHIWE010000113.1, on the reverse strand, counting down.
CGAAGGGCTGGGCGTGGTGGACATCGGCGCGGCGCTGTCGCGCTCGCTGGGCCTGGGGCTGGCGGTGATGGCATGCACCGTGGTGCTGTCGGTGCTGGCGGGGCTGGCCTTCCGAAAGAAGCTGCGGGGCGGGAACCTGCTGTTCTTCGTGGTGGTGGCCAGCCTGATCATGCCGTCGATCATCGTGTCGCTGGGCATCGGGCTGGAGTTCCGGTTGCTGGACTCCGCCATCAAGGCCGTTTTGGGCGCGCTGGGCATGGACAGTGCGCAGGAGGGCTATGGCACCTCGCTGGGCCTGTTCACCTCGGCGCTGGGCGCGCACCTGACCTGGACGCTGCCCTTCGGCCTGCTCATCATGTTCGCGGTGTTCAACCGCTTCAATCCAGCCTATGAAGAGGCCGCGCGCGACCTGGGAGCCACGCCGTGGCAGGGCTTCAGGCATGTGGTGCTGCCGCTCATCGGGCCCTCGGTGGTGGGCATAGGCATGTTCGGCTTCACGCTGAGCTGGGACGAGATCGCCCGCACCTCGCAGGCCATCGGCGATGTCAATACGCTGCCGTTGGAGCTGCAGGGCCTGACCACCACGGTGACCACGCCGGCCATCTACGCCCTGGGCACGGTGACCACGCTGGTGTCCTTCCTGGTGATGGGTTGCGCGCTGGCCTGGGTATGGGCGCTGGGCCGCAGACGCAAGGGCCGGGCCGTATGACCGATGGCGCAGCCACCCGGGCCTTGCGGCCTGCGCGTCCCCGGGCCGCCGCCTTGCCGAGCGAGGGCGACATGTACGAGCGCCTGGTCTCCGCCATCCTCGATCACCGGCTGGCTCCGGGCACCAAGCTGGTGGAGGACAAGCTGGCTGCCGCGTTTGGCGTGTCGCGCACCCGGGTGCGGCCGGTGCTGGTGCGGCTGGCCAGCGAGCAGGTGGTCACCCTCACGCCTCATCGGGGCGCCGTCATCGCCGAGCCCACCGTGCAGGAGGCCCGCGAAGTGTTCGAGGCGCGCCGCCTGATCGAGCCCCGCCTGGTGGCCCTGTTCGTCGCCGCGGCCGGCGAGGCCGACGTGGCACGGCTGCGCCCCTGCATCGAGGATGAAGAGGCCGCGCGCGCGGCCGGCGACATGCGCCGGGCCATCCGGCTGTCGGGCGACTTCCACCTGCATATCGCGCAGGCGGCACGGCACGCGACGCTGGGCCGCATCCTGA
>JBHIWE010000112.1:0-13525 GCA_041987645.1 Acidovorax sp. | reverse complement strand
TCATGGTGTGGCGTGGCGGTGGGGAAAGGAAGAGGGCCGAGGTTAGCGCCTCCCGCATCCTTGCGCTGCCGCGACGCCGGCAGTCGTCAATGCGCGCCTGCGGCTGCGTCGGCGCTGCCTTCGCTCGCGCGCACCGGGTGCGCCAGCCAGACCAGGGGAATCAGCAGCAGGAACAGCACGGCCGATGCATAGAAGATGTCGTTGGCCGCCAGCATGAAAGCCTGCTGGTTCACCAGCCGCTCCACCTGCCCCAGCGCCTGCTGCTGCGTGAGGCCGCCGGCCTGCAGGCCCTGCAGCGTCTGCGTGACGGCGAGGCCGCCCTGCTGCAGCCCTTCGGTCAGTTGCGCATGGTGCAGCTCCGCGCGGCGTTCCCAAAGCGTGGTCGAGACGGAGGTGCCGATGGCGCCGGCCGTGATCCGCATGAAATTCGACAGCCCGGAGGCGGAGGGGATGCGCTCGGGCGTGATCTCCGAGAGCGTGATGGTCACCAGCGGGATGAAGAAGAACGCCATGGCGATGCCCTGGATGATGGTGGGCACCATGATGGTCGTCAGGTCGGCCTGGGTGTTGAAGCGCGACCGCATCCACAGCACCAGTGCGAAGATCAGGAAGGCCAGCGTGGCGAAGCGGCGCGGGTCCACCTTGGAGATGTACTTGCCCACCACGGGCGAGAGCACCAGTGCCAGCAGGCCCACCGGCGCCAGCACCTCGCCGGCCTGCGTGGCGGTGTAGCCCATGTACTGCTGCAGCCAGAGCGGCAGCAGCACCACGTTGCCGAAGAAGAGGCCGTAGCCCACCGAGGTGGCCAGTGCGCCGGCCCAGAAGTTGCGGATCTTGAAGAGGGAAAGGTCCACCACCGGGTGGTCCTCGCCGCGCTCCCAGAACATGAAGGCCAGGAAGCCCACCACCGCCACCACGCAGCAGGCGACCACCCAGGGCGAGGCGAACCAGTCGTGTTCCTTGCCGATGTCCAGCATCACCTGCATGGCGGCCACCCAGATCACCAGCAGCGCCAGGCCGATGGAGTCGATGGGCAGCGAACGCCGCTCGCTCTCGCGCTTGTGGAAGATGGCCCAGGTGACCAGCACGGCGCCGATGCCCACCGGCACGTTGATGTAGAAGATCCACGGCCAGCTCATGTTGTCGGTGATCCAGCCGCCCAGCAGCGGCCCCATCACCGGCGCGATCAGCGTGGTCATGGACCACATCGCCATCGCCAGCCCGGCCAGCGCCTTGGGATAGCTCGACAGCAGCAGCGACTGCGACAGCGGGATCATCGGCCCGGCGACGAAGCCCTGCAGTGCGCGGAAGGCGATCAGCGTGGCCATGTTGGGCGCGAGGCCGCACATGAGCGAGGCGATCACGAACAGCGTGACGCTGGCGACGAACAGGCGCACCTGCCCGAAGCGCTGCGACAGCCAGCCGGTGAGCGGCACGGCGATGGCGTTGGCCACCGCGAAGCTGGTGATGACCCAGGTGCCCTGCGTGGGGCTCACGCCCAGGTCGCCCGCGATGGCGGGCAGGGACACGTTGGCGATGGACGTGTCCAGCACGTTCATGAAGGTCGCGGCCGAGAGGGCCAGCGTGCCCCACATGCGCGCGCTGCCTTCCAGCGGAGGCGGCGGCAGGGGGCGTTGTTCGGGCGATGCCATGGTGGTGCCTGCCTGCGATCAGTGGCCGGCTGCGCCGGTGCCCAGGTTGGCGGCGATGACGCGATCGACCTCGGCGCTGGCGCCTTCGTCCAGGCCGCCATAGACGGCGGTCTGCGCCACGGGCGTGGAGCGCGGCGTTGCGGGCAGCAGGGCGCCGTCGCGCTGCTGGGTGTTCACCGTCACGTCCATCGACAAGCCCACGCGCAGGGGATGGTCCTTGAGCTGGGCCGGGTCGAGCGCGATGCGCACCGGCACGCGCTGCACCACCTTGATCCAGTTGCCGGTGGCGTTCTGCGCGGGCAGCAGCGCGAAGGCCGCGCCCGTGCCCACGCCCAGCCCGGCGACGGTGCCGGTGTATTCCACCTTCTTGCCGTAGAGGTCGGCGGTGAGCGTGGCGGGCTGGCCGATGCGCAGGTTGCGCAGCTGGTTTTCCTTGAAGTTCGCGTCCACCCACACGCCGCTCAGCGGCACGATGGTCATCAGCGGCGCGCCCGGGGCCACGCGCTGGCCCAGCTGTACGGTGCGGCGGGCGACGTAGCCATCGACGGGGGCGGGCAGCTCGGTGCGGCGCTCGGCGAGGTAGGCCTCGCGCACCTTGGCGGCGGCCGCCTGCACGCTGGGGTGCTGTTTGACGGCCAGGCCCTGGGTGAGCGACTGGTTGCTGGTCAGCTGGTCGCGTGCGGCGGCGGCGCCGGCTTGCGCTGCGGCCAGCGCGGTGCGGGCCGCATCGGCCTGGCTGCGGGCGTGTTCCAGCTCTTCCTTGGAGACGGCGCCGTTGCCCGACAGGGACTGCCGGCGGCGCAGGTCGTCCTGCGCGCGGCTCAGGTCCGACTGGGCGCGGGCCACGTCGGCCTCGCGCAGGCGGATCTGCGCGGACAGTGCGCTGTTGTTCACGTAGAGCGTGCGCACTTGCCGCACGGCCTGGGCCAGGTTGGCCTCGGCCTGCTGCAGCGCCACGCGGGCGTCGGCCGGGTCCAGCTGGACGAGAGGCGAGCCGGCCTTCACGAAGTCGGTGTCGTCGGCCAGGATGGCCATGACGGTGCCGCCCGTCTGGGGCGTGATCTGGATCAGATTGCCCTGCACGTAGGCGTTGTCGGTGTCCTCGTAATGGCTGGCGACCAGCCAGTCATAGACGGCGGCGCCGGCGCCGGCCAGCACGACCACGGCGGCCAGCGTCAGGAGCGCCTTGCGGCGGGAGGCCTTCTTGTCTGCCGGCTTGGAGGAAGAGGGTTGCGATGCGTCGTTCATGATGGATGTCTGGGAGAAAAGGGGAGATACGGGGCGTCGGGCCGATCGTGTCGCATGCCGCTTGGGGCCCTGTTCGAGAGGAGGAGGAGCGCCGTCAGGGCGCTGCGGTGGCGGCTGCGGTCGTGGCCGCTGGCGCTGCGGCCGCGTTGGTGCCGGGCTGCGCGCCGTCCTGCCAGCCGCCGCCCAGTGCGCGCATCAGCGCCACCTGGGTGTCGAGCCGGCGTGCGACCAGGTCCACGGCTTGCCGGCGTTGGGCCAGCACGGCGGTCTCGGCCGAAAGCACGTTCAGGTAGTTGCCCAGGCCGGCCTGGTAGCGCTCGCGGGCCAGGGCCCAGGCGGATTCGGCGGCCTGCTGCGCCTGGCGCTGCTCGGCGATCTGGCGGTCGATGGCACTGGACGAGGCGATCTGGTCGGCTGCGTCATGCACTGCATCGAGCAGCGCGGCGTTGTAGCTCTCCACGGCGGCATCCAGGTCGGCCGACTTGCCGCGCAGGTTGGCGCGCAGGCGGCCGGCGTCGAAGATCGGCAGGCGGATGGCCGGACCCACGCCCCACTCCTTGCTGCCTGCCCGGGCGAGGTTGTCCAGGCCGATGCTGGAGAGACCGAGGAAGGCCGTGAGGTTCACGTTGGGATAGAACTGCGCTCGTGCCACCGCCACGTCCTGCGTGGCGGCTTCCACGCGCCAGCGGGCGGCAGCCACGTCGGGCCGGCGGCCCAGCAGGTCGGCCGGCAGGCGTGCCGGAGATGCTATTGAATGCATAGCAGCCAGCGAAGGTGATGCAAGGGTCTGCGCCGCGTTGGGGTCGCCGACCAGAGCGCCCAGTGCATTGCGGGCCAGAGCCATCTGCTCGCGCAGGGACTCGATCTGCTGGCGGGCCTCGGGCAGGCCCCCTTCGGCCTGGCGGCGCTCGAGCTGCGTGTCGAGCCCGGCAGTGAAGCGGTCCTGCACCAGTTGCAGGGTTTCGCTGCGCTGGGCCAGCGTGCGCTCGGCCACCGTCAGCTGGGCCTGCAGTCGTGCCCACTGGATGTAGCTGCGCGCCACGTTGGCCGCCAGCAGCAGGCGGGCGGACTGGGCCTCGGCCTGCGCGGCGTTGGCCGTGCCCAGCGCGGCCTGCAGAGCGGCGCGGTGTTCACCGAAGAAGTCGATCTCCCAGCTGCCGGTCAGGCGCGCGGTGCCGCTGTTGTAGATATTGCCGGCCAGCGGCGGCGGGTAGGGGCCGTTGGCGCTGTAGAGCTGGCGGTTCACGTCGAGGCTGCCGGTCAGGCGCGGGCCTTCGGCGGCGCGGGCCGACTCGGTGAAGGCATTGGCGCGCGCGACGCGGGCTTCGGCCTGCTTCAGGCTGGGGTTGTTGGCAAGGGCGCGGTCGATCAGCGCGTCCAGCTGCGCATCGCCGAAGCCGCGCCACCAGTCGGCCGGCACGGAGGCATCGACCTGCAATGTGCCGGGGGCGGCGGGCGTGGCGGGGCTCAGGCCCAGCGAGGCGGCGTCGCGCATTTGGGCGTGCGAGGCGATGCCGGACATGTCGGCGCAGCCGGTCAGCCCGGGCAGGGCGGCGATGGCCAGCGCCAACGTGGCGAAGTAGAGCGCGGCGCCCTGAAGGCACCCGCGTGCCGGCGTGGCGGCCGACGTATCGGCAGCGCGGTCGGGCGGGGAAGAGAGAAAGAGCTGGTTTTTCATGATGTTGTGCTCAGGGGAAAGGCGGGTGGGCTGGGGCGCTGCGCCTCAGGCGCCCGGCCCGGCTTCGTTGCCGGGCTCGAGGGTCCTGACGTTGTCGTACACCCGTGAGAGATAGCCGCGCAGCTGCGCTTCTTCCTCGGCGCTGAAGCCCTGCAGCATGGAGCGCTGCAGGCCCAGCAGCAGATCCGGCAGCTGTTGCGCGGCGGCGCGGCCTTCGTCGGTCAGTTCGAGGTTGACGACGCGGCGGTCTTCCTGGGAGCGTTCCCGACGCACCAGGCCCTTGGTCTCCAGCCGGTCGAGCAGACGTGTCATGCCGCCTGCGTCCAACTGGCAGATGCGCGCCAGCGCCGCCACGGTGCCGGTCTGGTCCAGCAGCAGGCGCAGCAGCGGCTTCCACTGGGCGTCGGTCAGGCCCAGGGGCTCGACCTGCCGGTCGATATGGGCGGTCAGCAGCGTCACGATGCGCCGCAGCTGGTAGCCCAGGTGCTGCTCGACGGGGTGTGGCGCGGGTCCCTGGCGGTCCAGATAGACGGAGATGTCTTCGGAGTTGGAATTCATGCTGTCGATATTAATTGACTAGACAATTAATGATCCGGCAGTGTTTGATATGGCCTACATGGCGTCAGGGTTAATGCGGGGTGCCCGTGGTTCCGCGGGGCCTGGCGGCTTCGGTTGGACCGGCGGTGGGAGCGCCCGGGAGCGCCTCATGCGTGCGACGGCGGGCCCGGCGCCGGGAGGTCAGTGGTGGCCGGTGCGCGCCAGGTAGCGCTTGCGCCAGAACAGCGCGATGAGCGCGACGGCAATCACCGTCATGGAGCCCATGGCCCACCAGAACCCATCCTGCTTGTGGACGAGGGGGATGAATTCGAAGTTCATCCCGAAGATGCCGGCGATGAGGTTGAGCGGCAGGAACACGGCGGTGAGCGCCGTAAGGGTGCGCATGATGTCGTTGGTGCGGTTGCTCTGCACGCTGAAGTGCATCTGCACGGCGGTTTCGGTGCTCTGTTCGAGCCGGCGCACGTGGTGCACCACCCGCTCGATGTGCTCCAGCACGTCGCGGCTGCGCACCTTCAGCAGATCCAGCTCGCGCAGCGCGGCCGTGGTGTCGGGCGGCGTCCAGGTCTCCAGCGTGTCCACCCAGTCCTGCACGGCGGCGCGCTGGTCTTCGCAGATCTCGTCGAGCTGGTGCAGCGTGAGGCGGGCGTCGAGCAGCGCGCTCCAATTGGCGAAGCGCGCGCGGGGCTTGAGTAGCTCGGACTGCCAGTGGTCGAGCTGGCGCGAGAGCTCGCGGCGCAGGTCGAGATAGTTGTCCACGATCAGGTTCACCACGCGCAGCATCAGGTCGGCGGGGCTGGCGGGCAGGCGGCCATTGGCCACCGGGGCGTTGCGCTGGTCGCGCGCGGCGGTTTCCGAGGCGCCAGCCTGTGCCGCCGCCGCCAGGCCCTGCGGCTGGTGCATGCCCATGGAACCGGCGGAAGCCGAGGCCGCCACCACGGGTTGGGGCGGCGCAAGCAAGCGCGCGGCGAAGGCGTCGCGCACGGTGCAGTCCTCCGGGTGGACGGTGAGCAGCACCTGGTCGAAAACGGCAAACCCCACGGGGCTGGTGTCGATGCGCCGCAGCACCGGCGGACCGCCCCTGCCGTCCGGCGTGCCGGCCGTGCCCGCGCCGGGGGGGATGGCAGTGGCGCACTGGGTGGCGGTGAGCCGGCGAAAGACCAGCACGTCGTACTGCGAGGTGTAGTCGTAGTGCGAGGGCAGCTGTGCGTTCAGCAGGTCGGAAACGTGCAGGTCCACCAGCTGCAGCCCGGCGGTGGCCTGCAGCATGGTCTGCAGCCGTGGCAGCGAGGCGCCGAAGGCTGAGCGGGTGCTGGCGATCCAGAAGAAGCCGCGCGCGGGCGGCGCGGTGGGCAGCTCGGCCAGCTCGCTCACGCTGCCGGGCTCGATGTGGAAGACGCGGATGGCGCCGGCGGTGGCGGTGGGGTTTTCAGTCAAGACGGGCTCCAGCGCCCGTCCTATGGGCGCCGACAGCTACCAGTTTAGTAGTGTCAGGCGCGGCGCAGCAGTCGGGCCGCATCCCGTGCGAAGTAGGTCAGCACGCCGTCCGCGCCCGCGCGCTTGAAGGCCAGCAGGCTTTCCATCATCACCGCGTCGTGGTCGAGCCAGCCGTTGGCGGCGGCGGCCTTGAGCATGGCGTATTCGCCACTCACCTGGTAGGCGAAGGTGGGCACGCGGAACTCGTCCTTCACGCGGCGCACCACGTCCAGGTAAGGCATGCCGGGCTTGACCATGACCATGTCGGCGCCCTCGGCGATGTCCAGCGCCACCTCGCGCAAGGCCTCGTCGGTGTTGGCTGGGTCCATCTGATAGACGTTCTTGTCCGCCTTGCCCAGGGCGCCGCGCGTGCCCACTGCATCGCGGAAGGGGCCGTAGAAGGCGCTGGCGTACTTGGCGCTGTAGGCCATGATCCGGGTGTGGACATGGCCGTGTGCTTCCAGCGCGTCGCGGACGGCGCCGATGCGCCCGTCCATCATGTCGCTGGGCGCGACGATGTCCACGCCGGCGTCGGCATGCGCGAGCACCTGGCCGACCAGCAGTTCCACCGTCTCGTCGTTGATGATGTAGCCGGTCTCGTCGAGCACGCCGTCCTGGCCGTGGCTGGTGTAGGGGTCCAGCGCCACGTCGGTCAGCACGCCCAGGTCAGGAAATTCTTTTTTCAGCGCCCGCACCACGCGCTGGATCAGGCCGTCGGGGTTGAGCGCTTCCTTGCCGTCGGGCGTCTTGAGCGCCGGGTCCAGCGAGGGGAACAGCGCCAGCACGGGGATGCCGAGCTTGACGCAGTCTTCGGCCACGGGCAGCAGCAGGTCCAGGCTCAGCCGGTCCACGCCGGGCATGGAGGTCACGGCCTGGCGCAGGTTGGTGCCCTCGTGGACGAACACCGGGTAGATGAAGTCGTGCGGCGTGAGCGCGTTCTCGCGCACCAGGTTGCGGGTGAAGGCATCGCGGCGCAGGCGGCGCGGGCGGTTGGCGGGGAAGGGGGTGGGGCTGGACAGATGCATGCCCGAAATTGTGCGCCACATTGTCCCGGTACGGGCCTGCGGGCGCCGCCGCCCGTACACTGCCCGCATGCTCTGGGTCAAAGCCTTCCACATCATCTTCGTGGCCAGCTGGTTCGCGGGCCTCTTCTACCTGCCGCGCATCTACGTCAATCTGGCGATGGTTCCGCCCGGCTCGTCGGCCGAGCGCGAGCGACTGCTGCTCATGGCGCGCAAGCTGCTGCGCTTCACCACCCTGCTGGCCGTGCCGGCGCTGGGCCTGGGCCTGTGGCTCTACCTGGGCTACGGTATCGGCCGGGGCCCTGGCAACGGCTGGATGCATGCCAAGCTGGCCGTGGTGGTGCTGGCCGTGGGATACCACCATGCCTGCGCCGTGCTGCTGCGCAAGCTGATCCGCGGCGAGAGCCGGCGCAGCCACCGCTGGTTCCGCTGGTTCAACGAGGTGCCCGTGCTGCTGCTGACGGCGGCCGTGGTGCTGGTGGTGGTCAAGCCGTTCTGACCGTGCCCCGGCGCGGGAACCGAGGCGCTCCCCGATGCACAAGACCTCTGCCTGGCCCCTGGCGCTGCTCTATGCGGCGCTGATCGTCTTCGCCAGCCTGTTCCCGTTCGAGGGCTGGCGCGGCCAGGGCATTTCGCCCTGGGTGTTTCTGAGCGCGCCGCTGCCGCCGCCCTACTGGACGTGGTTCGACGTCAACATCAACGTCGCCGGCTACGCGCCGCTGGGCTTTCTGCTGGCGTTGGCCATGCTGCGCAGCGGCTGGCCGCGCCTGGCCGTCGTGCTGGCGGTGATGGCCGGTGCGCTGCTGTCGCTCGCCATGGAATTTCTGCAGATCTACCTGCCGCGCCGCGTGCCCTCCAACATGGATCTGGCGCTCAACGCCGCTGGCACCCTGCTGGGCGCGCTGCTGGCCTGGCTGTTGGAGCGGCTGGGCGCCATCGCCCGCTGGAGCCGGCTGCGCGCGCGCTGGTTCGTGGCCGATGCGCGCGGCGCCCTGGTGCTGCTGGCGCTGTGGCCCCTGGCGCTGCTGTTCCCCGCTGCCGTGCCCTTCGGCCTGGGGCAGATGTGGGAGCGGCTCGAAGCCGGCCTGGCCGAGTGGCTGGACGACACCCCTTTTCTCGACTGGCTGCCGCTGCGCACCGAGCCGCTGGAGCCACTCTCGCCCGCGGCCGAACTGATGGCCGTGCTGCTGGGCGTGCTTATCCCGTGCCTGCTGGGCTACTGCGTGGTGCGGCACCTGGGCCGACGCGCGGTCTTCGCGGTGGGCATCGTCGCGGTCGGCGTGGCCGCCACGGCGCTGTCGGCGGCCATGAGCTGGGGCCCGACCCACGCCTGGGAATGGATCACCTTGCCGGCGGAGCTGGGCGCAGTGGCCGGTCTGGGCGTCGCGCTGCTGCTGGTCGGGTTGCCCCGGCGTGCCTGCGCAGCCTTGTTGCTGCTGGCGCTGGCGCTGCACCTCAACCTGCTGAACCAGGCGCCCGCCAGTGCCTATTTCACCGAGACGCTCCAGGCCTGGGAGCAGGGGCGGTTCATTCGCTTCTTCGGGCTGGGCCAGTGGCTGGGCTGGCTTTGGCCCTATGCCGCGCTGGTCTATGTGCTGCTGCGCGTCTCCAGCCGCGAGCGGGAGGTGCCGCCCATCCCGCCCTCCGCGCCGGGGCCGCTGCAGGGCCCGTCCTAGAATGCCGCCATGAGCGACACCCCTACCCAGCCCCCGGCGGCAGCGGCTCCGGCGCCCGCGACCCCCGGCTACTACGAACGCCATATCTTCTTCTGCCTGAACGACCGCACCAATGGCGAATCCAGCTGCGCGCACTACGGCGCCCAGGCGGCCTTCGACCACTGCAAGGCGCAGGTCAAGGCGGCCAAGCTCTCCGGCCCCGGCAAGGTGCGCGTGAACAAGGCCGGCTGCCTGGACCGCTGCGCGGGGGGGCCCATCGCCGTGGTCTATCCCGAAGGCACCTGGTACACCTTCGTGGACAACGGCGACATCGACGAGATCGTCGAATCGCACCTGAAGAACGGCCAGATCGTCGAACGCCTGCTCACGCCGCCGGAACTTGGCCGCTGAAACGGGCTCTGTCCCGGCTGGCGACGCAGATATCTGCTTCAAGAGTTTTCGGCATCCAGCCCTGGCCCGATCGGGGCGAGGTGCTATTGAATTGGTAGTGCAAATTGAACGCCCAGACTGAACGCCTGACCCTGGAAGGCCCCGCCGGCGCCATTGAGGCGGTGCGTGACGCCGCCACGGTGCCCGAGGGCGCCAGCGCCCGCGGCGTGGCCGTCATCGCCCATCCGCATCCGCTCTTCGGCGGCACCATGGACAACAAGGTCGTTCAGACGCTGGCCCGCGCCTTCGTCGCCAGCGGCTGGACGGCGGTGCGCTTCAACTTCCGGGGCGTAGGCGCCACGGCCGGTGCCTACGACGAAGGCCGGGGCGAGCTCGAAGACCTGCTGGCCGTGGTGCGGCAGGTGGCGCCGCAGGGGGCGCTGGCGCTGGCCGGCTTCTCGTTCGGAGCCTTCGTCACCAGCCACGCGCTGGCGCGCCTCTGGGCCGAGCGCGAGGCCGATATCGACCGTGCCGTGCTGGTCGGCACCGCCGCCAGCCGCTTCAGCGTGGCGCCCGTGCCGCCTGAGGCCCATCTGCGCACCCTGGTCGTGCACGGCGAGGCCGACGACACCGTGCCCCTCGCCTCGGTGATGGACTGGGCGCGCCCGCAGATACTGCCCGTTACCGTCGTGCCCGGGGGCGGCCATTTCTTTCACGGACAATTGCCGCTGCTGAAAAACCTGGTGGCGCGCCACCTTCAATCCCGCCTGTGAGGCGGCCCGCGCGGCCGCTTCCGGCGCGCCGCGTTCCGCTCCGCCTCGCTCTTCCTTCTTTTCCTTTCTCCCTTCCGATCCAAGTGCAAATCTCCATCCAGTCCTTCATGCCCTCGTTGCGAAACCTCGTCGGCGCAGCGCTGCTCGCGCCCGCCGTGCTCTGGGCCCAGGTGCAGGCGCCCCAGCCGCCCGAGATCGCCGCGCGCAACTACCTGCTGCTGGACGTGACGGCCAACCAGGTGCTGGCGGCCAAGGACATCGACGCACCCGTCGAGCAGGCTTCGCTCACCAAGCTCATGAGTGCCTACCTGGTGTTCGACGCGCTGCGCGCCAAGAAGATCACGCTGGATCAGAAGCTCCCCGTGAGCGTGCGTGCCTGGAAGATGCCCGGCTCGCGCATGTTCATCGACCCCAAGATGCAGGTGCCGGTCGAAGACCTCATCAAGGGCATGATCGTGCAGTCCGGCAACGACGCCACCATGGCCCTGGCTGAAGGCGTGGGCGGCACGGCCGAGAACTTCGTCAAACTGATGAATGACCAGGCCCAGGCTTTGGGCATGAAGAACACGGCCTACAAGAACCCCGAAGGCCTGACCGAGCCCGGCCATGTCACGACCGCGCGCGACCTGAGCATCCTCGCCACGCGGCTGATGAAGGACTTCCCGGAGTACATGCACTACTACGCGACCAAGCACTACGCGTACCCGGGCACGCCCCCTTCCAACGGCAACAACCGCAATGCGCTGCTGTTCCGCGATCCCACAGTGGACGGCCTGAAGACCGGCCACACGGCGGCGGCCGGCTACTGCCTGGTGGCCACGGCCAAGCGTGAATTCCCCAACGTGGGCCAGCGCCGCCTGCTGTCCATCGTGCTGGGCACCACCAGCGAAAGCGCCCGCGCCAACGAAAGTCAGAAGCTCATGAACTGGGGCTACACCGCCTTCGACGCGGTCAAGCTGTTCGAGGCCGGCCAGCCGGTCGCCACGCCGGCGGTCTGGAAGGGCAAGCAGAACACGCTCAAGATCGGCCGCCCCGAAGCCATCGTCGTCACCGTTCCCTCGGGCAGTGCCGGCAAGGTCACCACGCAGATCGTGCGCCAGGACCCGCTGGTCGCCCCGTTCACGCAGGGCCAGCCGGTGGGCACGCTCAAAGTCTCGCTGGGTGAGCAGCAGATCGCCGAAGTGCCGCTGGTGGCGCTGGAGCCCGTCGAGCAGGCCGGCATCTTCGGCCGCGCCTGGGACGCCATCCGCCTCTGGATCAAGTAAGTAAGCAAGCCAGCCGCCCCGCGCTGCCTCGCCTGCAAGGGCGGGGCGCCCCTGGCCCTCGGAACGCCCGCCCTGCCTGCAGCGCGGGCGTTTTGCCGTGTGCGTCGGAAAAGGCTTGGGGCGGGTTACGCCCTCAAGCCTGTACGGATTGCCTCCGAGGGGCTGACCTGCTACATTAGAAGGCTTTTCGGAATTTCCGAAGGGATTCACGCGTTTTCGTGTTCACGAAGCCGTCACGGCTTACACGAAACATTTCACGTTTAGGGACGTATTTCAATGCCAACCATCAATCAACTGGTCCGTCAGGGGCGCGAGGTCGAAAAGACCAAGTCCAAGAGCCCCGCGATGGAAAACTCTCCCCAGCGCCGTGGCGTGTGCACCCGTGTGTACACCACGACGCCTAAGAAGCCTAACTCCGCTCTGCGTAAGGTCGCCAAGGTGCGCCTGACCAACGGCTTCGAAGTCATCTCCTACATCGGCGGCGAAGGCCACAACCTGCAGGAACACAGCGTGGTGCTGGTCCGCGGCGGCCGTGTCAAGGACTTGCCCGGTGTGCGTTACCACATCGTGCGTGGTTCGCTCGACTTGCAAGGCGTGAAAGACCGCAAGCAAGCGCGCTCCAAGTACGGTGCCAAGAAGCCCAAGGCCAAGTAAGCCCTGCGCTTTCTGCACAAGAATTTTCGGTGCTGTTCCCGCGTGGCGCGGTGAAGCAGCGTAGTGACCCCAAACGCAGACGTTCTGCGCGGGTCGAGTAAGTGGGAGTCCTGCTGACTCTCGCGGTGCCTGGAAGGGCGCCAACTGAAGCAAAGATAGAGGTAAAAAATGCCACGTCGTCGCGAAGTCCCCAAACGTGAAATCCTGCCGGATCCGAAGTTCGGCAACGTCGAGCTGTCCAAATTCATGAACGTGATCATGGAAGGCGGCAAGAAGGCAGTTGCAGAGCGCATCATCTACGGTGCCCTGGAACTGATCGAGAAGAAGCATCCCGACAAGGACCCCCTGGAAGCCTTCACCGTTGCCATCAACAACGTGAAGCCCATGGTCGAAGTGAAGTCCCGCCGCGTCGGCGGTGCCAACTACCAGGTGCCCGTCGAAGTGCGCCCCGTGCGTCGTCTGGCCCTGTCGATGCGCTGGATCAAGGAAGCCGCCCGCAAGCGCGGTGAGAAGTCGATGGCGCAACGCCTGGCCAACGAGCTGCTGGAAGCCACCGAAGGCCGTGGCGGTGCGATGAAGCGCCGTGACGAAGTGCACCGGATGGCCGAAGCCAACAAGGCATTCAGCCACTTCCGCTTCTAAGTCCGAGTTTCGTCCTCATATCTCGAAGGCTGGGAGCCCGACCTGCCAACATCCATTGGCGGGCGGGCTCTTGGCCGTTAAACGAAAGAAACATCATGGCACGCAAGACCCCCATCGAGCGCTACCGCAACATCGGTATCTCGGCCCACATCGACGCTGGCAAGACCACGACGACCGAACGTATCCTGTTCTACACCGGTGTGAACCACAAGATCGGTGAAGTTCACGACGGCGCTGCCACCATGGACTGGATGGAGCAGGAACAAGAGCGCGGCATCACGATCACGTCGGCTGCCACGACCTGCTTCTGGAAGGGCATGGACATGTCCTACCCCGAGCACCGCTTCAACATCATCGACACCCCCGGCCACGTGGACTTCACCATCGAGGTGGAGCGTTCCATGCGCGTGCTGGACGGTGCCTGCATGGTGTACTGCGCCGTGGGTGGCGTGCAGCCCCAGTCGGAAACCGTCTGGCGCCAGGCCAACAAGTACAAGGTGCCCCGTCTCGCGTTC
>JBHIWE010000111.1:0-13695 GCA_041987645.1 Acidovorax sp. | reverse complement strand
GCGGGGTCGTCCTCCGGCAACGGAATGCCTGCCTCGGCCAGCAGGGCCTTGGATGCGCCCAGGGCCAGGATGGGCTTGCAGTGGCGGAACTGGTCGCGCACGAATTCGGCGGAATGCCCATCGCCTGCCAGAAGGTTCACGCCAGCCTCGCCGTCGGGCAGCACCAGCCCGTCGAACAGGAAGCCGGGTGAGTTTTCCAGCGAGGCATCAGCGTCGATCTCAGTGCCGTCCGCGAGCGTCACCGGGCCGATGTGCTGCGCCACGAAGCGGCCCACGGCGCCCTTGTCGAGCAGCGCGGCCTGCACCGCGTGCAAGGCGGCTGGCTCCACGCCGTCTTCCACCAGGATGGCCACCTTGCGGCCCTTGATGCCGCCGTCGCCCGGGCGTGCCAGCAGCGACAGGGCAGGGGATTCCTTCACCTCGGGCTTGGCGGGGCGCTCGATCGCTTTGGGCAGGGCCGCGGGCAGCTTGCGGATGCCGATGCCTTGCGCCACGTTCGCGGCCAGCTCTTCCGACACGTTGCGCAGCATGGCCACGGTGCGTTCGCGCACGGCGGGCACCGTCACCTTGCTCAGCTCGAAGCGGAAGGCCGCAGCGATGTGGGCCTTCTCATGCTCCGCCTGGCTCGCGTAGAAGAGCTGTGCCTGTGTGTAGTGATCGGCGAACTTCTCGGGCTTGGCGCGGACCTTGACCTGTTCCTGCTTGGCCTCGGTTCGGGCCGCCACCGAGACGAAGCCCTGCACGGCGCCGGCCTGGAAGGGACAGCCACCGCCCAGCGAGTTGGGTTCGTAAGACACCCGGCCCCGCGGGATGGTCTGGCGGTGCATGCCGTCGCGCTGGTTGTTATGCACCGGCGCGAGCGGCGCGTTGATGGGCAGTTCGTGGAAGTTGGGTCCGCCCAGGCGCGAGATCTGCGTATCCACGTAGGAGTGGATGCGGCCTGCCAGCAGCGGATCGTTGGAGAAGTCGATGCCCGGCACGACGTGCGCGGTACAGAACGCGATCTGCTCGGTCTCGGCGAAGAAGTTGTCAGGATTGCGGTGCAAGGTCATGCGGCCGATGGGGCGCAGCGGCACCAGTTCTTCGGGGATCAGCTTGGTGGCGTCCAGGATGTCGAAGCTGAAGGCCTCGGCCTGCTCTTCGGTGAAGACCTGCACGGCCAGCTCATATTCGGGAAAGGCGCCCGATTCGATGCGCTCCCACAGGTCGCGGCGGTGGAAGTCCGGGTCCGCGCCGGAGATCTTCACGGCCTCATCCCACACCAGCGAATGGGTGCCGGCCAGCGGCGTCCAGTGGAATTTCACGAACACGGAGGTGCCTTCGGCATTCACGAAGCGGAAGGTGTGCACGCCGAAGCCCTGCATGGTGGCGTAGCTGCGCGGAATGCCGCGGTCCGACATCACCCACATCAGCATGTGCGCGGATTCGGGCATGAGCGAGACGAAGTCCCAGAACGTGTCATGCGCGCTGGCGGCCTGGGGCATCTGGTGGTGCGGCTCGGGCTTGACGGCGTGGATGAGGTCGGGGAACTTCATCGCGTCCTGGATGAAGAAGACCGGGATGTTGTTGCCCACCAGGTCCCAGTTACCCGCGTCGGTATAGAACTTCACGGCGAAGCCGCGCGCGTCGCGCGCCGTGTCCTTGGAGCCGCGTTCGCCCTGCACGGTGGAAAAGCGCACGAACACCGGCGTTTTCTTGCCGGCCTCCTGGAACGGCGCCGCCATGGTCAGGTCGGCCAGCGATTCATAGCACTCGAAGGTGCCATGCGCGCCGGAACCGCGCGCATGCACGATGCGTTCGGGAATGCGCTCGTGGTCGAAGTGGGTGAGCTTCTCGCGCAACACGAAGTCTTCGAGCAGCACCGGGCCGCGCACGCCGAGCTTGAGCGAGTTCTGGTTGTCCGATACCGGCACGCCCTGGTTGGTGGTGAGCTGCTGCCCCGAAGAATCCGCGCGGACGCGGTCCAGCACGCCGTCGTTGGCGTTCAGGCCGGGGGTGGCGCCAGCGCCGGTTTTGCCTGTGGCATGCGGCTCCGACAAGGTGCTGCCGGTGACGTCAGGATGATCGGGCGCCGAGGTGAGCCCCGCATTGGGCGCGAGGCCGTTATCCGTGCCGTGCTCCAGGGCCTTGAGCGCGTTGTGGGGCATGGAGGCCGCCAGCGCCTGGGTCCCCGCAGCTTTGCGCGCGTGGGCGTCGTCGGTTCCGGGTCGGGGCGGAATCTCTGCCGGGCCGCTGTCCGTGTTGCGTGCGGCGGAGAGCGCTGCGACGTGCTGCGCGTCGTGCGTGGGCTTCTGGGCTTTGCGGGGCATGGTGGGCTTTCTGTGGCTGAGGCACCCAACTTAAAGGCGCCTCTCCACGCCCCGCTGTAGGACGCCTACACCAGGCCTTGCTGCCGCGGCTCCTTACATGCGAAGGCCGGCCAGGCCCCGCGCCTCAGGGGCATGTGCCGCCAGCTTCAGGCGGCGGCGTGCAGTGCCCGCAGGGCGGCCACCACGTCGGCCGTGGCCACGCCATCGACGGCCGCCAGTTGGGGCTGCAGCGCCTGCAGGGCCTCGGTGGCGTCCGCTGCGCTTTGCTGCAGCCGGGCAATGGCCTGGCCGGCGTCCTTGGGGGCGGCGAAGCCCTTGCTCTGCAGCAGCAGGCGGCCGTCCGCTGCCACCAGCTTGAAGTAGAAATGGCCATCGGCTTCGCGGTACTGCTTGAACGCGGGCAGCGCGGCGCGGCTGGCCTTGGCGGCGGGCTGGGCGGGGGCGGGCTGCGCGCTCAGGCTGCGCAGGCCGACAGCCGCACGCAGGTCGCGCAGGAAGGGCGTGGCGACGGCGCGGGCCCGTTCTGCGCCGGCGAGCAGCGTTGCTTCTATCTCTGCGGGGTGGGCCATCAGGTGCTCGTAGCGTTCGCGCATGGGCGCGACGACGGCATCGACGCGCTCGAACAGCACCTGCTTGGCATCGCCCCAGGCGATGCCTTCAGCGAAACGCTGGCGCAGCGCGGCGGTTTCGGCTTCGGTCGCGAAGGCCTGGTAGATCTGGAAGAGGGCGGAGCCTTCGGTGTCCTTGGGCTCGCCCGGCGCGCGCGAGTCAGTCAACATGCCCTGGATGAGGCGGCGCAGCTGTTCGCGCGGCGCAAAGAGCGGGATGGTGTTGTCGTAGCTCTTGCTCATCTTGCGGCCGTCCAGCCCGGGCAGGATGGCCACATGCTCGTCGATCACCGCTTCGGGCGCGACGAAGTGCTCGCCGTAGAGGTGGTTGAAGCTGGCCGCGATGTCGCGGGCCATCTCGATGTGCTGAACCTGGTCGCGCCCCACCGGCACCTTGTGCGCCTTGAACATCAGGATGTCGGCGGCCATCAGCACCGGGTACATGAAGAGCCCGGCGGTCACGCCGTCATCGGCCTCGCGGCCGGCGGCCTGGTTCTTGTCCTGGGATGCCTTGTACGCGTGGGCGCGGTTGAGCAGGCCCTTGCCGGTCACGCAGGACAGCAGCCAGTTCAGCTCGGGAATTTCGGGAATGTCGGACTGGCGGTAGAAGACGACATGCGCGGGGTCCAGCCCGGCCGCGAGCCAGCTGGCCGCGATCTCCAGCGTGGAGCGCTGGATGCGCGCCGGGTCCTCGCACTTGATGAGCGCGTGGTAGTTGGCCAGGAAGTAGAAGCTCTGCACGCCGGGCCGGCGGCTGGCCTCGACCGAGGGGCGGATCGAACCCACGAAGTTGCCCAGGTGGGGCGTGCCCGTGGTGGTGATGCCGGTGAGAAAGCGCGTAGTGGCCGGGGTCTGGGAGGGGGTCATGAAAGGCTCAGGGGCTATGGGAGGGACGGCCAGGCGTGGGCGCTGCGGCGCTTGCCCGGTATGCCGGTCAGCGCAGCAGCGCGCTCAGGGGCGAGATCAGCAGGCCGATGGCGCTGTAGCCCAGCGACATCAGCGGGCGCAGCCACACCGTGCCCACGACGCCGGCAACGACCAGCGCCAGCACGATGAAAAAGCCGTAGGGTTCGATGCGCGAGACCATCTGCGCTTGCCGCCAGGGCAGCAGGCCGACGAGGATGCGGCCGCCGTCGAGCGGCGGCAGCGGGAACAGGTTGAAGGCCCACATCACCAGGTTGACCAAGATGCCGGCGCGCGCCATCTCGAGGAAAAAGCGCTCGTCAATCTGCAGGCCCACCAGCGCCACCAGCACGATGGCCCACAGAAAGGCCTGCAGGAAGTTGCTGGCCGGCCCGGCCAGCGCCACCCAGATCATGTCGCGCTTGGGGTTGCGCAGGTGCTGGAAGTTGACCGGCACCGGCTTGGCATAGCCGAAAAGAAAGGCGCCCGAGGTGGCGAAGTACAGCAGCAGCGGCATCAGGATGGTGCCGACCGGGTCGATGTGCTTGAAGGGGTTGAGCGTGATGCGGCCCAGCATCGACGCGGTGTTGTCCCCGAAGTGCCGCGCGGCGTAGCCGTGGGCCGCTTCGTGCACGGTGATGGCGAACAGCACCGGCAGGGCGTAGATGAGAACGGTTTGGAGTAGGTTCGAGAAGTCCACGGGCGCAATTGTCTCAGAGAGCACGCATGGCCCGCGCTGGGGCCCGTGGCTATGGATCGTTAACGTGCTGTCACAGCCCCAGCGCCGAAAGGCTGCCACGGCCTTCGCGAATCACCTCGGCCTCGCCGCCCGTGCCCATTGGGGTCAGGTCCAGCACGGTGGTGGGTTGCAGCGGGCAGGCGCCGGCATCGACGATGGCATCCAGAAGCTTCTCGTAGCGGGCGCGGATGTCCTGTGGATCGTTGAGCGGCTCGCTTTCGCCGGAGGGGATCAGTGTGGTCGCCAGCAGCGGCGCGCCATGCAGTTCCAGCAGCAGCTGCAGGCCCTTGCGGTCGGGCACGCGCAGGCCGATGGTCTTGCGCGAGGGGTGGCTCACGCGGCGCGGCACTTCCTTGGTTGCTTCGAGGATGAAGGTGTAGGGCCCCGGCGTTCCCAGCTTGAGCAGCCGGTACTGCCGGTTGTCCACCCGCGCGTAGCTGGCCAGCTCCGAAAGGTCGCGGCACAGCAGCGTGAGGTGGTGCTTTTCGTCCACGCCCCGGATGCGGCGCAAGCGCTCGACGGCGTCCTTGTCGTCCAGCTGGCAGACGAGGGCGTAGCTGGAGTCGGTGGGAACGGCCAGGATGCCGCCCTTTTGCAGCAGCGCGGCGCCCTGCTTGAGCAGGCGGGGCTGGGGGTTGTCGGGATGGACTTCGAAATACTGCGCCATGGCGGTGCCCTCGCGCGCTCAGTGCGCCGGGCGGATGCGATCCGCCAGCAGTTCCCACACGGGCGTGAGCTGGCCCGGCAGATCGGGCAGCATGCCCAGGTCGGTATGGGATTCGTCGGGACTGTGGAAGTCGCTGCCGCGCGAGGCGGCCAGGCCGAATTCCTGCGCCATCGCGGCATAGGTCACGTATTCGGCCGGCGAATGGCTGCCCGTCACCACCTCCACGCCACGCCCGCCGTGTTCCTTGAACTCGGAAAAGAGCGCGTATTCCTCGTTGGGCGTGAACTTGTAGCGCGCGGGGTGGGCGATGACAGCCACCCCGCCGGCCTCGGTCACCCAGCGCACGGCATCGCCCAGCGCGGCCCAGCGGTGCGGCACGTAACCGGGCTTGCCTTCGGTGAGGTACTTGCGGAAGACCTCGGGCGTGTCGTGGCAGACGCCGGTTTCCACCAGGAAACGGGCGAAGTGCGTGCGCGAGATCAGTTCGGGATTGCCGACGTATTTCAGTGCGCCTTCGTAGGCGCCCTGGATGCCCACCTGCGCCAGCTGGCGCGACATTTCCTGCGCGCGCTCGCCGCGCCCGCCTCGGGTGGCGGCCAGTCCTTCGGCCAGCCGTGCATCGTCGGGGTCGAAGCCCAGGCCTACGATGTGGACCGTGGCGGTGGCGAAAGTGACGGAGATCTCGGTACCCGTGAGATACGCCATCCCCTCGGCACGGGCGGCCGCAGCGGCGCGGTGCTGGCCGCCGATCTCGTCATGGTCGGTCAGTGCCCAGAGCTGCACGCCGTTGCCGCGCGCGCGGGCGGCCAGCGCTTCGGGGGTGAGCGTGCCGTCGGACACCACGGAGTGGCAATGCAGGTCGGCGTTGAGGAGGATGGTCACCGAACCATTGTAGAAGCGCGGCGCCGGGGCCGGCCGGCTCCACTGCTTGACATTAGCGCGAGCGCGGGCAAACACGCTCTGCAGTCCAGCCTTTCCCGGTTGGAGGGCAACCGGGTGGTGGAGCGGCGAGAATGGCGGCCCATCGGGAGCAAGAAGAAGTCAATGACGTATCTGTACCAAGCGCTGGCCCAGCGCGTTGACACATGGCGCACTGCCAACTATTCGTGCGACGAGTTTCCCGCCATCCGGGAGATTCTGGAGTACGCGCTGGAAGAAGGCGACTCTGGCCAACTGCGCTACCTGCGCCGCGCCCAACTGCGCGCCCTGGAAACCTACTGGTACCTGCGCCTGGTGCTGGGTACCCCCAAGGTGCCCGAGTTGTACGAGCAGTTGTTTGAAGACTTGCCCGACCGGCTCGACGCCATGGGCGTCAACGAAAAGCTGTTCAAGGAAGCCAAGTACAACTACAGCGCCTTGATCCGGCGGGTGCGTGAAGACAACCAGTTCGTTCGCGACAACCACCTGGAGAGCCTGCGCGAATCGCTCACGCTCGATTACGCCAGCTACATCCTAGCGCTGGCCATGGGCGCGGGCAAAACCATCCTGATGGGCTCCATCGTGGCCACCGAATTTGCCATGGCCATGGAATACCCCGAAGGCCCGTTCGTGCAAAACGCGCTCATTTTCGCGCCCGGCAAAACTATCTTGAGCGCGCTGCGCGAACTGGCCGACGTGCCCTACGACAAGCTGCTGCCGCCCCGCATGCACAAGCCCTTTGCGGCCAGTCTCAAGCTCACCTTCACCCGAGACGGCGACAAGCAAATCCCCATCGTCTGGAGCAGCACGTTCAACGTCATCGTCACCAACACGGAAAAAATCCGCATCCAAAAGCCCAACGTGCGCGCCAATGCCCAGCAAGCGCGTTTGTTTGCGGGCACCAAGGCGGAAGAGCAAACCGAGCTGGCCAACCTGCGCCTGCAGGCCGTGGCCTCGTTGCCGCACCTGGCCGTGTTCTCCGACGAAGCCCACCACACCTACGGCCAAAAACTGCTGGGCAAGTGGGAGAAGAACAAAGAAACCGGCGAACTGGTGTTCAAGGACGACGGCATTAAAAAAGTGCGCCGCACCATCGACTACCTGGCTGCCGAAACCAACCTCGTCGTCGTCATCAACGCCACCGGCACGCCGTACTTTGAGCGCCAGCCCCTGCGCGACGTGGTGGTGTGGTACGGGTTGGGCGAAGGCATTCGCGACGGTGTGTTGAAAGAGCTGGCCAACAACATCAAGGTGTTTGACCTGGGCGACGGCGAGGCAGACACCCTGGTGGCCAACGTGATTGAGGACTTTGTGCGCGATTACTGGGCTGTGCGCCTGCCGCCTGTGGGTGGCAGCCCCGGCGCGCCCGCACGCCTGGCCCTGTACTTTCCCAACATCGAAACCCGCGACGAGCTGCGCGGCGCGGTGGAGTCGGCCCTGGCCCTGCGCGGCATTGGCACCGACACCATTTTGGCGGTGGACGGCAAAAGCAGCGAAGCCACGCGCCGCCAGTTTGAGGCCGTGGCCCGCAACCCCGAGGCCCCCGAGCGCGTGCTGCTGCTGGTCAACATGGGCACCGAGGGCTGGAACTGCCCCAGCCTGTTTGCCACCGCCTTGGTGCGCAAGCTGGCCAACAGCAACAACTTTGTGCTGCAAGCCGCCACCCGCTGCCTGCGCCAGGTGCCCGGCAACACCGTGCCCGCCCGCGTGTACCTGACCGACAGCAACAAAAAAACGCTCGAATCCCAACTGGCCGAAACCTACGGCACATCGCTCAAAGACCTGGGTGCCCAGCAGGCCGAGCGGGTGGAGCGCGAAATCGTGCTGCACCGGCCGCACCTGCCGCCGCTGCTCATCAAAAAGCGCGTGCTGCGCTACCGCCGCAAGTTGGATGACCCCGCCAGCACCGCACCGCTGCACTTCATCGTGCCCACCGATGTGGCCGCCCCCGCAGGCATCACGGTAGAAACCTTGACGCCCGTGCAAACCGCATCGGGCAACACCACACTGCAAAAGGTGGATGGCGGTGGCGACCAGCTGCCCGCCCCGCCGCCCGAGCTGGACGCCTACACCGCCGCCGCCGAACTGGCTGCCAACTACCACCTGCCCACCGCCGAAGTGCTGGCCGCCCTGCGCCAAGCCTACGGCGCGGGTGGCGACGTGCCCAACTACCACCTCGACGCGCTGGGCCTGCAAATCGAAGCGCAGCGGGCGCAGTACGAAGCCCACTTTGAAGAAATCGACGTGGCCATTGCCTTGGTCAAGGCCGACGGCTTTGACCGCAGCGAGCGCGGTGGTCACAGCGTGTACACCGCCCGCATCAGCTTTGCCAAAGACAAAGAAAAGCTCTACCTCAGCGCCACCGATACGGTCGATGCCACCCACGCACTGGCGCGCAGCTTTCACTACGAGGGCTACAACTTTGACTCGCTGCCCGAAGCGGGCTTTTTGCAATGGACGCTGGGCCAGTTGCAGATCGAGGCGCACCAGATCGAAGGCGTGTGGTTTACCGGCGGCATCACAGACCCCGCCAAGACCGACCTGTACGCCGAATACCTGGGCGACGATGGCCGCTGGCACCGCTACACCCCCGACTTCGTGCTGCGTCGTGCCGACGGCAAGTATCTGGTGGTCGAGATCAAGCGCGACGGCTTCAGCCCCGACATTACCGCCGACTTGGCCCGGCTGGGCCGGGGCGAGGCCGCGCAAACGCTGGAAGGCAAGAAAGCCGTGGCTCTGAAGCAGTGGGAGGGCCTGAATCCCGACAAGCTGGCCTACCACGTCATGTTCGCCGATGGCAGCGACCTGAAGCCCGAGGGCTACGCCCAAGTGCGCGACTTCATTCGCGGCGCTTGAACACAGACGCCGATACCGAAACAGCCACTGCTACGCCCCGCGCCTGATCGCTGCGCGCCCGCACCCCCGAACACATACCGCCATGACAGAGAACACTAAAAAGCCCAAAGACGTCACCATCACCAAGGCCAAGGGCCGTCCCATGCTCACCTGGGTGGGCAAAAAGCCCTTGGCCCGCGTGCGCGCCTACCCGGCGCAGGCCATCGAGCGGTTCGACGCCGCCAGCGGCCAGCACCAGACCCGAAGCGCAGCCCTGCACGTTGCCGACTGGAGCGACTGGCCCCAAGACCTGCCCCAAGGCGGCCTGCTCTACCACGGCGACAACAAAGACGTGCTGGCCCACCTGCTGGCCAATGGCTTTCGCGGCAAGGTCAAGCTGATCTACATCGACCCGCCCTTTGACAGCGGCGCCGCCTATGTCCGCAAGGTGCAACTGCGCGGGGCCAAGGGCACGGTCAAGATCGACGGCGAGGACTACACGCTGGGCGAGCAGGTGCAGTACAGCGATATTTGGGCGAACGACAACTATCTGCAGTTTATGTATGAACGGTTGTTGATTTTGCGGGAGTTGCTCTGTGAGGGTGGTGCTCTTTATCTCCACTGCGATTGGAATAAGTCCCATCACCTTCGTTGCTTATTAGAAGAAGTCTTTGGTTCAGATCATTTTAAAAATGAGATCGTGTGGAAGAGGACAACAGCCCGCTCTGGTAGCGGTACCTTCAATCATATTCACGACACCATCCTCTTTGTCTCAAAGGGCGAGAGATCTACTTGGAATCAGCAGTACTTGCCCTACAGCAAAGAGTACATCGACTCGAACTTCAAACGTGGCCCCGATGGCCGACTGTTTCGCGAGACACCAATAACTGCGCCGGGTCGGCGTGTCGGACCTTCCGGGTCTCCTTGGAAGGGGCTAGATCCAGCCACCATTGGTAAGGGGCGGCACTGGGCGGTTCCCGAAGTCGCGAAAGGGTTGATCAAATCCGAAGAAGCAGAGAGTCCGCAAGCAGCATTTGATGCACTGGAAAAAATTGGTCGCATCCGATGGGCGAAGGATGGTGATGGTCGACCAAACTTTATTCAATATCTAGATGATCTTCCCGGTGTCGAACTGCAGTCGATTTGGGCAGATTTTTCCGCTTTAGCTAGCAACTCCGAAGAGAGTGAGGATTATCCAACTCAAAAGCCGGAAACTCTATTGGAGCGCCTGATAAATTCATCGAGCTTGGAAAGTGATATCGTGCTTGACTGCTTTGTCGGGTCTGGCACAACGGTAGCTGTAGCGCAGCGCCTAGGCCGTCGCTGGATCGGCTGCGACATCAACAAAGGCGCGATCCAAACCACCGCCAAACGCATTCAGGAGTTAATGCGTAGCCAAGCCGCAACTGCTACCGAGCCCAAGCAAAGCGATTTGGTAGAGGGTGGCGACGTCCCGCAGCGCCCCAGCCAGCTTGGCTTTGCCACCTACCGCGTCAACGACTACGACCTGCAGATCCAGCATAACGAGGCGGTGGAGCTGGCCTGCCAGCACCTGGGCGTGGCGCGCACGCGCACTGATAGGTTTTTTGACGGCACGCAGGGCGGGCGGCTGGTGAAGATCGTGCCGTTCAACCACCCCTTGGCCCCGCTGGACCTGGAGGCGGTGCGCGATGAGCTGAGAACCCGCCCCAGCGAAGAGCGCGATGTGATGGTGGTGTGCCTGGGCTGGCAACTGGACGCCCGCGCCTGGGTGGAGGCCTACAACCGCAACCGCCCGGTGAACAAGCTGCATGTGGTGGAACTGCGCACCGACCGCAAGCTGGGCGGCATCATCCGGCACGAACCCCTGGCGGTGCAGGCCAGCGCCCGGCGCGAGGGCGATCAACTGGTGGTAGAGGTGCAGGACGTGGTGTCGCCCACCATCATGCAGCGCCTGAATCTGGAGCAGGGCGTGTTCCGCGCGCAGATCACCGATTGGCGAGCGGTGGTGGACTGCATCCTGATCGACCCTGCGTACAACGGCCAGGTGTTCAACGTGGCCCTGGCTGATGTGCCCGAGCGCAAGCAAGACTTGGTGGCGGGCCGCTATGAGTTGCTCGCGCCGCCCCTAGGCAGCACGGTGGCGGTGAAGGTCATCGACATGCTGGGCGAGGAATTGGTGGTGACGTTGGAGACCTGAGTTCTGTTACGTCAAAAGGAAAGGGCTAGGTTTCAGGCTTAAGGCGTCTTGGTCGTAATGTCCAGCTATCTGCATGTTCCGTGCGCGCGCCAGAAGACCGCTGTCTTGCGGAATGAAAAGCCCCATCGCTAGAACCTCTTGAGCGAAAACGGTGCGAGATCGATGTCCGTCGGCTCGCCCGTCAGCAGCTGCGCGACCACGCGGCCGGTGCGGGCCGAGCCCACCAGGCCGACGTGGCCGTGCCCGCAGGCATAGACCACCTGGGGGCAGCGCGGCGAGGGGCCGATGGCGGGCAGGCCGTCGTAGGTGCTGGGGCGGTGGCCCAGCCACCGGTCGGTGGCGGCGTCGGGCCGGTCGGCGCAGAGCGTGGGGAAGGCCGCGAGCAGGTGCGAGCGCACCACGTCCGCGCGCTGCCAGCGGGGTGCGGCGCGGGTGCCGGCGATCTCGACCTGGCCCGCGCAGCGCACGCCGTGCTGCATCTGGTGGACGATGACCTTGCGGTCTTCCAGCATCGCGGGCACCTGTGGGCCGCGCAGGCCTTCGCCCAGCACCATGGCGTGGTAGCCGCGCTCGCTTTCCAGCGGCAGGCGGTCGCCGAGCGCGTCGGCCAGGCCCTTGGAACCGATGCCGGCCGCGACCACGGCCTGGCGGCAGGCGATGGCGCCCCGCGTGGTGCGCACGGCGGCCAGGCGCCCGTTCTGCAGGTCGAAGCCGCGTGCCTGCGCGGTGACGCGTTGCAGGCCGTGCGCGTCCAGATGCGCGGCGATGCGCTGGACGTAGGCAGCCGGATGCCGGCAGCGCCCGGCTTCGGGCACGAAGAGGCCGAAGCGGTAGTCGCGGCTCAGGTAGGGCTCCAGCGCGTGCAGGGCGGGGGCATCGAGCTCCTGCACCTCGATGCCCAGCGAACGGCGCACGTCCCAGCCGAAGCGGGAGCGCTCGTAGAACGCCCGGTCCGGGAAGGCGTGCAGCAGGCCGCTGCGCGCGTCGATCAGGTCCTGCGCGCCGACCTGGTCCGCCACGGCGGCGTGCAGCGCGGGCGCGTCCTTCAGCAGGGTGCGCAGCGCGGCAGCCGTGCGCCGCACCTTCTCGGGCGTGCTGGCGGCGCGCAGGTAGTTCAGCAGCCAGGGCGTGGCGCGCAGCGCCTGGGGCATGCGCACCGTGAGGGGGCCGAGCGGGTCGAGCAGCCAGCGCGGAATCTGCTTCCAGACGCCTGGGTAGGCCGGCGGCATGACCGAATGGCTGGAGAGCCAGCCCGCATTGCCGAAGCTGGCGGCCTGCCGGCCGCCGGGCGGCCCGTCGTCGATGAGGGCGATGCGCTGGCCGCGCGCCAGCAGCTGCAGCGCGATCTGGTGGGCGACGATGCCGCCGCCGATGATGGCGACGTCGTAAACGAAAGAGGAATCGGCAGGCATGGAGAGGGGCGGATGGCCGGTCAGAGCTGGGCGCCTTCGACGAGGAACTGCACGCGCCGCTCGTTCTTCCATTCGTTCACGTCGAGCCGGAAGGCCAGCAGCACGCGTGCGGGCAGCGGGTCGGTGTGGCCGAACCAGATGGCGTCGATAGGGTTGCCCTGGTGGATGAGCTTGAGCGAGAGGTGGTTCTTGCCTTCGCCCACCAGCCGCTGGCTGACGACTTCGACCTCTTCGCTGAAGGTGGGCGGTGCGAAGCCCTGGCCCCAGACCTCGCGGTGCAGGGTGTCCACGATGTCGGCGCGGCAGTATTCGGGGGCGAGCGGGCCGTCGGTGTCGATGCGGCGGGTGAGGGTGGCCGCGTCCAGCCATTCCTGCGCGACCTGGGCGAAGGCGCGCTCGAAGGTCTCGAACTGCTCGCGCGCCACGGTGCAGCCGGCCGCCATGGCGTGGCCGCCGAACTTCAGCAGCACGCCGGGGTGGCGCTTGGCGACCAGATCGAGCGCGTCGCGCAGGTGAAAACCCGGGATGGAGCGGCCCGAGCCCTTGATCTCGTGTTCCTTGCCCGGCGCGGCGCTGGCCGCGAAGACGAAGGTCGGGCGGTGCAGCTTGTCCTTGAGGCGGCTGGCGACGATGCCGACCACGCCTTCGTGGAAGTCGGGGTCGAAGACGCTGATGGCGGGCGGCGGCGTGTCGGTGTCGCCGAACAGGTTTTCGGCCAGCAGCAGGGCCTGCTCGCGCATGCCGCCCTCGATCTCGCGGCGCTCGCGGTTGATGGCGTCGAGCGTGCGCGCTAGCTCGGCGGCGCGGCCGGGGTCGTCGGTCAGCAGGCATTCGATGCCCAGCGTCATGTCGGCCAGCCGGCCGGCGGCGTTGATGCGCGGGCCGAGGGCGAAGCCGAAGTCGAAGGTGGTGGCCGCGTCGGCCTTGCGTCCGGCGGCGGTGAAGAGCGCGGCGATGCCCGGCTGCATCTGGCCGGCGCGGATGCGCTTCAGGCCCTGCGCCACCAGGCGGCGGTTGTTGCTGTCCAGCCGCACCACGTCGGCCACGGTGCCCAGGGCCACCAGCGGCAGCAGCGGCTCCAGCCGGGGCTGGCTGGCGGCGTCGAACACGCCGCGCCGGCGCAGT
>JBHIWE010000110.1:0-13857 GCA_041987645.1 Acidovorax sp. | reverse complement strand
TGCGCAGCTTCAAGATCGAGGGCCGCTACAAGGACATGGGCTATGTGAAGAACATCACGGCCCACTACCGCAAGCTGCTCGACGAGATCATCGAGGAGCGCGAATTCACGGCCCAGCCGCTGGCGCGCTCCTCTTCGGGCCGCACCACCTTCAGCTTCACGCCCGACCCGGACCAGAACTTCAACCGCGAGTTCACCGACTACTTCGTCAACGGCCGCAAGGAAGACATCGGCGCCTTCGACACGCCCAAGACCCCGGGCCGCGCCATCGGCTGGGTGACCCAGGTGGGCGAGAACTTCGCCGAGCTGGAGCTTTCCAGCCCCGACACCGTGCTGCACAACGGCGACGGCCTCTGCTACTACGACCTGCAAAAGGAACTGGTGGGCCTGCAGATCAACCGCGCCGAAGCCGTCAACGCGAAGAAGGGCCTGTGGCGCGTGTTCCCCAAGGACCCGATCGCCGGCTTCAAGGACCTGCGCAAAGGCCTGGAGGTCAACCGCAACCGCGACATGGACTGGGTGCGCACGCTCGACAAGAAGTCCAGCGACCGCCGCATCGGCCTGTGGGCGCAGCTGTCGGAAACGCCGGACGGCTTCGGCCTCACGCTGACCGATGAAGACGGCTTCACGGGCAGCGCCGCCATCGTGCAGCCGCACCAGCCCGCCACCGACGTAGCCCGCGCCGAAGCCACGCTGCGCGAGCAGCTGGGCCGCTTCGGCGCCACCATCTTCGCGGTGCACGACATCGCGCTCACCCTCTCGCAACCCTGGTTCGTGCCGGCCTCCGCGCTCAACCAGCTGCGCCGCGACGCGGTCGAGGCGCTGGAGGCCGCGCGCGCGGCCGGCTTCGTGCGCCTGCCGCGCGCCACGCCGGTGGAGCCGCCCGCGCCCTTCCCCGAAGACACGCTGAGCTACCTGGCCAACGTCTTCAACCACAAGGCGCACGACTTCTACGCCCGCCACGGCGTGAAGGTGATCGACGCGGCCTACGAGTCGAAGGAAGAGGAAGGCGAGGTGAGCTTGATGATCACCAAGCACTGCGTGCGCTTTTCCATGAGCCTCTGTCCCAAGCAGGCCAAGGGCGTGATCGGCGTCAAGGGCACCATCAAAGCCGAGCCGCTGCAGTTGATCAACGGCAAGGAAAAGCTCACCCTGCGCTTCGACTGCAAACCCTGCGAGATGCATGTGGTGGGCCGCATGAAGAAGTCGGTGCTCAACCAGCACGCCAAGGAGATGCAGGCCGTGCCCATGCAGTTCTACCGCACGCGGCCGGCGCCCGCTTCGCTCTCATAATCAGAGCATACTACCCTTATTCCATGCGGGCTACGGGCCAATTAGTCACTGGAAATCGGCCCACAATGCGGAGCGCATAAGCTCATCGCCAAAGATTCGACGACCTGAGGACGGTGCGGCGCCAGAATGGCCGCTCGCCCGCTGCCTCGGCACCCGAGGCGGCAGGCGCATATCGCCATCCATTCAGGAGACCTGCCGCATGAAGATCGAAACGCTCGCCGTCCACGCCGGCTATTCGCCGGACCCGACCACCAAGGCCGTGGCCGTGCCCATCTACCAGACGGTGGCCTACGCCTTCGACAGCGCCCAGCACGGCGCCGACCTGTTCGACCTGAAGGTGCCGGGCAACATCTACAGCCGCATCATGAATCCGACCAACGACGTGCTGGAAAAGCGCGTCGCGGCGCTCGAAGGCGGCATCGCCGCGCTGGCCGTGGCCTCGGGCATGGCGGCCATCACCTACGCCATCCAGACGATCGCCGAAGCGGGCGACAACATCGTCTCGGCCGGCACGCTCTACGGCGGCACCTACAACCTCTTCGCCCACACGCTGCCGCAGCAGGGCATCACCACGCGCTTCGCCGATCCGCGCGACCCGGCCAGCTTTGCCCCGCTGATCGACGCGCGCACCAAGGCCATCTTCATCGAATCCATCGGCAACCCGCTGGGCAACGTGACCGACATCCGCGCGCTGGCCGACATCGCCCATGCCCACGGCGTGCCGCTGATCGTGGATAACACCGTGCCCAGCCCCTACCTGCTGCGGCCCATCGAGCACGGCGCGGACATCGTCGTGCATTCGCTCACCAAGTACCTTGGCGGCCACGGCACCAGCGTGGGCGGCGCCATCGTCGATAGCGGCAAGTTCCCGTGGGCGCAGCACAAGGCACGCTTTCCGCGCCTCAACGAGCCGGACGTGAGCTACCACGGCGTGGTCTATACCGAGGCGCTGGGCGAGGCCGCCTTCATCGGCCGCGCCCGCGTGGTGCCGCTGCGCAACACGGGCGCGGCGCTCTCGCCGCAGAACGCCTTCCTGATCCTGCAGGGCATCGAAACGCTGGCCCTGCGCATGGACCGCATCTGCGACAACGCCCTGGCGCTCGCGCACTACCTGCAACAGCACCCCAAGGTCGAATGGGTGCGCTACGCGGGCCTGCCCGACCACGCACTGGTGCAGCGGCAACTGGGCGGGCGGGCCTCGGGCATCCTCTCCTTCAGCGTCAAGCAAGACGGCGGCGATCCGCGCGCTGCCGGCGCGCGCTTTCTCGACGCACTGCAGCTCTTCACGCGGCTGGTCAACATCGGAGACGCCAAGTCGCTGGCTACGCACCCGGCCTCCACCACGCACCGCCAGCTCGACGCAGCCGAACTCGCCAACGCCGGCGTGACGGAAGGCATGGTGCGCCTGTCGGTCGGCATCGAGCACATCGACGATCTGCAGGCCGACCTGGCCCAGGCGCTGGACGCGGTCTGATCCGGCAGGCGGGGCGCCCAGGCTTGGGGGTTACGGCTCCCGGGCGATACTCGGGCATCGCCCGGCCGCAGCCGCACCGGCGGCGGCCGAGTCCCCCCCGTTCCACCTGGAGAGTCCTGTGTCCCTGCACGCCACGCACCGCCCCTTTTTCCGCCCGCTGACGCTGGCTGCCACGCTCGCCCTCGGCCTGCTGCTGACGGCCTGCGGTTCGGGCCCGGCCGGCGCCGACATGACCGAGGAAGACTTCATCGCCTACCGCAAGAGCCTGGACGTGGTGGCCCTGCAGCAGCAGATCACCCCGCCGCTGGACGAGCCCCTGAAGCTCATCGAGTCGCCCGATCCCCGCTACCCCTCCTACCTGATCTCCCAGGGCATCCGCGGCAACGTGGTGGTGTCGTTCGAGGTGCTGCCCAGCGGCCATGTGGGCGATGCCAAGGTGCGGCCCGGCACCGACCCGGCGCTGGACAAGCCGGTGCTGGACGCGGTGCGCCGCTGGCGCTTCGCCCCGCCCATGCGCGACGGCAAGCCTGCCCGCCTGCGGCTGGAGAAGACCTTCCGCATGGCGCCTTGAGCGCTGAATGAGGGTGGCCCCGCGGATCAAGCGTCGCGGGCCAGCCGCACACCGCTGACCTGCCAGCGCGCAGTGGCCGGAAAGAAGTTGCGGTAGGACCGCCGCGCATGGCCCGAGGGCGTGGCGCTGGAGCTGCCGCGCAGCACGTATTGGTTCACCATGAACTTGCCGTTGTATTCGCCCACGGCCCCTTCGGCCACGCGAAAGCCGGGATAGGCGGCATAGCTGGACTGCGTCCACTGCCAGGCCTCGCCGAACATCTGCACCAGGGCGGGCTGCTGAGCGGGCAATGCGCCATCGCGTGCAGCGCCGGCCGCCGCCACCTCCCATTCCGCCTCGGTCGGCAGGCGCGCACCGGCCCAGCGCGCATAGGCATCGGCCTCGAAGTACGACAGGTGGACGACCGGCCGTTCGCTGCCCAGGGGGCATGCGCCGTCCAGGGTGAATTCTTCCCAGCCCTCGGGACAGCCGGCCTGCGCAGCCGCGGTACGGCGCCAGTAGATAGGGTGCTCCAGCTGCAGCGAACGGCGCCAGTCCCACCCTTCGGCCAGCCAATGGGCCGGCTCGGCATAGCCGCCGTCGGCCATGAAGGCCAGGTATTCCCCGTTGGTGACCAGGCGCGAGGCCAATTCGTAGCGCGCCAGATAGACCCGGTGGCGTGGCGACTCGTTGTCGAAAGCGAAGCCGGCGCCCGCGTGGCCGATCTCGGCCACGCCCTCTTCGAAGCGCTGCCACGCCAGGGGCGGCGCGGTGGGTACTTCGTTGGGACGGGGCACCGACGACCGCTGGTGGTAAGCCGGCCAGAGCGGGTTGCACGAAAGCAGGTGCTTGAGATCGGTGACGATCAGTTCCTGGTGCTGCTGCTCATGCTGCAAGCCCAGTTCGATCAGCGCGTGCAGCGCCGCGTCGCCTTCCCGTTCCTGCAGCAACCGTGCGATGCGCGCATCCACATTGAGCCGGTAGGCGAGCACTTGGGGTAGCCCAGGCCGCGTGATGAGTCCGCGCTGCGCACGGGGATGTTGCGCCCCGACGCCCTGGTAGTAGGAATTGAAGAGCACCCGGAAAGCCGGGTGGAAGGGCTGAAAGCCCCGCTCGTAAGCTTCCAGCACGAAGGTCTCGAAGAACCAGGTGGTGTGTGCCAGGTGCCATTTGACGGGGCTGGCGTCGGGCATGGACTGCGCACAGCAGTCCTCGTCGCTCAGCGGTAGGGCCAGCGCTGTGGTGGCTTGGCGCACGTCGGCATAGCGCCGCGCCAGCGGACAGATGGGTGCCGGGCCGGACTCTGCCGGGGCTTCGTGGAGAGCGGGGAAGGCTGTCATGGCGCGAGGTGGTCTGGAGGGGAGTCGAAAGAGACGCGGTGCGCGACACAGGCGGGGCTATCGGCGCGCGGCCCTTCAGGGCCGCGCGTGCACCACGGCGTACCAACCCTGCGCATCCGTCCACGCCTGCATGCGGGAAAAGCCCGCACCGGCCAGCAGCGCTGAGAAGCCCGGCAGCGTGTACTTGTAGCTGTTCTCAGTGTGGATGCGCTCGCCCGGTGCAAAGTCGCGCTCGCCACCCGGCCAGTTCACGCGCGTCGGTGCGCGGGCCTCCAGATGCATCTCGATGCGCGATGCACCATCGTTGAAGAAGGCCCGGTGCTGCCAGCCATCGGGCACGAAATCGCTGCCGATGAGCCGGTTCACATGCGACAGCACGTTCAGATTGAAGGCGGCGGTGACTCCGGCCGCATCGTCGTAGGCGGCCTCCAGCACCTCCACGTCCTTGCGCAGATCCACACCGACCAGCAGTCCGCCGTCGGCATCCACCAGCGCACGCAGATTCGCCAGCAGCTGCTGGGCCTGGGGCGGCTCGAAGTTGCCGATGGACGAGCCCGGGTAGAACACCAGGCGCTGGGCGCGGGGGATGTCGGGCGGCAGCAGGATGGGCCGCGTGATGTCGCCGGCCACCGCCTGCGCCTGCAGGGCTGGCATGGCCGCGCCCAGCCGGGCCACGCCTTCGCGAAGGAAGTCCGCCGAGATGTCCAGGCCCACGAAACGCTCGGGGCGCAGTAGCTCGCAGAGCCGGCGCGCCTTCTCGCAGTTGCCGGCACCCGGTTCGATCACGGTAGTGCAGGTGGCGACGGAGCGTGCAATCTCGTCACCGTGCGCCTGCATCACGGCAGCCTCCGTCCGGGTGGGGTAGTACTCGGGCAGGCGCGTGATGTCCTCGAACAGCCGCGAGCCGCGCTGATCGTAGAAGTACTTGGGGGAAATGCTCGCGGGGTGGCGCGCCAGCCCCTGGATGATGTCGAGATGCAAAGGGTAATGCATGGTGGCAGGAGCGGGTTGCGGCAGGCGGGCCTGCGGGATGCGGCGGAGCGAGTCACCGGGCCGCGACGGACGAATGGGTGCAGATGAGCCAGTCAAGCCCACGCCGCCCGAGAATTGCAGAGTGGCCTGCCGGCGGCTGTAGGACGGGCACGCGACACGCCCCGCGTGGCATTCATGGCACGTGGCCGCAGCGTAGCGCTCTGGTATGTTGACCCCATGGATTCACTCACGCAGATCGCGCTGGGCTCGGCCGTCTCGATCGCCGCCCTGGGACGCCGCACGGCGGTGTGGAAGGCAGCCCTCTGGGGCGCGGCCGCTGGCACGCTTCCCGACCTGGACACCTTCATCGACCACGGCGACGCCATCGCCAACATGGTGCTGCATCGCGCCGAGAGCCACTCCTTGTTCTACCTGAGCGTGCTCTCGCTGCCGCTGGGCGGGCTGGCGGCACGGCTGCACGGCGAGACAGCACTCTGGCGCCGCTGGTGGCTGGCGATGTGGCTGGCGCTGGTCACCCACCCGCTGCTGGACTGGATGACGGTCTATGGCACACAGTTGCTGCGGCCCTTCGACGACACGCCGCTGGGCGTGGGCAGCATCTTCATCATCGACCCGCTCTACACCCTGCCGCTGCTGGCCGGCGTAGTGCTGGCCCTGCTGCTGCGCGGCGGACGGGGACTGCGCTGGAACGGCTGGGCGCTGGCCGTGAGCACCGCCTACCTGGCCTGGAGCTTCGCGGCCCAGCAGTACGTGACCGGCGTGGCACGCACGGCCCTGGCGGCGCGGGGCGTGCAGGCCGAACGGGTGCTGGTGACCCCCACGCCGCTCAACACCCTGCTTTGGCGCGTCGTGGCCGTCACGCCCTCGCAGTACCTCGAAGGCTTCTACGCCCTGGCCGACGGCGGTCGGCCGATGCAGTGGACCGCGCACCCGCGCGGCGCCGAACTGATCGCCCGCTACGACCAGCACCCGCAGGTGCAACGCATGGCGCAATTCAGCCGGGGCTTCTGGCGGCTCTGGCAGGACGATGCCGGCCACATCCACGTGACCGACCTGCGCATGGGACAGGAGCCGGCCTACAGCTTCGACTTCGACCTGGGGCCCGCCGCCGCCGTGGCCCAAGGCGGCGGCCGCGTGGTGCAGCAGCCCATGCGCATCGACGTGGCCACCGCCCTGCCCGCGCTCGGGCGGCGCCTGCTCGGCCAAGGCGGCGGCAGCGGGCCCTTCGGTGCGCAGCCGGCGCAGTGATAGTCAAGGATTTCTAGCCGCTGGCGCTGTCGCCACCTGCACGCCCAGCTATATTTTTAATAGCAAAAGCAAAAAGGCCGGCACACCGGCCGGCCTCGCTATGTGCCTCCACCGCCCGAAGGCGGCGGCGGGCGTCAGAACCGCCAGCCCAGGCCCACGCCGGCCAGCACCGGGTTGATCTTGAGCGTGCCGACCTTGTTGCCGGCCGAGAACACGTCGGTCTCGATGAACACCTTCTTCACGTCGATGTTCAGATAGAGGTTCTTGGACAGGGGAATGTCCACGCCCACCTGCAGCGCGCCGCCCCAGCTGCTCTTGTCGATGCTGGGGCTGAGCGCGGCCTGCACGGCCGGGTTGAAACGCACGCTGGAAAAGCGCGTGTAGTTGATGCCGGCGCCCACATAGGGCTTGAAGCCGCTGAACTGCGTGAAGTGGTATTGCGCCAGCAGGGCCGGCGGCAGGTGCTTGAGCGTGCCGATCTTGCCCAGGCCGTCAGCGCGGATGTCCTGCTTCTGCGGCACAGTCAGGATCAGTTCGGCCGCGATGTTGGGGCTGAAGAAATAGGTGAAGTCCACCTCGGGCAGCACCTTGTCGTTGATCGACAGGCCCAGGCCGGTGGAATCCTTGTTCACGCTGTCCAGATGCACGGCGCGCGCGCGCACCATCCAGCGGCCGTCGGCAGCGTCTTGCGCGAATGCGGCGCTCGAAGCCAGGGAACACAGAACGGCCAGGGCCAGCCAGGTTTTTTTCATACGGAACTCGTTGCGGTTGACCGGGGACGACCCCCGTGAACGCATTGGGCCCCTGCGGCGGCATGCCCGCCTTGCCGCACATCAAATCGGCGCACTCCGCACCGGCTGGCACTGGCCGGATCCATGATCCAGCGCAAACTTCGGCGCACCGACCGTACGGATGCGCAGTGCCAGGTCAGTGCGCAGCAGCCTGCGTGCGGCCCCGCAGGCGCTGCACGCCGCTGACCACCGCCAGCACGATGGCGCCCGCCACCACGCCCACCAGCGCGCTCAGCAGATGGCTGGCGAGGAAGGACCACAGCCCCCCCGCAGGGCCCTGCTCCAGTCCGGCGGCCCAGCCCTCGATGGCATGCGCCAGCGCCGGCACACCATGTACCAGGATGCCACCGCCGACCAGGAACATGGCGGCAGTGCCCGCGACCGACAGGCCCTTCATCAACCACGGCGCCGCCGCGACGATGCCGCGCCCCACGGCCTGCGCTGCACGACTGGCCTTGCGGCTCAGCCACAGGCCCAGGTCGTCCAGCTTGACGATGCCGGCCACCAAACCATAGACGCCCACTGTCATTGCCAGCGCGATGCCCACCATCACCGCCACCTGCGTCATGAACGGCGCGCCGCTGACCGTCCCCAGGGTGATGGCGATGATCTCGGCCGACAGGATGAAGTCGGTGCGCACGGCCCCCTTGACCTTCTCCTTCTCGAACGCGGCGATGTCCGTGGGCGCTGCCCCTGCGGACGGTGCGGAGGCTGCTGCATGCACAGGCACGCTACCGGCCTTCTCCGCGCCCTTTTCAGAGTCGCCCCGGTGCAGGAACTTGTGGGCCAACTTCTCAAAGCCCTCATAGCAGAGGAAGCCGCCCCCCACCATCAGAAGCGGCGTGACCGCCCAGGGTGCAAAGGCGCTGATGAGCAGCGCCGCCGGCACCAGGATGGCCTTGTTCACCAGCGAGCCTTTGGCCACGGCCCACACCACGGGCAGCTCCCGGTCGGCATGCACGCCGGCCACCTGCTGGGCGTTCAGCGCCAGATCGTCACCGAGCACACCGGCCGTCTTCTGCGCGGCCACCTTGGTCATGACGGACACGTCGTCGGCCATGGCCACGCTCTTGCGCGCCGCGACCTTGGTCATCAACGCCACGTCGTCCAGCACGGTGGCGATATCGTCGAGCAGGGTGATGAGGCTGGCACCGGCCATGGTTACGCTCCGAAAGAAAGTGAGAAACAGATCCGAAGAGTATGGGGGCCAGCCTGACGGGCATTTGCCTTCCCGCCACTCAAGCGCTTGCAGGACAAGGCCTTGCATGCCCCCGGTGCCTGGGCTGCCGAGCCGACGATGCGACGGGCCACGCTGGGTTACATTGCAGCCAGGTAACGGGGCTTTTGGTCATCCCCGCGCTTTTTTCATGCCTTTTTCTATGTCCACCTCCAGATATTCTGAAGCGGAGCGACTTGCCACATTACGGGCCACGGGCCTGCTGGACTCCCCGCCTTCCGAGGAGTTCGATCGCATCACACGGCTTGTCTGCAAGACCTTCGATGCGCCGATGGCCATCATCGGCTTCATCGATGCGGACCGCCAGTGGTTCAAGTCCGAGATCGGCATGGGCGTGCGCGAAACCTGCCGCGAAGATGCGTTCTGCAACCACACGATCCGCCAGCAAAGCGTGATGGTGGTGGAGGACTCGCTCAAAGACTCCCGCTTCGTCAACAACCCGCTGGTCACCGGCGCGCCGCACATCCGGTTCTATGCGGGTGCGCCGCTGCGCCTGCTCAACGGGCACATCCTCGGCGCGCTGTGCGTGCTCGACCACCGGCCCCGCAGCTTCGATGCCCACCAGATCCGGCAGTTGGAGGACTTTGCGGCCTTGGCGGTGGCACAGATCAACCTGCAGTGCTCTTTCGCGCGGCTTGACGAGGCCACCCTGCTGCCCAACCGGAACCAGCTGCTGGCCGACCTGGCGGGCCTGTGCGTGAGCGAGCCCGGCGGCGAGCGCACGCTCGCGCTGGTGGAGCTCATGTCCACCGAGGTGCTGATGGACGTGCGGCGCGCCGTCGGCACGGACTCGATCGAGCGGCTCTACCACCAGGCCGGCCGCCAGATCGCCCTCTGGGTGGGTGACACGACGCGCGAGTACCGTACCGACTCCAGCCATCTGGCGCTGGTGCTCAAGGGCAGCTCGGTCACGGAAACCCGGGCTTTCGCGGAAACGCTGCTCTCCAGCCTTGACCACGCCCTAATGAACCTGAGCGACGGCCGACACCCCGTCATCCATCAACGCCGTCGCATCGGCCTGGTGCCGCTCAAGCTGGAACCCGCGGATGCGGGCGATGCCCTGCGGCGCGCCAGCGTGGCGCTGTTTCATGCCAGCGGCACCATCGACGACATCACCGTGTATGACGCAGCAGCCGATGTGCGCCACCAGCATGCCTATGAACTGCTGGCCCGCGTACCGCGCGCGCTGGACTCGGGGGAGTTCCGCTTGGTCTACCAACCCCAGTTCGAGCGTGCCTCCATGCAATACACCAGCGTCGAAGCCCTGCTGCGCTGGGACCACCCGGTGCTGGGTCCCGTGTCGCCGGGCGAATTCATCCCGCTGCTGGAAAAGACCACGTACATCCAGCCGGTGACGCACTGGGTGATAGACACCGCACTCGCGCAGATCCGTGCCTGGGAGGCCGAAGACGTGCGGGTGAACGTCGCGGTCAATGTCTCGCCGCGCAATCTGGAGCACCCCGGCTTCATGGACCAATTGCTCGCCAGCTGCGAACGCCACGGCCTGGCGCCCTCGCGCCTGGAGATCGAATGCACCGAGAACGCGGTGCTGACGGAGGGCCCTACTCTGGACGCAGTGCGCGCATTGCGGGCGCTGGGCGTGCGCGTGGCGCTGGACGACTTCGGCACGGGCT
This sequence comes from Acidovorax sp., assembly GCA_041987645.1. Classification (GTDB taxonomy): domain Bacteria; phylum Pseudomonadota; class Gammaproteobacteria; order Burkholderiales; family Burkholderiaceae_C; genus Paracidovorax. The sequence continues at coordinate 3,298 of JBHIWE010000110.1, read as the reverse complement.
ACTGCAACTTCGGCTGCCTCTATGGCCTGCCGGCCGAAGTCCTCAAACTTGACCAGTCGCTGATCCGCCCCATCGGCACCGACGCCCGCGCCCTCGACGTGGTGCGCGCCATGGTCCAACTAGGCCACACGCTGGGCTATCGACTGCTGGCCGAAGGGGTGGAAACGGCCGAGGTGTTCGACCAGCTGCTGCAAATCGGCTGCGACCAGGCCCAGGGCTACTACCTGAGCCGGCCCCAGCCGCCGGCGGAAGCATTCGACTTCCTGCGGCGCTGGAACGGGCTGATGGCGCCGACCTGAGCGCCCGGGGCGGTAGCCCCGGCGCCGTGCGGAACCGCGGGGCGACACGGCCGCCTGCGGCAGGCGGTCAACCCACCCAGCGGCGGGCGTTGCGCCAGATACGCAGCCAGGGGCTGGCCGCGCTCAAGTCGCCGCTGGTCCAGCTCATCTGCACGTTGCGGAACACGCGCTCAGGGTGCGGCATCATGGCCGTGAAGCGGCCGTCGGCCGTGGTCACGGCGGTGAGGCCGCCCGCGCTGCCATTGGGATTGAGCGGGTACTGCTCGGTCGGCGCGCCGTGGTGGTCCACGAAGCGCATTGCGGCAATGGCCTGGGCGGCGTTGCCGCGGCGGCTGAAATTGGCATAGCCCTCGCCGTGCGCCACGGCGATCGGCAGGCGGCTGCCCGCCATGCCGGCGAAGAACAGGCTGGGCGATTCCAGCACTTCCACCTGCGAGAGACGCGCCTCGAAGCGCTCGCTCTGGTTGGTGGTGAAGCGCGGCCAGGCTTCGGCGCCCGGGATGATGTCGGCCAGCTCGGCGAACATCTGGCAGCCGTTGCACACGCCCAGGCCGAAGGTGTCGCCCCGGCCGAAGAAGCCCTGGAACTGCGCGGAGAGCCGCTCGTTGAAGGTGATGGAGCGCGCCCAGCCGATGCCGGCGCCCAGGGTGTCGCCGTAGCTGAATCCGCCGCAGGCAACCACGCCCTGGAAGGCGGCGAGGTCGGCGCGGCCGGACTGCAGGTCGGTCATGTGGACGTCGAAGGCCTCAAAGCCAGCTTCGGTGAAGGCGTAGGCCATTTCCACATGCGAGTTGACGCCCTGCTCGCGCAGGATGGCGACCTTGGGGCGGGCCAGGTTCAGGAACGGCGCGGCCACGTCCTCGGCCGGGTCGAAGGTGAGAGCGACGTGCAGGCCCGGGTCGGTGGGCTCGCCCGCGGCGGCATGCTCGGCATCGGCGCAGGCCGGGTTGTCGCGCTGCTGGCAGATCTTCCAGCTCACCGCGTCCCAGACCTGGTGGAGATCGGACAGCGTAGCGCTGAACACGTTCTTGGCATCGCGCCAGACCTGCAGCTCGCCCTTGCCCACGTCAATGGCGGACGACTGCGGGCGGGTCTTGCCCACAAAGTGGCTGAACCTGGACAGGCCGTGCTCGCGCAGGGTCTGCATGACCTCGTTGCGCTCGGCGGTACGCACCTGCAGCACCACGCCCAGCTCTTCGTTGAACAGGGCCTTGAGGGTCAGCTCCTCGCGGCGCGCGCTCACCTGCTGCGCCCAGTTCTTGGCGTCGCCGGTTTCCATGCGGCTGTCGCTGATGCCGTCGCCTTCGGTGACGAGCAGATCGACGTTGAGCGCCACGCCCACATGGCCGGCGAAGGCCATCTCGGCCACGGCGGCCAGCAGGCCGCCGTCACTGCGGTCGTGGTAAGCCAGGATGCGTCCCTGGGCGCGCAGCGCGTTGACTGCGTTCACCAGGTTGACCAGATCCGTCGCATCGTCGAGGTCAGGGGCGGCGTCGCCGCTCTGGCCCAGCACCTGGCCCAGGATGGAGCCGCCCATGCGGTTCTGGCCCCGGCCCAGGTCCACCAGCACCAGGGTGGTGTCTTCTTCGGTGGCATCCAGCTGCGGCGTGAGCGTGCCGCGCACGTCGGCCAGCGTGGCGAAGGCGCTCACGATCAGGCTGACGGGCGAGGTGACCTTCCTCGCGGCGCCGGATGCGTCCTTCCACTGCGTGCGCATGGACAGGCTGTCCTTGCCCACCGGAATGCTGATGCCCAGCTGCGGGCACAGCTCCATGCCCACGGCCTTGACGGTGGCGTAGAGGTCGGCGTCTTCGCCGGGCTCGCCGCAGGCGGCCATCCAGTTGGCCGAGAGCTTCACGCGCGGCAGATCGATGGGCGCGGCCAGCAGGTTGGTGATGGCTTCGGCCACGGCCATGCGGCCCGAGGCGGGCGCGTCGATGGCGGCGAGCGGCGTGCGCTCGCCCATGCTCATCGCCTCGCCGGCAAAGCCCTTGTAGTCGGCCAGCGTCACGGCGCAGTCCGCCACCGGCACCTGCCAGGGGCCGACCATCTGGTCGCGGTGCGAGAGCCCGCCCACCGTGCGGTCGCCGATGGTGATGAGAAAGCGCTTGGAGGCGACCGTGGGGTGGGCCAGCACGTCGATCACGGCTTTTTGCAGCGGCACACCGGTGAGGTCGATGGGGGCCAGTTCGCGGCGCACGGTCTTCACGTCGCGGTGCATCTTGGGCGGCTTGCCCAGCAGCACTTCCATGGGCATGTCGACGGGGAATTTCTGGTCGCCCGCCGCCACGGCCGTGTCTTCCAGCACCAGCTGGCGCTGCTCGGTCGCGGTGCCGATCACGGCGAAGGGGCAGCGCTCGCGCTCGCAGAAGGCGCGGAACTGCTCCAGCGATTCGGGCGCGATGGCCAGCACGTAGCGTTCCTGGCTTTCGTTGGACCAGATTTCCTTGGGCGCCAGGCCGGATTCCTCCAGCTGCACGGCGCGCAGGTCGAAGCGAGCGCCCCGGCCAGCGTCGTTGGTCAGTTCGGGGAAGGCATTGGAGAGGCCGCCCGCGCCCACGTCATGGATGGCGAGGATGGGATTGGCCGCACCCTGCGCCCAGCAGTGGTTGATGACCTCCTGCGCGCGGCGCTCGATCTCAGGGTTGCCGCGCTGCACGGAGTCGAAGTCCAGCTCGGCCGCGTTGGCGCCCGTGGCCATCGAGCTAGCGGCGCCGCCGCCCATGCCGATGCGCATGCCTGGCCCGCCCAGCTGGATCAGCAGCGTGCCGGCGGGGAATTCGATCTTCTGGGTCAGGCCCGCGTCGATGATGCCCAGGCCGCCCGCGATCATGATGGGCTTGTGGTAGCCGCGATCCACGCCGCCCACGGTCTGCTCGTATTCGCGGAAGTAGCCCAGCAGGTTGGGCCGGCCGAATTCGTTGTTGAACGCCGCGCCGCCCAGCGGGCCTTCGACCATGATCTGCAGCGGGCTGGCGATGTGCTCGGGCTTGCCGAAT
>JBHIWE010000109.1:0-13886 GCA_041987645.1 Acidovorax sp. | reverse complement strand
TCGGTCTCGCGCGCGTCGATCTGCACCCAGAGGGAGGTCGGGTCGGTCACCACGAAGAGCGCCGGGCCGGACTGGTCGGGCCGCACTTCCTGGCCGGGGTTGAGGTTGCGCTCGACCACCACGCCGCCCATGCCGGCCGTCAGGGCCAGCTGCTGGTTCACGCCGCTGGCGCTGCCGTACAGGCGCGTGCGGGCCGCGGCGCGGGCCACCTCGGCCTGGGCGCCGGCGGCGTCGGCTTCGGCCTGCTCCAGGTCCTTGCGGGCGATGATGCCGGCCTCGAACAGCTCGCGCTGGCGCTTGAGCGATTGCTGGGCCAGCGACTGGCCGGCCTGCGCCTTGGCGGTGTCGGCCTGGGCCTGGCCGAAGTCGGGCGAGGCCATCAGGGCCAGCGGCGCGCCGGCCTTGACCGACTGGCCCAGGTCGGCCTGGATGGCCGTCACGCGGCCCGCGAAGGCCGGGTAGATGCGCTGGGTGCGCTCTTCGTTCCACACCAGGCGGGCGGGCAGGTCCACCGCCACGTCCTTGGCGGCGCGGGCTTCCACCGTGCCCAGCAGGGCGAGCTGCGGGTGGCCGGCGGGAAAGCGCAGCTGGCCCGATTGCATCACGGGCGGCGCGGGTTCAGGGAGCGCGGCGGTCTCGGCGCCGGACTTGCCGCAGCCGGCCAGCAGCAGCGCGCACGCGCAGGCGGCGCCAAGCGCGGCCAGGGCCGAGCGCCGCGCGGAGAAGGAGGAGAGGGGAGCCATCATGGTCGGGAGGTCCGGAAAGGAATGCGGTGAAAGGCGGGAGGCGAGGCCGGGCGGTGGCGCGGCGTTCACGGTGGGTGCGTCCGTCAGGGCGTGCCGGTGAGCACCTGCGGTCGCGTGCGCAGCAGCCAGGCGCCGCGCGCCTTGGCGTAGTCGGCGCGGGCGGCGAGCGCGTCCAGCAGCGTGGCGCGCAGGGTGCGCTGCGCGTCGAGCAGGTCGGTCAGCGCGATGGCGCCCTTGCGGTAGGCCAGCTCGGCGCTGTCGGCCACCTGGCGCGCGCGGGGCAGCACGCCCTGGTCGTAGTCGGCGGCGCGGCGGGCGGCGTTGTCCTGCGTTTGGCGCAGGCGCTGCAGGTCCAGCACGGCCAGGCGGCGGGTGTTGTCGAGCGCGTCCTGCGCCTTGGCGTAGTCGGCCTGGGCGCGGCCGATCTCGCCCTGGTACTGGTAGCCCCACTGCAGCGGCATCTGCAGGCGCAGTTCGACCTGGCGGGTGGAGGTGCCGGGGAAGTGGTCGATGGAGGCGCCCACCGTCCAGTCGGACTTGCGCAGCGCGTTGGCGCCGTCCAGCGCGGCCTGGGCGGCCTGGGCGCGGGCCAGGGCGGCGCGCACGTCGGCGCGGCCCTCGGCCAGCGCGGCCAGGTCGGCGGGGGTGAGGGCCTGGTCATCGGCAGGCGAGGGCCAGGGCGTGTCCACGGCCTGCAGGCGGCTGCCGGTGCGGCCCGTGACCTGGGCCAGGGCCAGCGCGGCGTCGTCGCGGGCCTGCTCGGCCGCGCGCGTTTCGGCGCGGGCGCGCTCGGCCTCGATGCGGGTGCGCGAGGCGTCCTGCGCGGACAGGTCGCCCGCCTGCACGCGACGGTCGGCCATGCGCGCCACGTCGGCCAGGCTCTGCTCGATGGCGGCCACCTCGGTCAGCCGGTCCTGCGCGGCCAGCAGGTCGTAGTAGGCCGACAGCGCCCTCTGCTGCTGCTGGACCTGGGTGTCTTCCACATCGGCCTCGGCCGCGTTCGCGGCGCTTTCGGCGGCCTGCCTGCGCAGCGCGCGCTTGCCGCCGCGCTCCCAGGTCCAGTCGATGCCGATGGACTTGTCGATGCGCTTGCGCGTGAACACGTTGCCCGGGCCCGGGCCGTGCTGCAGGTCGATGGAGGCGGCCTTGGTGACCAGGTTGGGCAGGGGCGCATGGTCGGCGCTGAGCACGTCGGCGCGGGCGCCGGCCAGCTCCTGGCGGGCCTGCTGAACGTCGCTGTTTTCATGGGCAGCCGCCAGGGCTTGCGACAGCGTCAGGCCTGCGGGGCGCACAGCGGGAGCCGGAGAGGGCGGAGTGGAGGGTTGCGGAGCAGCGGGCGCGGCGGCGGCCTGCGCGCTGGCGGGCAGCGGCCCGGCCAGCAGGGCGCCGCCGCAGGCGAGCAGGCCGGCGGCGAGCCGCAGTACGGCCGCACCGCGGCGGCGGGAACGGGAAGGGAAGATGGAGAGCATGCCGCGTTTATCGGCGCACGAGCCTGACCACGGCCTGACCGGAACCGGCGGCCGCGCTGCACACGACACAATGCGGTTTCTCGGCCACGCCGCGGCTCCACCCTGTCACACCCCTGTTTTCTTTTCCTGCCAACTACTGACCCATGCGGATTCTCGTAGTCGAAGACGATGCCGTGCTGCGCGGCGTGATGCAGCGCAGCCTGGCCGATGCGGGCCACCGCGTGGACGTGGCCACGACACTGGCTGAGGCCGACCATTTCTGGAAGGTGCAGCCCTTCGACGCGGTGCTGCTGGACCTGAACCTGCCGCTGTGCGCCACGCCCGGCAGCGCCGTGGGCAGCGGCCTGGACGTGCTGCGCACGGCGCGCAAGCGCGGCGACCGCACGCCAGTGCTGGTGCTCACCGCGCGCGACCGCACCGAGGAACGCATCGCCGGCCTGGACGCGGGCGCCGACGACTATCTGGGCAAACCCTTCGACCTCAACGAGGTGGAAGCGCGCCTGCGCGCCCTGGTGCGCCGCACGCAGGGCACCGACGACCGCACCAGTACCGGCACGCTGGAGCTGGACCGGCGTGCGCGCCGCTTCACGCTGCACGGCCAGCCCTTCGAGCTGCCGGCGCGCGAGTTCGAGGTGCTCTGGGAACTGATGACGCCGCCGGGGCGCGTGGTGAGCAAGCGCAGCCTGTCGGACAAGCTCTCGGACTTCGACGACATGCTGGGCGACAACGCGCTGGAGGCCTTCATCTCACGCCTGCGCAAGAAGCTGCAGGGCAGCGGAGCGGGCATCCGCACGCTGCGCGGCCTGGGCTACATGCTGGAGGCGGAATGAGTGGCGAGGAGGGCGCCACGCCGCCGCAGCCGCCTTCGCTGCGCACGCGGCTTCTGCGCCACGTGCTGGCGCCGCTGGCGATCACCTGGTGCGCCGGCACCGCTGTTTCGGTGCTGGTGGCCAACGGCTTCGCCCAGCGAGCCTTCGACCGGGCGCTGCTCGACGACGCCTACGCCATCGCCGCCAACGTGCGCATCAAGGGCGGGGTGCTGGACCTGCCGTTGAGTTCGCGCGAGCTCAAGTCGGTGCTGTTCGATCAGGTGGAGACCGTCTATTTCGCGGTGCTGCGGCCCGACGGCACCCTGCTGGCAGGCAATGCCCCCCTGTCCGCGCCGCCGCCGGGCGGCAGCGACGCCTACCGCTTTTCCGACATCACCCACCGCGGGCGCGACCTGCGCGCCGTGCGCGTGGAAGTGGCCGAGCCCGAGCCCTTCGAGGTCATCACCGCGCAGACGGTCCATGCCCGCAGCGGCACGCTGCGCAGCGTGCTGCTGTACTCGGTCGTCTCGCAGCTGCTGCTGCTGGGTGCGCTGGCGCTGTGGCTGCGCCGCGCCATCCAGGCCGACCTGAAGCCCCTGGCAGCCTTCCAGGCGGAACTTTCGGCGCGCGACGCACGCGACCTGGCCCCGGTGCCAGTGGAGGCGTCCACCCGCGACCTGCAGCGCCTGGGGGCGGCCGTGAACGACCTGCTGGGCCGCGTCGCGCAGGGCGTGCGGGCGCAGCGGGAATTCGCAGGCAACGTGGCGCACGAGCTGCGCACGCCGCTGGCGGGCATCCGGGCGCTGGCGGCCTACGGGCTGGGCCACAAGGACCCAGCGGTGTGGCACGAACAGCTGGCCGGCGTGGCGGCGAGCGAGGCCCGTGCCAGCCACCTCGTGGACCAGCTGCTGGCCCTGGCCCTGGCCGACGAGATGCGCAGCACCGTTCCGCCCGAGCCGGTGGCGCTGGACGAGCTGGCCCGCAACGCCGTGCTGCGCTTTCTGCCCCGTGCCGATGCGGCTGGCGTGGACCTGGGCGCGCGCGGGCTGGACCAGCCCGTCACGGTGCCGGGCCAGGCCCTGCTGATCGAAGGCGTGCTGAACAACCTCATCGACAACGCTCTGCGCTACGGTCGCCCGGCCGAGGGCGGCCCGCCGCCGCGCATCACGGTGGAGATCCTGCAGGGCGCGGGCGACGGGGCCGATGTGCCGGCCAGCGTGACGCTGGCCGTGGCCGACAACGGCTTGGGCATCTCCCCGACCCAGCGCAGCGACCTCATGCAGCGCTGGGCGCAGGGGCGCGAAGGAGAGCGCCTGGGGCAGGGCGCCGGTCTGGGCCTGGCGATCGTGGCGCGCTATGCGGAGCTGTTGGGCACCCGGCTGGTGCTGGGCCCAGGGCCGGACGGCCAGGGCCTGCGTGCCGGGCTGGTCTGGGTGCTGCGACCCACCGACGAGGTCGAGAGGAGCGATGGCCCGAGCCGCCCGGATGGTCCGCGATAGGCGGAGATCACGGTCATCGCAGTGATGGGGCTGCGGCTCGCGCTGGCGCCACCCGCATCTCGATCGCTATTTATTTAATAGCACACACCCCAACATATACAAGGGCTACAGGCCCATTGGGCCTGAATAACGGTCATGAAAAAGGCCGGGCAGTAGTCACCTGCCCGGCCCGCTCATCGCGCGTGGCGAGGAATGCCGTCAGCTGGGCTGCTTCGACTGCTCCAGCGTGGGGTAGTCGATATAGCCCTTCTCGCCGCCGCCGTAGAAGGTGCTCTGATCCCAGTCGTTGAGCGGCGCGTCCTGGCGCAGGCGCTCGACCAGGTCGGGGTTGGAGATGAAGGCCTTGCCGAAGGCGACGATGTCGGCGCGGCCGCTGGCCACGGCGTCCAGCGCCAGGGCGCGGTCGTAGGCGTTGTTCACCATCCAGGCACCCTTACCACCCGCTTGGCGGTAGGCGGTCTTGAGGGCCTCGTAGTCGAAGGGACGGTCAGCCATCTCGCGCGGTCCGCCGGTGGAGCCTTCGATGACGTGGATGTACGCCAGCCCCAGCGGCGCGAGTTGGCGTATCACGTAGTCGAAGAGTGGCTGCGGGTCGGCATCGACGATGTCGTTGGCCGGCGTGACGGGCGAGAGGCGAATGCCTACCTTGCCCCCGCCGATGGCATCCACCACGGCGCGGGTCGCCTCCAGCAGCAGGCGGGCACGGTTCTCGATGCTGCCGCCGTAGTCATCGGTGCGCTGGTTGGCGCCGGTCTTGAGGAACTGGTCCAGCAGGTAGCCGTTGGCGGCGTGGATCTCCACGCCGTCGAAGCCGGCCGTCTCCACCGCGTTGCGGGCAGCGGCGGCATATTCATGCACGATGCCGGGCAACTCTTCAGCGTCCAGGGCACGGGGCTCGGACGTGGCAGCAAAGTGGCCTTTGCCGGTGGACTTGTCGATGAGGTAGGTCTTGGCCTTGGCGGCGATGGCCGAGGGCGCCACCGGGGCGCCACCTTCGGGCTGCAGGTCGTTATGCGAGATGCGGCCCACATGCCAGAGCTGGGTGACGATCTTGCCGCCCTTTTCGTGCACGGCCGCGGTCACCTTCTTCCAGCCGTCGAGCTGCTCGGTACCGTAGAGGCCAGGCACATCGGCATAGCCCTGGCCCTGGTGGCTGATGGCCGTGGCTTCGGTGATCAGCAGGCCGGCGCTGGCGCGCTGGGCATAGTAGGTGGCGGTGATGTCGCGCGGCACGGCGCCGGGCGAGCGGTTGCGCGTGAGCGGCGCCATGGCGATGCGGTTGGCCAGGTGCAGGTCGCCGGCGTGGATGGGATCGAAAAGCGTCTGGGACATCGGTGGTTCTCCTGGGGTCAGGGTGTGGGTAAGGGGGAAGGAGCAGGCCGGCGCGGACGCACGGGCACCTCAGGTTCTCTCAGGCACAACAGTACCGCGAGGGGAGCACGGCCGCCGTGGGACGGCGCCACGTCCTTATCTGTTGACCGCATAAGTATGCTGCGCAAGTGCCGCTTCGGCATCTGGGGCCGCCTCCGATGAGGCCGCTCCATGCCTCGCGCTTCTTTCTGCGCCCGGCCCCTCCCGCAGGCCAGCGCCTCGTGATCGACACATGTCACTCACGGTGTGGGAGCGCGCAGTGTTTCACGTGAAACATGGCAGATGAAGAGCGGCATACAGCATGGCCGGGCGCGAGCAAGGGGCCGATGGCTCGCTCGGTGATCGCTGCGGCCGAACGGGCCGAGAGAAGGGCAGGAGTCCACCTTTCGATCGGCATCGGCGAAGGGCACAGGGGTGTGGCCGCTCCATGCGGGCAGGCACGCGCCCAATGCGCGCACCGGATCGTTTGTGAGGGCGTCCCCCCTGTCGCCTTACTTCAGCAGCCCTTCGGCCTTGAGTGCGGCCTGCACGCCCGGGCGCGCGCCCACGCGGGCCAGGTAGGCCTGCAGGTGCTGCAGGCCCGAGAGATCCACCGCCACCAGGCGGCCCCAGTTGCAGACGGTGAACAGATAGCCGTCGGCGACCGAGAAGTGCTCGCCGAGCAGCCATTCCTTGCCTTCCAGCTGGCTGTCCATCCACCGCATGCGCTGCAGCAGCTTGTCGCGGGCGATGGTTTTGTAAGCGTCAGGCGTGGCCGGATTGAACAGCGGGCTGAAGCCCTTGTGCAGCTCGGTGCTGATGAAGTTCAGCCACTCCTGCAGGCGGTAGCGGCCCAGCGTGCCATTGGCGGGCGCCAGATTCTTGTGCGGAGCCTGATCAGCGATGTACTGCACGATGGCCGGGCCTTCGCGCAGGCGGCTGCCGTCGTCCAGCTCCAACACCGGCACGTAGCCCAGGGGGTTGATCTCATAGAAGTCCGAGCCGTCCTGCAGCTTATGGCTCTTGGTGCTCACCAGTACGGGCGTGAAGGCCAGGCCGGCCTCCTGCAATGCGATGTGGGGAGACAGGGAGCAGGCACCGGGACTGTAGTAGAGCTTCATGGAATGACCTGAGAGAAGGGTTGAAAGGGGAGGGGGAGAAAGCACGGCGGCGCTGCAGCCGCACCGCCTGAGCAAGTACACCAGGCGAAACCTCTGCATGCTAGCGCGAAGCCCGCCAGCGCGCTGGCGGAGGCCCGAGAGCCTGTGCTGCAGATCAGGCGGGCTGACAGGGGCCGAAGTCCAGCTCGGGCAGCATGGCTTGAAGCGCCTCGACCGCCTCGGGTCCGCGCAGCGAACTCAGCCGCTCCAGCAAGACGATATCGCTGGCCAGCCCATAGGCCATGGACCATTGGCAGAACCGCCGACCTTCGCTGAGCGGGCCGTGGTGGTGCAACGTGAAACAGACATGGCGGGAGTCCCGCTGCAGGCGCGTCAGCAAGTCATCGACGGCCTGGGCCGGACCTTCCACATACTGGCAGAACGCCTGCCCATCGAACACCAGTACGCCTGACAACCCCCGCACGGCGTTGGCCGCCCGCGCATGCCGAACGATGGCCGCAACCGCAGTGGCAGGCTCTGCAGAATGCAGCATGCTGGTGTACAGGAAGTGCGAGAGTGCGAAGTGCGACATGCGCGCCATTGGGAGAAGGGGTTATTGCGACCGGCCAAGAACCAGTGCCCGCATGTTCTCAGAATTGGGCGGTGCTGCAGCCGATCACGCCTGGTGCCGCAACCCCAGCGCTCCACGTTTCATAGCACGAGGTGCAGGTACGGCCGGGCTCGCCAGCACCCGCGAGGCAGAGAGGGCGACGCCAGGGATGTTGCAACAAATTGTCGTGCCGCCCTTCCAGCCGAATCGTTCCAGGGCACTGCAGGAGGCGGCCTGCGCACCGGATGTTTCACGTGAAACACCGCATGCAGCCCCCACCAGCGACAGAAAAGTCCTGGCGTGGGAAAATTGCCGGTTCCCCTTAGGTTTGTGAGGGCCGCATCCACCGGCCCGGAGAGTGAAGCACCATGTTGTACCCCCAGGAATTCGATGTCATCGTCGTCGGTGGCGGCCATGCCGGCACCGAGGCCGCACTCGCCGCCGCCCGCATGGGCAGCAAGACCTTGCTGCTGACGCACAACATCGAAACGCTGGGGCAGATGAGCTGCAACCCCAGCATCGGTGGCATCGGCAAGGGCCATCTGGTCAAGGAAGTCGATGCGCTGGGCGGCGCCATGGCGCTGGCCACGGACGAAGGCGGCATCCAGTTCCGCACGCTCAACAGCTCCAAGGGCCCGGCCGTGCGTGCCACCCGCGCGCAGGCCGACCGCGTGCTCTACAAGGCCGCCATACGCCGCATGCTGGAGAACCAGCCCCACCTGTGGCTGTTCCAGCAGGCCGTCGATGACCTGATGGTGGAGGGCGACCGCGTGGTGGGGGCCGTCACGCAGGTGGGCATCGCCTTCCGCTCCCGCACCGTGGTGCTGACGGCCGGCACCTTCCTGGACGGCAAGATCCACGTCGGCCTGAACAACTATTCCGCGGGCCGCGCGGGCGACCCGCCGGCCGTGAGCCTGTCGGCGCGCCTGAAGGAACTGCAGCTGCCGCAAGGGCGCCTGAAGACCGGCACGCCGCCGCGCATCGACGGCCGCAGCATCGACTTCAGCCAGCTCGAAGAGCAGCCCGGCGACGGCATGCCCGGCGGCGTGAACGAGGGCACGGTGCCCGTGTTCAGCTTCATGGGCAACGCTGCCATGCACCCGCGCCAGGTGCCGTGCTGGGTCACGCACACCAACGAGCGCACGCACGAGATCATCCGCTCCGGCTTCGACCGCAGCCCCATGTTCACCGGCAAGATCGAGGGCGTGGGCCCGCGCTACTGCCCGAGCGTGGAAGACAAGATCAACCGCTTCGCCGACAAGGACAGCCACCAGATCTTCCTGGAACCCGAGGGCCTGACCACCCACGAGTTCTACCCCAACGGCATCTCCACCAGCCTGCCGTTCGACGTGCAGTACGACCTGGTCCGCTCCATGCGCGGCCTGGAGAACGCCCACATCCTGCGCCCCGGCTACGCCATCGAATACGACTACTTCGACCCGCGCTCGCTCAAGAGCAGCTTCGAGACGCGCCAGATCCAGGGCCTCTTCTTCGCCGGCCAGATCAACGGCACCACGGGCTACGAGGAAGCTGCAGCGCAAGGCCTGTTTGCCGGCATCAACGCTGCCCTGCAATGCCGTGGCGAAGAAGCCTGGCTGCCGCGCCGCGACGAAGCCTACCTGGGCGTGCTGGTGGACGACCTCATCACCAAGGGCGTGACCGAGCCCTACCGCATGTTCACCAGCCGCGCCGAATTCCGCCTGCAGCTGCGCGAAGACAACGCCGACATGCGCCTGACCGAAGCTGGGCGCCGCATGGGCCTGGTGGACGATGCCCGCTGGGACGCCTTCAGCCGCAAGCGCGACGCTGTTTCACGTGAAACAGAGCGTCTCAAGAGCACCTGGGTGAACCCGCGCAACCTGCCGGCCACCGAATCCGCCCGCGTGCTGGGCAAGGCCATCGAGCACGAATACAACCTCTTCGAGCTGCTGCGCCGCCCCGATGTGCCCTACGAGCAGCTGGTAAGCCTGGACGGCGGCAAGTACCGCACGGCCGATGTTTCACGTGAAACGCTGGGCGAGCTGAGCGCCGCAGTGATCGAGCAGGTGGAGATCTCCGCCAAGTATTCCGGCTACATCGACCGACAGAACGACGAAGTGCAGCGCGCCGCCTATTACGAAACCTTGCGCCTGCCCGAGGCGCTGGACTATCTGCAGGTACCCGCGCTCTCCATCGAAGTGCGGCAGAAGCTGCAGAAGCACCGGCCCGAAACGCTGGGCCAGGCCTCGCGCATCTCCGGCGTCACGCCCGCCGCCATCTCGCTGCTGCTGGTGCATCTGAAGAAGGGCGGCTTCAAGGGCTTCGCCCAACATCCGCAGGCCGCCACCACCGCAGAGACGGAAGCATCGGCATGAGCACCACGGCCGCCCCCCACAACCCCTTGCTGCAGCCCCTGCAGCGCGGCATCGAAGCGCTGGGCCTCACGCTGTCGGACGCGCAACAACAACAGCTGCTGGACTTCCTCGCGCTGCTGCAGAAGTGGAACAAGGTCTATAACCTCACCGCCGTGCGCGACCCGCAGGAGATGCTCACGCACCACCTGCTCGACAGCCTGGCCGCCGTGCCGCCGCTGCAGCGCCACCTGGCCGCCGAGGCAGGGCAGCAGGGCGGTGCGGCCGCCACGCAGCGCCTGCTGGACGTGGGCTCGGGCGGCGGCCTGCCCGGCGTGGTGTTCGCCATCTGCTGCCCCACGCTCGACGTGAGCTGCGTGGACACGGTCGCCAAGAAGGCCGCCTTCATCCAGCAGACCGCCGCCACGCTGCGCCTGCCGCATCTGCACGGGCTGCATGCGCGAGTCGAGACGCTGGCCCAGCCCTTCGACGTGGTCAGCTGCCGCGCCTTCGCCTCGCTGCCGGACTTCACCACCTGGTCCCACGGCGCGCTGAAAGAGGGCGGCACCTGGCTGGCCATGAAGGGCAAGCACCCGGCCGACGAGATCGCTGCATTGCCCGCGGGGGTGTCGGTATCCCGTGTGGAACCGCTGGCCGTGCCCGGCCTGGACGCCGAGCGCTGCATCGTCTGGATGCAGCGCGCCCCTGCCGCGTGACGCAGCCCTGCCGCCCGCATCGCCGCTTGCCACGGAATCCGCAAGGTCAGTCGCATACACTCGCCCTCCTTTCCATCGTCCGTCCAACGCAGAGGCAACCGTAGCCATGGCCCAGATTTTTTGCATCGCCAACCAAAAGGGCGGCGTCGGCAAGACGACCACCACCGTGAACCTGGCCGCCGGCCTGGCCCAGATCGGGCAGCGCGTGTTGCTGGTCGATCTGGACCCGCAGGGCAACGCCACCATGGGCTCGGGCGTGGACAAGCGCGCGCTGGAGCTGAGCGTCTATGACGTCCTGCTCGAATCCGCCTCCATCAAGGAAGCCGCGGTGGCCGCCGGACAATGCGGCTACCAGGTGCTGGGCGCCAACCGCGAGCTGGCCGGCGCCGAGGTGGAACTCGTCACGCAGGAGCAGCGCGAACGCCGCCTGAAGGCCGCGCTCGCCGAGGTCGATGCCGACTACGACTTCGTGCTCATCGACTGCCCGCCCAGCCTGTCCATGCTCACCCTCAACGGCCTCTGCAGCGCGCACGGCGTGATCGTGCCCATGCAATGCGAATACTTCGCGCTCGAAGGCCTCACCGATCTGGTCAACACCATCAAGCAGGTGCACGCCAACCTCAACCGCGACCTGCAGATCATTGGCCTCTTGCGCGTGATGTTCGATCCGCGCATCACGCTGCAGTCCCAGGTCAGCGCGCAGCTCAAGGACCATTTCGGCGACAAGGTGTTCGACACCGTCATTCCCCGCAACGTGCGCCTGGCCGAAGCGCCCAGCTACGGCCTGCCCGGCGTGGTGTTCGACCCGCAGGCGCGCGGCAGCGTGGCCTTCGTCGAATTCGCCCGCGAGATGGTGCGCCGCGTGCAGGAGGGCCTGGCCCCCAAGCCGGCCGCCAGCGCTTGATCCACCTAGGTCATCAGCTATCAAAACCAGAGCACACCGCATGAATCCGTCCAACGTGCTGATCCTGCCCGGCTGGCAGAACTCCGGCGAAGGCCACTGGCAGACCCGCTGGGAGCAGCTGCACGGCTGGCAGCGCGTGGAGCAGCACGACTGGCAGCGCCCGCTGCGTGGCGACTGGTCCGCACGGCTGGAAGAGACGGTGGTCGATGCCGACGGCCCGGTCGTGCTGGTCGCCCACAGCCTGGGCTGCATCCTCACCGCCTGGTGGGCCGCCCACTCGCGCAACACCCACAAGGTGCGGGGCGCGCTGCTGGTCGCGCCCGGCGACGTGGAATCGCCCGAGGTCGCGCCTCTGCTGCCCGGCTGGAGCCCCATCGCGCTCCAGCCGCTGCCCTTCGCCGCCACCCTGGTCGCCAGCCGCAACGACCCCTATTGCCATTGGGACCGCGCCACCGCGCTGGCCGCCGCCTGGGGCACGCAGCTGCACGATGCGGGCGAGCGCGGCCACCTCAATGCCGAATCCGGGCTGGGCGACTGGCCCGAAGGGCAGGCGCTGCTGGCAGGCTTCCTGCACAACCCCACATCATCGAACTGAAGCGAAACCCCATGGCCACCAAGAAACCCAAGGGCCTCGGCCGCGGACTCGAGGCGCTGCTCGGCCCCAAGGTCGCCACCCGCTGCCGGCCGGCACGGCCGCTCCCACCGCCGCCGCGCCCGAAGCCCCCGCCGCCAATACCGGCCTGCCCAGCACGCTGGCGCTGAGCGAACTCGTGCCCGGCATCTACCAGCCGCGCACCCGCATGGACGAAGGCGCGCTCTACGAGCTGGCCGAGAGCATCAAGGCCCAGGGCATCATGCAGCCCATCCTGGTGCGGCGGCTGGCGTCGGGCGAGAACGCCGGCAAGTACGAAATCATCGCGGGCGAGCGGCGCTTCCGCGCCTCGCGCCTGGCGGGCCTGGCCGAGGTGCCGGTGCTGGTGCGCGAAGTGCCCGACGAAGCCGCCGCCGCCATGGCGCTCATCGAGAACATCCAGCGCGAAGACCTGAACCCGCTGGAAGAGGCTCAGGGCCTGGCACGCCTGGTGCGCGAATTCGGCCTCACGCACGAGCAGGCCGCGCAGGCCGTGGGCCGCTCGCGCAGCGCCGCCAGCAACCTGCTGCGCCTCTTGAACCTCGCCGAGCCGGTGCAGACCATGCTGATGGCGGGCGACATCGACATGGGCCATGCGCGCGCGCTGCTGGCGCTGGACCGCGCCGCGCAGATCACGGCGGGCAACCAGATCGCGGCCAAGAAGCTGTCGGTGCGCGAGGCCGAGGCGCTGGTGAAAAAGCTCAGCGCCGAGTTCAGTCTGGTGCCGCAAAAGCCCAAGAAGGAAAAGTCGCGCGACCTGAAGCGGGTGGAAGAAGAACTCTCGGACCTGCTCATGGCCGAGGTCGAGGTGCGCGTCAAAAAACGCGTCAAGCGCCATGGCCGCGTAGAAGACATGGGCGAGCTGGCGATCCAGTTCGGGTCGCTGGAGGCCCTGAACGGGTTGATCGACCGCCTGCGCGGCTGATCCACCGCCGGGGGCGGGGCGCGGTGCTGTCGCCGCGCAAACATGCGTGAAATAGCGCACAGAAACGGTTTCCAGCCGTAACTTGCGCAGGCAAAATGCGTCAGTGCGGGGCCTACACTGCGCTGCGTTCAACACACCCGGGTTGACCGCAAGGCCTTGGCAGGCAGCGATCTGACGCTGCGCTGCGGCCCACGATGGTTTGCCGGGTGATTCCTGTATCTCCTGGAGCAGACCACCATGACCCCTTTGCGTCTTAGAGCCTATTTACGATCTCCCAGGGGTCGCGCAGCGGCCTTGGCGGGATGGGATGCAAGGCGCGGTGCGCAGCCAATAGCTCGGCTATTGGCAAGCGCCGCAACGCCGCAGACCGCCCGCCAAGACGACTGCCCGACGGGTTGGAGCGAAATCGGGCGATTGGACGCCCCGGCTGCTTGCGTGGGCATGGGCCCATGCGGCGCACCCGAAGCATCCACTCATCCCGATTGCGCTCCAACGCGACCCCTGCGAGATCGTAAACAGGCTCTTTTCCCCGCCTGCCTGGCCGTTGGCCTGAGCATCGCCAGCCTGGGCGCCCATGTGATCGCCAGCCCCACCGAAAGCCGCTGGACCGTGCTGCGTCGCATCGTCGACGAAGCGGGCTTCATGCCCGCCAGCAACCTGACCCGTTTCCATACGGGCAATCCCTACGGACCGGAAGGCTACAAGACCATTGCCTACGAACTGTTCCTCCAGCTTGGACGCAGCGTGCCAGGCACGGTGCTCGCGCCAACCGGATACGCCGAGATGCTGTTCGGCGT
>JBHIWE010000108.1:0-13902 GCA_041987645.1 Acidovorax sp. | reverse complement strand
TGGTGATCGGCGGCATCATCGCCCGCAAGCTGGCGCTGAAGGTCAAGGGCGTGCACTACCCGCTCATCATCGCCTCGGCCTATACCGGCTTCACGATGTACAGCCTGGGCTTCTCGGCGACGATCCCGGTGCTCATCTCTACCAAGGGCCACGCGTTCGAGGGCAGCATGGGCCTGATCCCGCTCACGCAGACCATCTTCTCCGCACCCATCCTGCTCACCAGCCTGGCCGTGCTGGTCACGCTGCCGCTGCTCAATGCCGCCATGCACCCCCAGCGCGGCGAGACCGTGATCGAGCTGGACCCGGCCACCGTGGCGGATGCCAAGCCCGCCGCCAGCGCCGAAGGCCTGCTGGGCGACGAGAAGACGCTGGCCTGGCGCCTGAACCACAGCCGCCTGCTGAGCCTGCTGATCGGCCTGTGCGGCATGGCCTATGTGGCGATGCACTTCATCAAGGGCGGCAACCTCGACCTGAACATGATCAACTTCTTCATCCTGTTCCTCGGCGTGCTGCTGCTGGGCACGCCGATGCAGTACGTGGAGAAGGTCAACGAGGGCGTGAAGACCATCGGCGGGATCATCCTGCAGTTCCCGTTCTACGCCGGCATCATGGCGATCATGCACGGCTCGGGGCTGGTGGAGTCCATCGCCCACGTGTTCGTGAACATCTCCACGGCGGCCACGCTGCCGCTCTGGGGCTTCGTCAGTTCCTTCGTCATCAACTTCTTCGCGCCCTCGGGCGGCGGCCACTGGGTGCTGCAGGGCCCGTTCATGATCGACGCGGCCCGCACGCTGGGCGCATCGCAGGCGCAGACCGCCATGTCGGTGATGCTGGGCAACGGCTGGAACGATCTGGTCCAGCCCTTCTGGATCCTGCCCGCGCTGGCGCTGTCCAAGCTCAAGCTCAAGGACATCATGGGCTACACCGTGGTTTCCATGCTGCTGGTGGGCGCCATTTACGCGGCCACCATGCTGATCTGGCCGCATCTCTGAGTTTCCCGAGAGGCGGCTCGGCCGCCCGAATTTCGCTCAACCCCCGAAGGAGATACCCATGCTGTTCATGGTGCAGATGATCGTGCAGATCCCGTCCACCCTGGCCCCCGAAGTGGCGGAGGAGATCAAGCGCAAGGAAAAGGAATATTCGCAGCGGCTGCAGCGCGAAGGCAAGTGGCGCCACCTGTGGCGCGTGGTGGGCGAGTACGCCAACGTCAGCATCCTCGATGTGGCCAGCAACGATGAGCTGCACACCCTGCTCAGTGGCCTGCCGCTCTTTCCCTACATGCAGATCAAGGTGACGCCGTTGGCCAACCACCCATCGTCCATCGTGCAGGAGTGAACGCGCGGGCCAGGTGCCCGCCGCTCCCCGCATCGCCATCCCCATAGAAGAAGAGATAGAGGAAACAAACCATGACCCTTTCCCATTCCCCGATCCTGCGCCGCGGCCTGATCGCCGCCGCTGGCACCGCCGCAATCGCCTGCGCGCTCCTGCCCGGCCTGGCCGCGGCGCAAGGTGCGTTCCCGAGCAAGACCATCACCATCGTCGTGCCTTTCGCGGCCGGGGGCACCACCGACATCCTGGCGCGCATCGTCGCCCAGGGCATGGGCGCGGAGCTGGGCCAACCGGTGGTGGTGGACAACCGCGCCGGCGCGGGCGGCAACATCGGCGGCCAGCTGGCCGCGCGGGCGCCGGCCGACGGCTACACGCTCTTCATGGGCACGGTGGGCACGCACGCCATCAATGCGGCGCTCTACAAGAAGATGCCCTTCGATCCGATCAAGGACTTCGCGCCGCTCACGCGCGTGGCCAACGTGCCCAACCTGCTGGTCGCCAATCCCGCGCAGCCTTTCAAGACGGTGCAGGAGCTGATCGCCTATGCCAAGGCCCATCCGGGCAAGATCAACTTCGGCTCCTCGGGCAGCGGCAGCTCCATCCACCTTTCGGGCGAACTCTTCAAGAGCATGGCCAAGGTGGACATGCAGCACGTGCCCTACAAAGGTAGCGCGCCGGCCGTGACGGACCTGCTGGGCAACCAGATCGCGATCATGTTCGACAACATGCCCTCGGCCATCCAACATGTGCGTTCGGGCAAGCTGCGCGCCATCGCAGTGACCACGGCCAAGCGCTCGCCCGAACTGCCCGACGTGCCGACCATCGCCGAAGCCGGCGTGCCCGGCTACGAGGCCACCTCGTGGTTCGGCATGTTCGCGCCGGCCGGCACGCCCGCGCCGGTGGTCGCCAAGCTCAACGCCACCATCGTCAAGGTGCTGGCCCAGCCGGACATCAAGAAGAAGCTCGCCGAGCAGGGCGCCGAAGCCGCCGGCGAGACGCCCGAGCAGTTCGCCGCCTTCATCCAGAAGGAGAGCGTGAAGTGGGGCAAGGTAGTGAAGGAATCCGGCGCCAGCGTGGACTGATCGGCTGCGGGCGCGGACTTGCCTTTATCCGTAGAGGGGCCGCGGGGTCTGCGGGGCGAAGGCCGGTGCTACGAGTGCGCCGTTCTTCGCCGCGACTACCTCGGCCATCATCGAGAGCGCGATCTCGGCCGGCGTCCTGCTGCCGATGAAAAGGCCGGCGGGGCCATGCAAGCGATCCATCTCGGTGTCGCTCAGGCCGAAGTGCTGCTGCAGCCGCTCGCGCCGCCGCGCGCTGTTGTTGCGTGATCCGATGGCGCCGACATAGAAGGCCCGTGAGCGCAAGGCCTCGATCAGGGCCAGGTCGTCCAGCTTCGGGTCGTGGCTCAGCGCCAGCACGGCCGTGCTGGCGTCTTCCCGCAGGGCCAGCACTACGTCGTCGGGCATCTCGCGCGTGAAGGCGATGCGCCCCTGCGCCCAGGCGGGCGCCCGCTCCAGGCGCGGATCGCTCAGCACGATGTCGAAACCGACGCTCAGTGCGATCTGGCACACGTAGAACGCCGTATCGCCCGCGCCGATGACGACCAGGCGGGCGGCCGGGGCGAAGCATGCCACGAAGCGCTCGGTATCCAGCTGCGGCGCCGCGCCGTGCGGCACTTCGCGTAGCAGCGCATTGCCGGTGGCCAGATGCAGCGTGCGCTCCACGTAACGCCGCTGCGTGCAGGCGTCCAGCAACTCGGGGAGCCGGCTGTGGGGCTGCAGGGGTTCCATCACCAGTTCCATGGTGCCGCCGCAGGGCAGGCCGAAGCGGTGGGCCTCATCCGCCGAGATGCCGTAGCGAAGCACTTCGGGCACGGCCGCGGTCGAAAACGATGGCGACGGCCCCTGCGCGGCCTGCTGCACGCGGCGGATCAGGTCGTCCTCGATGCAGCCGCCCGAGACCGAACCCACTACCTCACCGTGAGCGTTCAGGGTCATGAGCGAGCCCGGCGGCCGGGGCGACGAGCCCCAGGTGCGCGCAACGCTCACCAGCCAGCCGGGAATGCCGGCCTGCAGCCAGCTGTTCGCCGTGCGCAGCACCAGGCTGTCGAGGTCCGTGGGCTCCACCGTCAGCCTTCGAGCACGGCGCGCACGGCATCCGGGGTGAACGGGGCCTGGTAGAAGCGCTGGCCCGTAGCGTCGAAAAGCGCGTTGGCCAGCGCGGCCGGGCCCGGCACCGAGGCGGATTCGCCGGCACCCATCGGCGGTTCGTCCTGTCGGGGCATGAGCACCACCTCGATGGGCGGCACGTCGCGAAAGCCGATGATGGGGTAGCCGCCCCACTCGCGGCTTGCGACGCCCTGGGCATCGAAGGCCACGCGTTCCATCAGGCTGCGGCTCAAGGTCTGGATGACGTTGCCGTGGATCTGGTGGCGCACGCCGTCGGGGTTGACCACCATGCCCGTGTCCTGGCCCACCACCACGCGCCGCACGGCGATGCGGCCGCTGGCGGGGTTGACCTCGATGTCGATGACCCAGGCGGCCCAGGCCGCGCCGAAGCCGGGAAAGCGGCTGTGGACGTAGCGCGCATAGGCCACGCCACGCCCGCGCAACAGGCCGTCTGCGCCGGGCACTCCTCTGGTGCCCGGGCCGCCGCACTGCCAGCCCGCATGGCGGGCCGTGGCTTCGACTAGTTCGATGGCGCGCCGGTCGTCGAGGTGGCGGAGCCGGTAGTCCACGGGATCGGCGCCGGCCGCATGGGCCAGTTCGTCGATCATGCAGTCGTGGGCGAAGGAGTTGGGCAGGGCCGACACGCCGCGCAGCCAGGAGGAGCGCACCAGCGGCGCCATGTCGTGGCAGGCGATGCGCCGGCTGGCGTAGCGGTAGGGCGGCACGGCCGTGCGGTCGCCCATCTCCAGCGTGCGCGGCTGGCCCGGCACACGGCCGGTGAGCAGCAGTGCCAGCATGGGCGCATCGTTGGAGGGGTAGCGCACGGCGAAGTCGTAGGCCTGCAGGCTGCCATCGCGGCCGATGGCGGCGCGCACGTCCATGAGCTGGCCCGTGCCTTTGGGCTCCCACTGGTGCTCCTGCTCGCGCGTGAGCTGCACGCGCACGGGTGCGCCCACGGCCATGGAGAGCAGGGCGGCGTCGGCGCAGACGTCGTCGGCGCAGTTGCGGCCGTAGCAGCCCGCCGCCTCCAGGCGCACGACCTCGATGCGGTCCTCGCCCAGCTGCAGCAGCCGGTCCAGGTCGGTGCGCAGCATATGCGGGTTCTGCGTGCCGGCCCACACCGTGAGCCGGCCCTGCTGGAAGTCGGCCACCGCGCAGGACGGGCCGATGGAGGCATGCATCTGGTAGGGCCAGACGTAGCTGCGTTCCAGCACGGCGGCGGTCTCCGGCCCCTTGAAGGCCGCATCCACGTCGCCTTCGTCCACCAGCGCCCGACGCTGCGCCGGGTTCGCGCGGATAGCGCCGGCCAGGTCGCTCAGGTCGGGGGCGGGTGGCACCGGGCGCCACTGCACGCGCAGCGCGCGCATGGCTGCGATGGCCTGCTCCTCGCGGTCGGCGACCACGCCGACGAAGTCGCCTTCGGCGACCACTTGCACATTGCCCGGCAGGTGGACGACCGAGGCATGGTCCACCGCGACGAGGCAGCGGCCGATGAAGCCGCCGCCGTCGCGGCCCGGGTGCGGCGGGCGCACGACGCGGCCATGGCGCATGCCTGGCACGCGCACGTCGTGCACGAAGCTCAGCTCCCCGGTGGCCTTGGCGGGGATGTCCACGCGCGCAGCGCCGCGGCCTACCAGCCGGTAGTCGCTGGCGGGCTTGAGCTTGACTGCCTGCTCGGGCGCTGCAAGCGGCAGGTGCAGTAGCTGGTCCTGCAGCAACTGCCCGTAATGGAGCGTACGCGCATCGCCTTCATCGGCGAAGCGCACCAGGCCGTCGCGGGCCTGCAGCTGGTCGGCGGCGACGCCCCAGTGCGCGGCGGCCAGCGCCAGCAGCTGTTCGCGCGCCTGGGCGGCGGCGCGGCGCAGCGGCACGGCGGAAATCTGGATGCTGGCGCTGGCGATGGTCGGCCCCTGGTTGGGCGACGCGGACGTGTGGCCCAGCACAATGTCCAACTGGTCCAGCGGCACTTCGAGCTCTTCGGCCACGATCTGTGCCAGGGACGTGCGGATGCCCGTGCCCAGGTCCACATGGCCGTTGAAGGCCAGGGCGCGCCAGCCCTGCGGCGCATCGGCGTCGGCCAGCACGGCCACGAAGATTTCTGGCGCGGCGGGCACGTAATTGGTGGCCGAGCCCGGCTGCCCCGGTGCGGGTGGTGGAGGCGCTACCGGCTGGCGCAGCACGAGCAGGGCGTCGGTGCGATCGAGCAGCTGCGCGTGCAGGGCTTGGGGCTGGGGAAGGTTCATGGGGTGGCGGTCTTCGCTGGCACGCGATCGGGCATGCCAGGGGCTTGTTCAGCGTTTTTCCAGCGCGTCGGTGTCGGCCAGGGCATGGTCGAGGGGCATCACGGCCGCGTACTTCTGCGCCATGTCGAACAGGTTGGCCTCGTGCGGACCCAGGGCGCGGTCGCCGCAGCAGTCTGCCACCACCAGAGGACGGAAGCCGGACTGCATGGCATCGACCACGCTGGCGCGCACGCAGCCGCTGGTCACGCAGCCTGCCACCACCAGCGTCTGCACGCCGCGCTGGGCCAGCCAGGGTGCGAGCATGGTGCCGAAGAAGGCCGAGGGCGTGCTCTTGCGCACAACGTACTCGCCGGGCGCGGGGGCCAGCTCCGGCACGATGGCGCTGGCCGGGCTGTCCTCCTTCAGCGTCAGCATGCCTGGCACCTTCAGGCAGAAGATGTTGCTGTCCGCGTCGTCGTCCGAGAACACGATGCGGCTGTGCGCCACGGGCCAGCCGCGTTCGCGCGCATGGGCCAGCAGGCCGCGCGTGCGGGCGATCGCTCCGGGGATGTTGCCGCCGCCGAACACCGCCGGGTCGGCAAAGCCGTTGACGAAGTCGATGATGAGCAGGCCGAAGGGTGCCTTGAGCGGCAGCGGCGTGCCGAAGCCCTGGCGGGCGTAGGCGGAGATGTCGCCCTGCACGCCTGCGGCGGGGATGTCCTGGGCGCTGGTGATGGGGTTCGTCATGCGATGTCCTTGCCTTGCTGGGATCTTCTGGCGGCACGCGCCAGTCCTTGTTCGTCCTGCACTACGCCGTCGATCAGCACGGGCGTGCCGTCCAGCGCCACGGTGCAGTGGCGCATCGGTATGTCGATATGGCAGGCCGTGGTGCGGCTGCCGCCGGCTTCGTTGTTGGGGCCCATGGACCAGAGGAAGTTGCCTTCGAAGGCGCGGGCGTCCATGCCGATGTGCGTTTCCTTGTTGTAGTGGCCCAGCATGGACCAGTGGGCGCGGGGCTGCAGGCCCCAGCCGACGTGGGAGACGGCGTAGGCCTCCGGGTCTTCGTAGGCTGCCATGTATTCCTTGAGGATCTCGGCCTGCAGGCCGCCGCTGATGCGCGTGACGTAGCCCTGGTCGATCGTGAGTTCGATGGGTTCGGTGACATAGTCCTTCATGGGCAGCAGGATGTCGCCGCGGTCCAGCACCACGCGGCCGTCGCTGTGGCCCTCGTCGGGCCAGGTCAGCACGAAGCCGCTGGGCCAGTGGTCCCAGCGGCCGGGCTGATCCACGAAGCCGTATTCGCAGATGGCGGGGAACTCGCCCAGCCGGCAGCGCAGATCGGTGCCGGCCACCGAGGTGATGCGCATCTGCCTCGCGGCCTCGATGCGCTTCGACGCGGCCTGCACGCGCGCGCGGTCACCCTCGGTGGGCACGAGGCGGCAGAGCACCTCAGGCGGCTCCACGGCCAGCAGGATCTTGGTGCCGGTCTGCAGGATCTCGTGCTGCTCTGGCGAGAAGAGCAGGGTCATGAGGTCCAGCACCAGGTCGCTGGCCTGGAGCGCGGCGATGGCGGCTGGGTTGCCTGTCAGCGGCGTCGTTCCCAGGTAGGCGAGCGAATCGCGACTGAGCGACTTTTCGGCGTTGACGGGCGGCAGGTCCAGCCGGTTGACGCGTGCCCCCATGTCGCTGGCGGCGGCGATGGCGCAGCGCAGCGTCTGCGGGTGCGTGTCTGCGCCGGTGAGCACGGTGACGGTTTGCCCGGCTTCGAGCCGGGACAGCGTGAGCACCTGTTTCCAGGCTTGGATCAGATCGGTATCGCTGACGGACATGTGCGTCTCCTTGGTGTCGCGATGAAGGTATGAGAGAGGTCAAGCAAGAGGCGATCCGGGCCGGATCGCCGTCAGTCCACCCGCGACCCCAGGAAGTCGCCCAGCGCGGCGTAGAAGCCGGCCTCGTTGTCCCAGGGGATCATGTGGCCGGCTTGTGGCACGCGCACGTGCTGTGTTTGGGGCGCCAAGCCCTGCCACTCGGCCACGTCTTCGGCGCGCACAACGTCTCCGCGCTCGGCGGTGACGAGCAGCATGGGCTGAGCGATCCGGGGCAGGTCGGCGTGGATGTCGTCGCGGCCGAAGTCCTCGAAGCTCTGCACGATCGCAGGCTCATAGCAGGTGTGCAGCCACTGGGCGCGCAGCTGGCGCTGCTCATCGGTCCAGGTGGGGCAGAAGGCGCGCATGGCCTCGGCATCCATGCCCTGCGTGGCCTGGCGGATGGAATCCACGTACCAGGGCAGGGCGGCCGGGTAGGAGCGGCGGCCGGGGCCGGATACGGGCGGATCGACAAGCACCAGGCGCGTGAGTCCGTCCGGCTGGCTGCGTGCAGCACGTACGGCGATGCGTGCGCCCATGGAGTGGCCTACCAATGCCCAGCGCTGTAGGCCCAGGGCCTCAGCGAGCGCGGCCACGTCGGCAGCCTGAGCGTCGAGGCCGTAATCCAGGCCCGGGCCGGACGATGAGAGGCCGCGCCCGCGCACGTCCAGCACATAGGTGTCGAACTGGCGGCCTAGGTGCTCGGCGACGAAGCCCCAGGTCACTGCCGGGCTGGTGATGCCCGGGATCAGGATGACGGCGTCGCGCCCTGCGCGCTGGCCCTGGGCGCCGCCGTAGCGCAGGTAGTGCTGGCGGATGCCGTTGGCGTGCACATGGCCGCCGTAGAGGAGGGTGCTGGTGTCTTGGCTCATGCGGATGCTCCTCAGACCTTGGCGGCGTTGTCGTAGGGATAGGCGCCCGACAGCAGCGCGCCTGCGCCCGGTACCACCGGGTCCAGGCCCAGTGACTTGAGGATGGCGTAGGTGGTGGCGATGGAGGCCGTGAGCACGGGCTTGCCGGTCGCTGCCTCTACCTGGGCCACCGCCGGCAGCGAGGGCATCTGCACGCAGGCCGAGAGCACGATCACGTCGGCGTCGGCGTAGTTCATTCCGGCGACGATGCCGGGCAGCTTGGCGGGATCGTGTCGGCCGACCTCGAGGTTGTCGGGTATCTCCAGCGCGCGCCAGTCCACGATCTCGAAGCCCTCGGCGGCGATGTAGTCCATGACCAGCTGGGTCAGCGGAATCATGTAGGGCGCCACCAGAGCGATCTTCTTCGCACCCATGACCTTCAGTGCTTCGACCAGCGCGCCCGCGCTGGTGATCACGGGGGCAGTGGCGCCGTTGCTTTCGGTGCGCTCGGTCAGGCGCTTTTGCGACACGCGGTGATAGCCGCGGCCCATGGCCATGATGGCCACGAGGCAGGCGTAGCCCAGCACATCCACGCGCGCGTCGCTCAGTTCCAGCGCGCAGCGGTCGCTCTCTGCATCCATGGCTGCGAGCTCTTCCTTCTGGACCTTCTTCATGCGCATGCGGCTGGAGTGGAAGGTGAAGCGGTCCTGCGGACGCAGCGTGGAATGGGCCTGTAGCATGGCCGGCACTTCGGTCTCCATCGTGGTGTTCGAGCTGGGGACGATCTGGCCGATGCGGAATGTCTGAGTCATGGCTTTGCCTTGTTCGCGGGATGCGCGCGTTGATAAAGATCAGATGGGTGTATGCGCTCTATTTTTGCAAAAGGCGTGCCGTCTGGCAAACGCTGTTTTCTTAGGGGTTTGCACTCATTTTGTGCGTTAATTGCACCAAAAAAGGCGCGATGAGTTTTATTCTTCTGCTTTGTGGTGCGCTTGATTTGAATCAATCAATAGAGTGCACACACTTAAATAAGTGGTGTTTTTTCATGGCATGGATAGTGCTTTGACCATGGCAGGAGCCAGCTGCAGCGACGGCCATCCGTCCGACTTTCAACATTCCCGCAAGGAGAGAAAACGTGTCCCAATCCCCTCGTATCGCCGTCGTCGGCGCCGGCCTCGGCGGCGCTGCTGCCGCCAAACTGCTGCTGCAGGAAGGATTCAATGTCCGTGTCTACGAGCAGGCTCCCAGCTTCTCGCGCCTGGGTGCCGGCATCCACGTCGGGCCCAACGTGATGAAGATCCTGCGCCGCATCGGCATCGAGGACGCGCTGAACGAACAGGGCTCGCACCCCGACTACTGGTACAGCCGTCATTGGCAGACCGGCGATGTGCTGGCCCAGATTCCGCTGGGTGACTACGCTGTCAAGGAGTACGGCGCCAGCTACCTGACCGTGCACCGTGGCGACTTCCACGCGCTGCTGATCGATGCACTGCCAGGCAGCGTGATGGCCTACGGCAAGTTCCTCACACAGGTGGAGGACCGTGGCGATGTGGTGGTCATGCACTTCGCCGACGGCACGACGGAAGAGGCCGACATCGTCATCGGCGCCGACGGCGTGAACTCCCGCATCCGCGAAGAACTGCTCGGCCCCGAACTGCCCAAATACGCGGGCTACCTGGCCCACCGCGCCGTGTTTCCGACGCCTGAGATCAAGGCCGGCATGCTGCCCTTCGACGCGTGCGTGAAGTGGTGGAGCGATGACCGCCACATGATGACCTACTTCGTCACTGGCAAGGCGGACGAGCTCTACTACGTGACCGGTGTGCCCGTCGAGAAGTGGGACCTCAACGACCGCTGGCTGCCCAGCAGCAAGGACGAGATGCGCGAAGCCTTCGCGGGCTGGCATCCCACGGTGCAGGCGCTGATCGATGCCACCGTCGAAGTGACCAAGTGGTCGCTGCTGGAACGCGATCCGCTGCCGCTCTGGAGCCGTGGCCGCATGGTGCTGCTGGGCGATGCCTGCCATCCCATGAAGCCGCACATGGCGCAGGGCGCGGCCATGGCCATCGAGGACGGCGCCATGCTGGCACGCTGCCTCAAGGAGGTCGGTGCGCACAACCACGAGCTCGCCTTTGCTCTGTACGAAGCCAACCGCGCCGAGCGTGCCAGCAAGGTCCAGCGCATCTCGCACGACAACACCTGGCTGCGCACGAACGAAGATCCGTCCTGGTGCTTCGGCTACGACGTGTTCAACGTGCCCCTGGTGGAACCCAAGGTCGCGGCCGCCGCCTGAGTCCCCGACCTTCCATCCCGCAGCCGAACGTCTCTCATGAAAAGCCCTGTTCCCCTCAGATCCAGCAGCACCGCGGCCATTCCTGCCGGTATCCGTTTGCGGGTGAACGGGCGCGAGTGCGAAGTGCCAGCTGCGCCTGGCACCGCGCTCCTGCATGTGCTGCGCAATGATCTGGAGCTGAACGGGCCGAAGTACGGTTGCGGCCTGGGCGAGTGCGGCGCCTGCACCGTGTTGATCGACGGCGTGGCAGCGCGCTCTTGCGTGATTCCCGTGCAGGCGGCCGTCGGCCGCGATGTGGGCACGCTCGAGGGGCTCGGTTCGCGCCGCAGCCCCGGCCCCACGCAGCAGGCCTTCATCGACTGCCAGGCCGCCCAGTGCGGCTACTGCCTCAACGGCATGGTCATGACCGTCGAAGCCCTGCTGCGCCGCAACCCCCAGCCCACCGAGCAGGAGCTGCGCAACGAGCTGCATCACAACCTTTGCCGCTGCGGCACGCATGTGGAGATCGTGCAGGCCGCGCTGCGTGCGGTGCAGCTGCGTGCAGGCCGCTCCAGCCTGTCCCTGTCCCCTGAAGCGCAGGAGGCCCGGCCGTGAACCTGCAGGTCCCTTCCGTCGCCATGCCCTCGTCCGCTGACGCAGTGGCACTGCCTGCAGACCTGCTGCATGGTCTGGCCGTCCGGCCGCCGCAGATGGGCTGGGACGGGCAACGGTACCAGGGTACCCAACTGATCAGTGCGCGGCTGGACGAGGCGCGCGCCATGGCCGGTGTGGTCGCCGCGGTGCAGTACAGGAATTTCCTCGGCGTGGTCGCCATGTCACCCGTCCACGCGCGCCAGGCGGCCGCCGGCCTGGCGCCACACTGGCACGGCGCCGATGCCGGAACGCCGTGGTGCGATGGCCGCGTCCGCGCAGCCGGTGGCGAGGCTTTCGTCTGGCGGGCTCCCCACGCCGATCGGCCGGCAGGCGCGCAGGCCATCGCGTGGTGCCTAGATGGCCGCACCAGCCTGTGGCTGCCCCGCTGCGCCCCTGACGTGCAGGCCATGGTGGTCGGCGAGATCGCCGAGCTGTTGCAGTGCTCCTTGCGGTCCGTACAGGTGCTGCAGCTGGAAGGGCACGCGCCGCACTCTCTTGCGTTGATGGACGCGGCCGCCGATGCGGCGCTGCTGTCCCAGGCCGTGGGCCGGCCCGTCAGCGTGGCGTGCGACGTGTGCATCGAAGCGCCGGCGCTGGCATTGCAGCCCATGGCAGTGCCTGCTGCTGCCGCTGACGGTACCGCTTTGCGGCCGACCGTTGCCGAGACAACGGCAGTGGCGCCACCTGCCTTGGCCTTCGCGTCCGAACGGCCCTGGGCCGTGCGTCCCAGCTGCGCGCGGCTGTTGGCTCAGCCTGCACGGGCCCGCGCCGCGGGCCGCGCCACGGTGCTGGGCGCAGGCTCTGTGCAGTCGGGCCCGGCCGCCACCGGCCTCACACAGGCAGGTGTGGACGAACTCAACGCGGCCCAGGTTTTCGCCCATGAAAGCCTGTGGCATGAACAGGCGCTGGAACTGGGGCGGGATCCGCTGGACTGGCGCCTGCGCCATCTGCCCGAGGGGCCTGCGCGTGAGCTGGCTGCGCGTGTGGCCCAGGAGGCCGCGTGGCCCGATGCCGCCCCGGGCACCGATGGGCGCCTGCATGGCCGCGGCTTTGCCACCGCCCAACTGCAGACCCTCGATGCCGAGGGCCGGGACCGCACGGCCTGGAGCGCCTGGGTGGCCGAGGTCGCCGTGCATCCGCAGACCGGCGAGATCGAGGTCACCCGCGTGGTCGCGGGTCACGACAGCCAGCATCTGCAGGCCGCGCAGGGCGCAGGCCTGCACACGCAAGTCGTGCAGCAGGATGCGCAATGGCTGGCCGGCGCGCGCCGGCTGGTGGGCGCACCGGCGGCTTTCGACGCATGGGGCAGCTCTGCCGGCGCTGCCGAGGCACCGGCCGCGGGCGGCCAACTGCTGGCCGGCAATGCGGGCGAAGCGGCCCTGATCCGCCACGGTCAGCTGGA
Source organism: Acidovorax sp. (assembly GCA_041987645.1). GTDB lineage: Bacteria > Pseudomonadota > Gammaproteobacteria > Burkholderiales > Burkholderiaceae_C > Paracidovorax. Next base: position 1,139 of record JBHIWE010000108.1, on the reverse strand, counting down.
CTTGGATGGTGTCGCGACCTTGCCCGCTGCCGCCGCCATTGCCAATGCCATCCGTCATGCGACGGGCGTGCGCCTGCGCGAAGTGCCCTTCCAGCCCGAGCAATTGCGCCTGGCGCTGGCCGGCGAGGCGGGCTCTGGCAACCGAGCCCTGGCCCGACCAGCACTGCGCCGCGGCTTGGGCTGGCTGGCGGCCGGCATCACCACCATCGCGGGCTTGGGGGCCATGGTGTGGCCGCTGAAGCAGGCCTTGCCGCTGACCGACGGGCCCGATGTGTCGCTCTATTCGCCGCAGGCCCTGGAGCGCGGGCGCCTCGTCGCCGCGGCCGGGGACTGCGTCGTGTGTCACACCGCGCCCGGCGGTGCGGCGAACGCAGGAGGGCTGGGCCTGGAGACGCCGTTCGGCATCATCTACTCGACCAACATCACGCCCGACACGGAAACCGGCATCGGCCGCTGGTCGTACGCGGCGTTCGAGCGCGCCATGCGCCAGGGCATCCACCAAGATGGGCGCCAGCTCTACCCGGCCTTTCCGTACACGGCCTTCGCCAAGCTCAGCGACGGCGATCTGCAGGCGCTGTATGGCTACCTGATGTCCCAGCCCGCTGTGAAGGCCCGGGCACCCGAGACGAAGCTCGCCTTCCCGTACAACCTGCGTCCGGCCATGGCCGGCTGGAACCTGCTGTTTCATGACGCCACGCCGTTCAAGGCGGATCCTGCCCGCAGCCCCGAATGGAATCGGGGCGCCTATCTGGTGGAGGGGGCGGGCCACTGCGCGGCCTGCCACTCGCCGCGCAACGCGCTGGGTGCCGAGAAGAGCGGCATCCACTACCTGGAGGGCGGAGAGGCTGAGGGCTGGAGCGCCCCAGGACTCAACCAGCTGGCCGGAGGCAAGCTGCCCTGGAACCGCGAAGAGCTGTACCAGTACCTGCGCACCGGCTTCTCCGCACGCCACGGCGTGGCCGCAGGGCCTATGGCCCCCGTGATCCACGGCCTGGCCGAGCTGCCCGATGCCGATGTGCGTGCCATGGCTACCTACCTGATGGAATTGCCGGGCCAGGCCCGGCAGGCCGCAGCCGCGCCGATGACAGTCGCCGCGCCGGTGCCTGCGCCGCATCCACCTCCCACCGGGACCCTGGATC
>JBHIWE010000107.1:0-14088 GCA_041987645.1 Acidovorax sp. | reverse complement strand
GGCATGACGCTGCGACCGGGCAGATCGAGCCCGAGCCCAGAGCCGACATTGAGACCGCGTTGACGCTGCGCCTCGAGGTAGGCGCGGACCTGGAGCCGTCGTGGCAGCTGTACTCGGAGAGGGCGCAAGAGCAAGGGCTGGAACGCGGTCTCGCCTGGAAGCATCGCGCAGCGCTGGCTCCCGCTCGCATCGGCAACTACGCGAGCACTCATTTGTCCTGGAGCCGTAGCTCTGTGCTCAATAGGTTGACTGACGAACGCCCCGATCTGGGCGCCGAGTTGGCTCGTGCAGCTCGGGACGCGAGGACAGGGTTCGGCAACCAGGCCGGTGCGCAGTTTGCGGAGACTCTTCAGGTCGTGACGCGCACCGCCACTGCATTGGGTGTGCCGGTGGGCCAGGCCCAGGCCATGTTGGACGCGCATGCGGTCTCTATTGGCGATGGTGCGATCGCGTTGCACAGCCAGGCCGGCATCCCGCTGCGCTCGCTCGGGACAGGCTCGGCACGATTGCTCATGGCCGGGCTGCAACGCGAGGCCGCTCAGGCGGCCACCATCGCACTCGTGGACGAGGTCGAATTCGGACTGGAGCCTCACCGGCTCAAGCGCTTGCTGGATTCCTTGGGGGCCAAGGACGCGAACCTGCCCCTTCAGGTATTCATGACCACGCACTCGCCCGTTTCGCTGCGCGAGCTTTCCGGGAATCAGCTGTTCATCGTGAGGCGCGAAGGTGAGCGCCATGTAGTCCGACCAGCGGGCGTGACCGATCAGGTCCAAGGCATCCTACGCGCGGACCCGGAAGCCTTCCTGGCGAAGTCCATCCTGGTCTGCGAGGGGGCCAGTGAAATCGGACTGGCGCGGGGCATCGACCAGTATGGCGTGGAGGATCACAACCAGACCTCGTTCTTCGCGCTCGGCGGTGCGTACGTCAACGCGGGCGGCAGCACGCCCGACCTGTGTCTGGAGAAGGCGCTCGTCATGCGCCGACTGGGCTACGACGTGGCTGCGTTCATCGATGCAGACAAGGCGCCCACGCCGGCGCTCCTTGCGACGCTTGCCGCCGAGGGTGTAGTCCTGCTCATGTGGCGAACGGGTCGCGCATTGGAGGACGAGCTGTTCATCAGCATGTCGGACGCCGCGATCGATTCTCTGCTGCACTACGCCATCGAACGCATCGGCCGCGACGGCGTGGCCGAGCACATTCGGTCAAAGTCCGAGGGACAGCGGACCCTCGAAGCCATCGAGGGCGAACGGGCGGCGCAGGGTGTCTATGCAGCGCCGACGCGCGAGCTTCTGGGGCGCGCGGCCCGCGTCAGCAAGAATGGCTGGTTCAAGTCCGTCTCCGCCTACCAACATGTCGGCCGCAGGATCGTCGGACCACAACTGCAGAACGCGGAACCTGGATTCGTCGACGTAATGAATCGGCTGTGGGCATGGACCCATGCCGCCTGAACTCGATCTGTTCGGGGTGGTGCGCGGTTCGGTCACTGCGCCGGCGGGTTGCGGCAAGACGCAGCTGATCGCCGACACGCTTGCCACGCACACGGGCAGCAAGCCCATCCTGGTCTTGACTCACACCAATGCTGGTGTCGCGGCATTGCGGGCGCGTATGGCCAGAGCGGCCATCCCCAGCTTGGCCTACCGAATCTCGACGATCGACGGGTTTGCGATGAGGCTTGCGCGGCAGTTTCCGCTGCGCAGTGGCCTTCCTGCCCAGACGCTGGAACTCGCCAATCCCGGCCAGGACTATCCAGCGATTCGAGAAGCAGCGGCCAACCTGCTGCAGGCCGGACACATCAACGCGCCGCTGCGTGCCACGTACGCAAGGCTTTTGGTCGACGAATACCAGGACTGCAATGCCGCGCAACACCGCCTGGTAGCCTGGGCCGCGGATAGCCTGCCGACGTGTGTGCTCGGCGACCCTATGCAGGCGATTTTCGGGTTCGGCGGCAATCGCCTGGTCAACTGGCAAGCCGATGTCGAGACGCAGTTTCCTCCGGTCGGCATGCTGCAGACGCCGTGGCGGTGGCGGCTGGCCGGCACCGAGGATCTGGGGCAATGGCTACTGAACGCCCGCGCGCAGCTTCAAGCTGGACAGTCCGTGGACCTGCACGGAGCACCAGCTGAAGTGCAATGGGTGCCGCTGGACGCAGCGACGGCCGAAGAGCAGCGCCGGGCCGCAGCAAGGACACGTGGGCGCAACGCGCAGGACAGCGTGCTCATCATCGGCGACGCGATGAATGTCCGCGGGCGCTACCAGTTGACGAGCCAGACGCCCGGTGCGACGGTTGTTGAGCGCGTCGACCTTGTCGAGTTCATCGAGTTCGCGCGAACATTCGACCCCGCCGGAGCCGACCCGTTGAGGCAAGTGGTCGAGTTCGCAGCGAGCCTGATGACCGGAGTCGGTGCGGCCGCGCTACTGCAACGTGTGCAGGTTCTGCAGCACGGCAGGCCTCGCAATCCGCCGACACCTATCGAAGCTGCAGCCGTGGCGTTCGCGCGAGCTCCCAGTGTTGCCGAGGCCTCTGGTTTGTTACAGACCTTCGCCCGGCAGCCGGGGACCCATGTCTACCGTCCAGAAGTCCTGCGCTGCTGCCAGACCGCGATGCAGGCGGCCGCTCGTGGCGCTTGCACTTTGCACGCTGCGGCCATCCAGGCGCGCGAGCGGCAGCGTCACATGAGTCGGCCGGTTGCGCGACGGGCTGTTGGCAGCACCTTGTTGCTCAAAGGGTTGGAGGCTGATGTCGCGGTTGTTCTCGAGCCCCAGGCCATGACGGCCCAACACCTCTACGTTGCGCTGACGCGAGGCGCGCGCCAGATCGTGGTGTGCTCGCCCACCAGCATCCTGACGCCGCGTGCGGGCGGCTGAAGTCATGGTTCAAGGAGGCGCATTTGATGGGGATGGCTCAAGTATTGAGCCGCGCAGGCTGGCGTTACGCGGCCAGGTCGATTCAAAGGGTTCTCCCTCATTGGATGCTTAACATTTTTGAGCTTCCCTCCCCCGAGATGGCTCATCCCATGAGCCATCTCGCCCCCAATATTCGGGGACCCGTTTAGCGCGCCGCATTCACGCTTCAATGTTTGGATTGAGCTGCCAAGAATGAGTGAAGCATCTACCGTTGCGCAGTATCAGGATCTCAAGCGACTGAGGGACGCTGCCGCATGGAAGCTGCTTGGCGCCGATACCGCGCCGCTCATCTGCACCAGCCTTCTCAGCCTCTTCCCGACCACCGGTAGTCGCCAGCTCAGCGCCGCAGTTCTGCACGCGAAGATGGATCTGGTCCTTGAGGGGCTTCGATCGGCCGGTGTCGAGCCTACTCAGTCGGCACAAGGCTACGCGTCGGACTGGGTGTCGAACGGATGGTTGCGCCGCGACTTCCCGCAGGGCGCTCAGGAAGAGCACTACAGCTTGACCGTGGCGGCGGGCAGTGCGTTGCGCATCGTCGACGGATGGCGCCCCAACGTGACCGATGGTGCCGGCGGTGTCCGGCTCGAGAGCCGCTTGGCGTCTGTGCGGTCTTTGATGCGCGAACTCGACCATCTCACGGACGACAACCCGAAGGCTCGGCTAGCTTCCTTGTACGCAGAAAAGGCGGCCATCGAGTACCGGATTCAGGAGGCCGAGGCAGGACGGATTGCATCGATCGATGAGGACAGGGCGGTTGAACGCGCCAGGGAAATCGTTGCCCAGGCCGATCAGCTACTTGGCGATTTCGACCGTGTCAGGGATCAGTTCGAGATCATCCATCTGGATCTGCGCAAACGGCTGCTTCAGCATGAAGGCTCGCGCCGCGAGCTCGTTGAACAGCTGTTGGACGGCATCGACATCATCCGAGAGACGGACGCCGGCCGGGCGTTTCAAGCGTTCTGGACGCTGCTGCTGGACGCTTCGGAGGTCAGCCTCTTCGAGGAGACCTCACGTGCCTTGGCGAGCCGGCCGTTCGCATCGAAGCTCTCGTTCGACGAGAGGCTGTCTCTGGAGACGCTCAAGGCGAGGCTGTTGGCCCAGGCAACCGATGTCCATGAGGTTCGCGGCCGCTTCGTCTCGGGGTTGCATGCCTACGTTCGGAGCCGCGAGTACGCGGAGCAGCGCCGGATCATGCAGCTCGTCAGCCAGGCGCATCGCGCCGCTACGGCCCTGGTGGGCAGCGTTCGACCGAACGAGGATGTCGGCCTCAATTTCGATCGCACCAGCGCCGCAGTGCGTTCGTTGTCCCAATGGGTGCTCCACGACCCGGAGGCCGCGGCCGTGGCGCCGCGAATCGAGGACCATGTGCCCGAGCTGGCGTCCCCGGAAGAGCTCCGCCACATGGTGCTGCGGGCAGAGGTGGACATGCGCTCGATCAAGGCGAACGTTCGCGAGTATTTGAGCGCGGTCGGCCGGGCAACAACTGGCGACCTCCTCAATGCCTATCCGGCGACCCAAGGGCTCGGCAGCGTCCTGGGGTATCTGCAACTGGCGGTCAAGCATGGGCAGGCGGAGCCGGAGCGGGAGCTTTTGGAGTGGACCGGTATGGACGGAACGGCGCGGGCCGCCTGGACGGCTCGGTATGTCATGACTTCAGGGTGCATCGATGCCATCAAGTGAGAACCCAGACCCCGTCGCGCCGGTAGAGATTCCGCTATTTCTCCGCAAGCGTGAAGTTCCGCCGGAGCCGGCGCCGGAGGTTTCGGAGGAAGACGACGAAGACGACTTCGCCGAGACACGGGACTTGGTCCTTGACTCGGAACTCTCCGGCGCCCAGGACACCTTGGACGCTTCTCCGTTGGCATCCGATCGGGTGCTGTTCCCTGGCGACTGTGGTGAGCTGAAAGGTGAGACCAGACGCGCGCTCGTTGCGCTGCTCGCCGGTCCGAGCGTCGATGGCGAGCGCCAGCCCAAATTGTGGCGGGTTCTCAAGCGTGACGAGGCCGTGCTGCGCTCGCGCCTGAGCGATCTGTTTCTCGAACTGGCGGTGGACGACGAGAACCAGACCGCGTTCGTCCGACAGGTTGCGCAGCATGGCGAGACCGACATCCCGATCTTGCTTCGGCGGCAGCCGCTGACGTTCTTGCAGTCGGCAGGTTTATTGATCCTGCGCGCGGCGCTGGCGAGTTCCTCGGCCGCCGGACAGCGCGCCGTGGTGGGCGGTGCTGAACTCATTGCAGACCTTGCTGCCTACGAGGATCCGGCTAAGAGCGACAAGGCACGTTTTGCCAAGCAGTGCTCCGCAGTTGTGGAGGCCCTGAAGAGGGTGAGCGTCCTTCGCCCCATACCAGGAAGCGCAGATCGCTACGAGGTGTCGCCGACGCTGGCCCTCTTGGTCTCAGCCGAGCAACTCGAGGCGTTCACGCGTACCTACGAACGACTGAAGCAGCAACGCTGCGCTCCGGGATCTCAGGGATGAGCAGGATTGACGACGTGATGCGGCAGATCGAGGCCGATGATCAGGAGCCTTCGGTAACTTCGACTCCGGAGATGCCTCAGGCCGCCCTCGAGCAAGAGTGGAGCAGGCAATTCCGACTGAGCCGCATCCAGATCAAGGACTGGGGCACGTATCACGGCCTTCTCACCTTGAACGTGCCGGAGAAAGGGCAGCTGTTTGTCGGCCATTCCGGGTCAGGCAAGTCGACGATCTTCGATGCCCATTCGGTCCTGTTGACGCCGCCCCAGCGGCTGCGACTCAATCAAGCATCGAGGGACTCGGGCAAGGTACCTGATGACCGGTCCGTGCTGAACTATGTGCGCGGCGTCTGGGGCACCGCGCAAGGCGAAGATGGCCGTGGGGTCGCGAAGACCTTGCGGAGCGGGACGACCTGGTCTGCGATCGCGGAGGTCTACCGGAACAAGGCAGGGAAGGTGGTCACGTTGGCTCACCTGTACTGGGTCAAGGGTGCCAGCAACGACCTGCACCGGCGCTATCTCCTTGCCGAGAGGGAGTTCGATCTCCACGAGCTCGAATTCTTCGCCGAGGCGCAGTTCGACACGGCGCGCTTGAATAGAACGTTGAAGCCCGCCGGGGTCGAACCCTTCGAGTCGTTCTCGCGGTACATGGCCGCCTTCTCCAAGGTCCTCGGTATTCGCGACGAGATGGCGCTCTTGCTGCTGCACAAGACGCAGTCGACCAAGAGCGTCGACAGCATCACCGCGTTCCTTCGCGAGTTCATGCTTGACGAGCCGAGCACGTTCGGCGTCGCAAAGGACGTCGTCAATCAGTTCCAGAAACTCAACGAGGCTCATGCCGACTGGGTGACGGCGACCCAGCAGCGCGATGTACTCATGCCAGCACGCGAGGCCCATCAAAGACTGCACTCACTAAGCTTGGAGGCCGTGCGTCTCCAGGAAATCGCGGCCGGGATTCCTCTGTTTGCGACACCGCTGGGAATCGAGGTGCACGACGCGGCGATCACGGCGGCCGGCCCTCGCATCGCCGCGATGCAGTCCCTTCTGGAAGCCCGCAAACAGGCGCTGTCGGCAGCGGAGACCAGCCACTCCGACGCTATCCGGCAAGAGGCGCTGGGTGGTGGTGACGATCTGAGGCGGCTGGAGGAGGCGCTGGCAGCCGCTCGCACGCGCTGTGAAGATGCGAAGGCGCAGCGACAGACGCTCGAGGCCGCGTGTGCGACGCTCAAGCAGTCGGTTCCGAGCGACGAAAAAGCATTCACGGATCTGTACGCGGTTGCCACGACCATCGTTGATGAGGGCGCCAAGGTCGATACCCGTCGACTACAGGAAGCCGTCTCCAAGCAGGCCGTGTTGAAGACGCCGCAGCGCGATGTTCAATTGCAGTTGGCGGCGCTGGCGACCCAGCCACGCTCCAACGTGCCACCCGAGCAGCAGAACATTCGACGGATGTTGGCCGAGGAACTCGATGTCGACGTCGATTCGTTGCCGTTCGCGGCTGAGCTGATGTCGGTCAGGCCGCAGGACAAGCGATGGCATGGCGCCCTGGAGCGCCTGATGGGGGGATTTGGCGTCACGATGCTGGTTCCGTCGGATCTGTTCGACGACGTGCGCCGCTTGGTCGATAGGAAGCACTTGAAGGGCCGGCTCACCTACCGCCCGGTCCGCCACGTCACGGAATCTGTCCATGCGCGCCTGCCGGCCAACGCGGCTGGCAAGGTCGACGTCGCGAAACACGAGTTCAACCGCTGGCTGGTCAACGAGATTCAGCGGCAGTTCGACTATGCCTGCGTCGAGTCAGCGGATGACATGGGCGTCTATCCTCGGGCACTGACAGTCAAGGGGCAGATCAAACGGGGTGGTGAGAACTACCTCAAGGATGACCGCTGGTCGATCGACGACGAGACGCGATGGGTGCTCGGCACCGATACCGCGTCGCGGGCCGAGGCGTTGCACAAGCAGTTGGCCGACATCAATCGGCAGCTGAGCGATGCGCAGGTTGTCATTTCAGCGCACGAAAGGGAAGCCCAGGAGGCGGGCCATCGGCTCCAGGCCGCCGTGGCCGTGCGAGGACTTTTCTGGAATGGGATGGACGAATCTGGCGCGCGTCTGCAGGTTCTCGAGATCGAGAGGCAGATCGCGTCGGTCAAGGTAGGGAGCCCGAAACTGGAGCAATTGCGGGCTGAGGTCGCCAGGACATCGGATGTACAGAAGGCTGCTCAGAATGCCTGGGCTGACCAGCATGGTCTGGTTCGCAACGCCGAGCGGGAGCTCGACGTGTGGAACACGGAGCGCACTAGGCTTGCCAGCCTGCTCGTCGTCGAACTCACGCCGACTCAACAGCAAGCCATCGACGAGATGCGTGGCCGGCGGACGGTCACCAGCACGCCGCAGACCTATGACCGGGAGCTCAGCTGGCTGCGAGATGAGGCCAAACAGAGCGTGAGGGCCAACGAGACCGCGCAGACGGAACAGCGCGCCGCGATTCTGACGGCGCTCGCCGTGTTTTGCTCGAGGACAGAGTGGAAGCCTGCGACCAAGGGGCACGACCCGGTCATGGACAGCTTCGAATTCTTCGACCAGCACCTCACGAGCCTGTTGATGGAGGGGGTCTCTCGCACATGGGAGCGGTTCCTGCTTGAACTGCAGGAGCACAACAGCCACCAACTGACGCTGCTGTCACAGAGCCTGACCGGCGAACGCGCGGACATGGCGAAGCGTCTGCTGGCGGTCAACAACAGCCTCTTGCACACGCCCTACAACCCCGGGACCCACCTGTTCCTGCACAAGGTCGACTGCGAACCCGAGGAGTCCAAGGTCTTCCGACGCGACCTGGCCGTGGCCATGAGCGAGGTGGTGAACATCGACAACGCCGATGCCGCGACGACGCGATTCGACAAGCTGCGGCGGATCGCGGAGCGCCTGGGAAGCGACAAGTCCGAAGACATCCGCTGGCGTGCGCGCGTCCTCGATGTACGGCAGCACGTGCAGTTCGACGCTCATGAGATTTTGGACGGCACCAACCAGGTCGAGCAGGTCTATAGCGGAAGCGACGGCAAGTCGGGCGGCCAGAAGCAAAAGCTTGCGGCGACCTGCATGGCTGCGGCGCTGCGCTATCAGCTTGCCAATCCAGGCGCGACCGTCCCGCAGTTCGCCGCGGTAGTGGTTGACGAGGCGTTCGACCGCTCGGATCCGGACTTCACCGAGGCAGCGTTGAACGTCTTTTGCGAGCTCGGCTTCCAGATCATCGTTGCGACGCCAGGCAAGATGGTGCAAACCATTGAGCCGTACGTTGGCGGTGCCGTTTGGGTCTATGCCAAGCGGGGCGACCGATCCAATGCCGTGCCGCTTCAGTACGACCAGGCGTCAGGTCGCATCGACTACAGCCCGATGGCGACACAACAGCCGAAGGCGGACAGTGCTGTCGCCCACTGACGTCCGCACATGGGCACGTCAACGGCTGGCCCGTCAGCGGCGTGCCTGGGTTGATGGCGAAGGAACCTGGCCCCTCATCCGTGGCCTCGAGCCTCCGCGGGCGGTCGACATTCGCGGCGGGCTCGGCGCAGTCACGGCGTGGACGTCTGCCTGGGCGGCGGAGCGCGAACTGGTGGGCGTGCGAGTGATGCGAGAGACGCGTCTGATGAAAGGTATCGGTAGCCAGACCATGCCCGTGCGTGTCGAGTTCGAGTCGCCGCGCGCAGTTGCGGAGTTCGCTGGCGAAGCACAAGCGTGGGATCGGGTTGCGCGGCGCCGTGCGCTGCTGCTGGAGCGCTGGCCTCAGCTGGCAGCTGGCGTTGGGTTGGGCCGACTCTACGACTGGATGGATCAAGCCGGCGATCTGGATGTCGACCGGCTCGTTGCGGTGGCTGACTGGGTTCTCGCCAACCCACGGAGCGGGCTCTATCTGAGACAACTGCCGGTCGCTGGTGTGGATACCAAGTGGATTGAAGGCGGCCAGAGGCGTGCGATCGCCATGCTGGTCGCGCTTCTTCAGGGGGACGAGAACGCGACCGGCGAGACAGAGAAGGAGTTCTTGCGCCTTTGTGGACTGCTGGCTCCCGTGGCGCGGATCCGGCTCATCGTGCTGGACCAGGAACTTCGAAATGCCGTCGGCGGATTGCGCGACATCCAGGCGCCGCAGTCGGAGCTGGCGGCTCTGGCATGGGCACCGCGCACCACGCTCTTCGTTGAGAACTTGGCGTGCGCGTACTGCCTCCCGGACCTGGAGTCCACCGTGGCAGTCGTCGGTCTTGGCCGTGCGATCTCGCTGGCGGCCGCGCTTCCATGGATACATCGCACCCGCATCCTGTACTGGGGCGACCTCGATACGCACGGATTGGAGATATTGTCCCTGGCGAGAGCCTCGTTTCCTGGAACCCGGTCGGTGCTGATGGACAGTTTGACCCTGCAGCGCTATCGGTCCAGATGGGTTCCCGAGGCTGCGCCAAACCGGCAAGCTGATAGAAGCCTACTGCTGTCTGGCGAGCGTGAGCTCTACGAAGCGCTGCTGGCCAACGCGTGGCCCGGCTGGAAAGGGGAGCAGGGCGTTCGACTGGAACAGGAGCGGTTGGACTGGAGCCATGTTGACGAGGAGCTTCGGCGGGTCGCCAGGGAGTCGTAGCTCTGCGTGGCGCTGAGGTAGGGGTTTGGCGGCTTGGCGATGCGAGGGAGTGACCAAGGTATTGTGTAGGCTGTGAGGCCAAGGAGGGCATTGACGATGAAGTTCGAACTTTTTCACGATGCGTCCAGCGAGTGGCGGTGGCGCCTCATCGCGTCCAACAACGTCGACATCGTCGCGGTCAGCGGGGAAGGCTACAAAGCAAAGGCGGATGCGCTGAATGGCATCAGGCTGGTCCGCGCCACCAACGACTCGACCGTCGTCTACGAGCAGAAGCCCGACGGCACATGGTTCAAGCACTGAGTGCCGAGACGGCTTGACGATTTGCCAAAGGGCTACGAGGTGATGGACATGGACACTTTCTCACGAAGGCATGGCCTCAATCGACCAGACCGGTCGAGCGGGCCTCTTCACCGAACTGAGGTCAACAACGCGCCGCCGCCGCAACAGCGCATCCCGGGGGTTGTGGTTCCAAGGGCACCCCGTCAGACTGGTTTTGCCCTCGGTGCTGTACGCGGGCATTCCGCCTGCGCTAGCAGGAGGGAAAGGAGCTTTGCATGAGCGACTACGCAGCAGGAGAGGACCGCGTTGGCGAGCTGGAGGACCGGCTCAAGGACGCGAAAGAGGTGCTGGAACCGCGGTCAGCCGCCTACCAGCGAATCAACGATGACGCGCTGAAAGAGGAGGATGAAGCTAACCCGGAATCCGCGCCCCGGGGTGAAGAGAAGTGCCGGACCGATGAGGCGTTGGACTGGGTTGACCAGGCCCAACAGCAGCTGACTTCGACGGACGCCCCGACGGAGGAGCTGCTTGACAGCATCGAGCAGACGGTTGAGCTCATTGAAGCGGTCATTCGCGACACGCCCGCAGATGAAGTGGCGCCGCGTGGGCTGGATGACGACGACGTGTATGCCTGGGACGGAGACGACCAAATTGCTTGCACCGAGTGAGCGCTGCCAAGGCTGCTAACAACTGATAGGAGAGCACGAAGATTTGTTAGGCGATTGGCCCTTCGGCCAGTTTTGTTCAACCCTTTCCCGCAGACCTGCCCACCTGCGCCTGCCTCGGTTCACTGGGCGAACCACGCTGTAGTCAAAGACCTTCGGCATTGGCCCCATCAAGCGGACTTGCCCGCTGGTGGCGATTTTTTGCACACGGGTGCACTTGCAAGACCAAATTTAGGCGCTCGCTCTGGTTGTGGCTGAATTCAGCTTCCTGGCCAGGGACTCGACGGAGCGAGATGCCAACGTGATGGCCCCTGGGGCGACAGCACCAGGGGCTTTTCTCTTTGTCCGGCGCGGCCGTCAGAGTTGCGCGCGGTCGCCCCACATCCTCAACAGCTTCTCGGCGTCGTCGCACGCATCGAGATGTGCCTCAAGCTCCGTGTCGCGGAGCGGCAGGCACTCGTGCTCTACCCGCAGCGCGCGCGGACCTTGCAGGGCGGACACAACGCCAACGAACCACGTCCCCGACGGGCGCGTCGACGGGAACAGGGTGACGTAGGGCGAGACGAATAGGGCTGACATCAAAGACTCCCGCGAGTGCGGAAAGCATGGAACCGTTCGCGTCGGTTTTCAAGCGAATCTGCACGAAGCTGACCTAAGGCGGCGGGGATGAGCGCGGCGACTCAGCGTGAGACACGTGCTCCACCACCAACCCGTCGTCCCGCAGGGCGATGACGTACTGGTCACCTGCTCGAACCGCAGGGAAGTAGCGATTCACGCCCGCGAGGCTGCCCGCCTGGCCGACTCGTCCGAAACCGAGCTCAGTACCGTCCGCGCTGAACAGCCGATGGTGTTTTCCGGCCAACTTCGCCTTGAACAAGCTGGGGACGGTGTACTGCTCGTTCCGCATCGTTGCCTCGGTCACCTTGACGCTGAACTGGTTTGCGTCCGTGTCGACCAAGCCGCGCGTGAAGCGCTCGCGCATACGGCGGCGGGCCGCCCCAAGCGCACCGTCACCGATGCGGCGCCCGCGCAGCTTGTACAGCCCATGCTCAATTCGTTCGACGATGGGCGAACTACCCAACACGTGGGCCAGAAGCACGTCTGTCATTCCAAGCTTGCCGATGACGACTTCCTTGAGTTCGATGCGGCAAGCGACCCCGTCGTGCGCCGTGATGACGTCGACGAGCGCCTGCTCAACACCCGACAGTGCACCGGTCGGGTCGAATCCCGGCCCAGGTCGATACCGGCCGCGCTGGACCACTTCGAGCCATGGCCATCCCTTGAACAGCTCGCGAAGTACGTGGACCGGCGGCGTTGCAAGGCCAAGCGTCGACTCCTCTCGGTAGAGCATCATGTCGTCGCTGGCCAGTGCACCTGCAATCTCATCGGTTCCGATGGAATCGTGGGCGATGGCCAAGATTTTGCGGACGCGAAGGGCGACAGAGCTGGTAGACGAATCCCCAAGCGAGAACCACCCTGTCTCTTCGTCCAGCCATCGGAAGCCGTCGGTGGACACCAGCGCAGCCGAGATAGCTTCTTGGCCCGGCGCAACTCCTTCTTTCAAGGCAAGGCGTCCAGCGACGCGGAGGAGGTTCGTGCACCCGAACATCGAGCTGTCCCTGCTTACGTGCCGAATCATGGCTTGGACCCAGTCAGCCTCATCGGCCGCGTGCACCATGACCACTTCCAAGAACTTCCCTCGAACGCTCGTACGAGTCTTCTGGCATCGAATCGGCAGCTTGTCGCGCCCAAGAACCGCTGCCCACGGAACGAGCGAAGCCATCCCCGCGTCGTCTCCGATAAATCGCCGTAGCTGTTCATCCAGGTCGTCGACCTGAGCTGGAGCAACTCGGGCTGCGGCGCGCAGGGCGCGGTCCAGTGCTGGTGTGGCGGGCTGAACCTCCGCCAGGTACTCCTCGAACGACTCGCAGATTTGCCGGATTCGTTCGCGGGTGACACCGAATTCCGCGCCAACGTCCGCCAAGATGCGGCCAGGCCCTGTCGGGCTGATGTGTCGGCGCAGGAAGATGGATACCCATCGCTCGATAGCCGCCGTGTCCGCACCCTTGGGTGCGCAATCTCGCGCAGCGGCAACTGCGATGTCCTTTGCCTCCTCGGCGGCAGTCAACTGCTCTGCTGCCAACAGTCGCTCGAGCAGCTTGAGGAACGACTCCGGCACGGTAGACCCTTGGACTTGCGTCCGAATCCAGTCCGGCAGCGGCGCGTCTGCGCCATGCCCAAAACGCAGGTCGTGGCTGCTGACGCCCTTCAGCCAAGGGAGTTCGAGTACGGCATCAGCAAGCTGTTGAAGTTCCGGCGTCACAGCTACGGGCGCCGTCTGTTCCATCAGCTCCGTTGGTGCGATTCTTGACGCCGGCGACGGCGGCTGCCAGTACATCGCCTCAAGGCGCGCAAGCAGCTCCAAGGTGCGCTCGAGTGGCAGGAACAGGTGTTCTTTGACCTCCCGTAGCGTCCAGACTTCAAGCGGCCGTTCTTCCGTCAAAGGAAGACGCTCGAGGCGCTTTCGGTCTCGGTCAGCGAAGCGAGTCTGCCACCCCTTGACCAAGCGGACGCCGGTAGGCTGCGACCAAAAGTGTTCAGCGCGGACTCGGGTGCGCTTGACGATGACCTTGCGCAGATTCGCGCGTTCGGTCTCGGTCAGGTCGCCCTTGCGAGCCCAGCGAACGAGCTCGGAGGGGTGGATGGGCCCCGCCCAGCCGTCCAGCGGTGCGCGAATCGAGGCTGCAACGAATGCCGGAACTACTTCAGCGTGACGCGGTGGGCCGACGTCACCTTCAGCGCGCGTGAGTGTTTTCATCTACGCGTCCTCCCGAGTCAACTGTACTTGCGCTCGTGTTTGACGCAGAGCAGGTAGAACGCTCGGTTGTCGAAGCCCGGCTCGCCATCCACATTGACCAGCTCGCAGCGCGCGGCCGCCTCGAAGCCCGCTTCGGCAATCAGCAGCGACCCCTCTTCCGGGTTACGGTTCTTGCGGACCCAGGGCTCCATCGGGAATCGCTCGATGAGCTTCGACAGCGCCGTCATGCGCACCGTGGCCGCGTGAATCTTCGGGGCGTCTTTTGGGAACAGCTTCGCGCCGACCATGACCTTCGCGGTGAATCCGTCGCGCCAGTCGTCTGCTTC
>JBHIWE010000106.1:0-14217 GCA_041987645.1 Acidovorax sp. | reverse complement strand
CTGCTGCGCCGGCGCGGCTACCGCGTCAGCGGCTTCACCGATCCGCACGAGGCCACCGCCGCGCTGCGGGCCGATCCGCAGGCCTACGACCTCGTGGTCACCGACTACAACATGCCCGGCTATTGCGGCGTGGACCTGGTGCGCGAGGCCCGGCGCATCCGCCCCGGCCTGCCGGTGGCGCTGGCCTCGGGCTACATCACGACCGAGATCGAACAGGCCGCGCTCGCCGAAGGCGCTCAGGCGCTGATCCACAAGCCCAACGACGTGGAAGAGCTCTGCGCCACCGTCCACCGCCTGGCCCATGGCGGCGAGTGACACCCCGGGCGAAGCTGCGCCGCCGCCCGGCAGCTACCCGCAGCCCCGCTGCCTGCATGCGGACGACGACCTGCTGGTGCTGGACAAGCCCTCCGGCCTGCTCTGCGTGCCCGGCCGCGGGCCCGACAAGCAGGACTGCCTGAGCACCCGCGCCCAGCAGCACTGGCCCGGCGCGCTGATCGTCCACCGGCTGGACCAGGCCACCTCGGGCCTCGTGCTGATGGCCCGCCACCCCGAGGCCCAGCGCCGCCTGAGCCTGGCCTTCGAGCAGCGGCAGATCCACAAGCGCTACCAGGCCGTGGTGCAGGGCCTGATGCCTGCGCCGCCGGAAGGCTGCGAATGGCAGTCGATCGACCTGCCCATCGCTGCCGACTGGGAACGCCGCCCGCTGCGCATCGTCGATACCGCCCAGGGCAAGCCCAGCCTCACCCACTGGCGCGCGCTGGCGCAGGGTGCGGCGGCAAACAACCACCCACTCGGCCCGACGACCCGCGTCGAGCTGGAGCCCGTCACCGGCCGCACCCACCAGCTGCGAGTGCATCTGGCCGCCATCGGCCACCCCATCCTGGGCGATGCGCTCTATGCCGGCGCCGAGGCGCTGGCCGCCGCGCCCCGCCTGCTGCTGCACGCCTGCGAGATGGGCCTGGCGCATCCGAGGCATGGGGGGTGGTGTGCCTTCAGCTCTGCGCCGGAGTTCTGAGCGGCGTCTCGGACGGCATCTTCGCATCGCTATCAAAAACATAGCAGCATGCCCTTTGGGCGAATGGGCTACAGGCCCAATTCGATATGAACTTCATGCTCGGCGTCGCCCATCCCGCTTAACCTTGCCGCACATCGTCTCTGCGCCGTCGTCCTGCCGGGATGGCAGTAGCATCTCGGAATGCCCTCCTCCGCCCCCACCACGAACGACGCGGCCCGCGCCCAGCCGCCCCAGCATCTCTTCATCCTCTCCGGCTCCTCGCGCGGCATGGGCCTCGCCATGGCGCAGCAGCTGCTGCAGCCCGGCCACACGCTGATCGGCATCGCCCGCACCGCCAGCGCCGCGCTGCAGGCGCAGACCCCGCAAGGCGCCACGCTGGAGCAATGGACGCTGGACCTGGCCGATGCACCCGCCGCTGCCGATCGCCTGCGCCAATGGCTGGACGGCCTGGACGCCAGCCGCTTCGCCAGTGCCACCCTCATCAACAACGCAGGCGTCATTCCGCCCATCGCGCCGCTCTCGGACAGCGACCCGGCCGCGCTGGCCCAGGCCCTGCGCGTGGGCCTGGAAGCGCCCATGCTGCTGACGGGTGCCTTCCTGGGCGCGACCAGCGGCTGGGCGCTGCCGCGCAAGGTGCTGAACATCTCCTCGGGCCTGGGCCGCCGCCCCATGGCCTCGCAATCGGCCTATTGCGCGGCCAAGGCCGGCATGGACCACTTCACCCGCTGCGTGGCGCTGGACGAGGCCGCCCGGCCCCACGGGGCCCGCGTGTGCTCGCTGGCCCCAGGCGTGATCGACACCGCCATGCAGACCCAGCTGCGCGGCGCCGCGCCGGAGCGTTTCCCCGACGCGGGCAACTTCGCCGCGCTGAAAAGCCAGGGCATGCTCACCTCGCCCGAAGAAGCCGCACGCCGCGTGCTGGCCTGGCTGGAACGCCCCGATTTCGGCCAGCAGCCGGTGGCGGACGTGCGCGAGGGCTGAGCCCCCCCCCGCTGAAGACCTCTCACGCTCGGGTTGAATGGTCATCGTGATGGGCGAGCCCCCCTGGATGCGTGCACGGGATCGTGCCCATGGAGACGACCGGGGCACCACAGTGTTTGCGACCTGGCCCCGCCCTTTGAGCCGACTTTGCACCTGCTCCCCAGCCCCGCCAACGGGCACGGAGGCGCTGCACCACATGCGAGGCGTGCCGTTGCGGCAAGAATGCAACAGGTGTTGGAATGTGACGTCGCACGGTATCAAACATCCCGAACTTCTCTCGCACCGGCCTCACACGTTGATACATTTGTAGTCGGCTAGCAAAACACATCAACAAGTACAAGCCAGAAGCTGGGTGGGGCACGGGGAATTAAAGCGACGACAAAGTATCGGCGCGCCCGTGAATGGTGGCCCGCGCGGTTCTGTTCCGGGTTTTCGTGGAGGGAGGGAAAGTGCAAGGCGCCTCGCGGTAGGCGCCCTGCCGGCTGTCCTTGCGTGTGGCCTAGTGCGGAATCGAAGTTTCTGGTTTGGAACCGACCATTGACTTCGAGGGAGATTCCATGTCCGTTCACTCGCCGGTGCGCAGCCGCTTCTATGCTGCGCTCGCGCTTTGCGCCGCCCTCACGGGTTGTGCCTCCATGCAAAGCCACGACAAGTTGGCCACCGAGGTGCAAGCCTCCAGCCGAACCAACGGCTTGCCCGCCGCCCTGGCCACGCTGGAAGCAACTGCCAAGACCGAAGACGAAAAAACCGCGCTGCTCTACAACCTGGAACGTGGCGAGTTGCTCCGCATGGATCGGCGCTACGAAGACAGCACCAACGCCTTCCTGCTGGCGGACATCCGTGTCAAGGAATGGGAAGAAGCAGCCAAGACCAATCCGAGCAAGCTCATGGGCACTGTGGGTGCAACACTCATCAGCGAACGCCTGAAGGTCTATGAGGGTCAGGACTACGAAAAGGTGTGGCTCACCACGCGGCTGGCACTCAACCGCATGGCGGTGGGCGACTTCGACAACGCCCGGGTGGACATTAAGCGTACGCACGAGCGCGAGTCGGTGATCGCCGAGTTCCGCGCCAAGGAAACCATCGCGGCAGAAGAAGCAGCCCAATCCAAGGGTGCGGCCAAGGAAGGCAAGGAACTCAACGGTTATCCCGTAGAGACCCTGAACGACCCCGAGGTGCTGGCGCTTAGAAACGGCTACCAGAACGCGCTGTCGCACTACCTGGCGGGCTTTTTGTACGAGGCCATGAACGAGCCTGGCCTGGCAGCTCCCGGCTACCGCAAGGCGATCGAGCTCAAGCCGGAAACCGCCGTGCTCGAAGAAGGTTTGCGCGGCCTGGACGACCGCACCAGCTTCACCTGGAAACGCCGCCAGCAGATGACGGACGTTCTCTTCATCGTGGAAGCCGGAGATGCTCCGGCACGCAAGTCCAAGGCCTTCACGCTGCCCGTGCCCACGGGCCGGCGCGTCATCGCCACCAGCATCTCGTATCCGGTGATCGAGCCCTCCAAAGAACCGCTGCTCGGTCAAATCTCCGCGTCCGGGTACGACTTCAAGCTGGAAAAGGTCGTGGATCTGAACGTGATGGCCCGCCGCGCCCTCAAGGACGAAATGCCCGGCATGGTGCTGCGCGGCTTCACCCGCGCCGTCGCCAAGGGCGTGATGCAGGATCAACTGCAGAAGAACGCCGGGCTCATCGGGGGACTCATCGGCGCCGTGGCTGCGGTGGCCACCGAACAGGCCGACGATCGCATGTGGCGCATGTTGCCCGGCCGGGTGTACGTGGCTCGCGGCTACCTGCCCCCCGGCGAGCACAAGATCCGCATCAACGGCCGCGAGATGGACGCGCCTGTGACCGTGAGCGGCCAGTACGCCCTGGTGCCGCTGCGCCTTTATGAAACCCGTGTGCTCACCGGCAACGTGGCGAGCCTGGGCCAGCTGGTGGCGGTCAACACCGCTGCAGCCGCACCGGAGCCCGGCTCCGCCCCTGAGCAAGCCACCAGCTCGAGCACCGAAGCCAAGGCCACGCGCTCGAGCACCCGCGTGCGAGCCGGCAACGTCAAGCAGACCGCGGCAAAGAAGTGACCGATTCCCCAACGCTTTTCGCAAGGACTTTCCGAATGATTTTCCGTCCCTCCTTCGCGGCCGTGGGCGCAGCGCTGCTCGCGCTGGCCGGTGCCGCTGCCGCGCAGACGGCCACGACGGCCCAGCACGACCCCGCCACGCCACCCGCCGTGGCCTCCAAGATCGCCCTGCGTGGCGAGGCCAACGGCATCGCCGTGCGCGAGATACGCATCGTGCGCAAGAGCGACGTGCTGGTGGTGCAGGCAGACCTCTCCAACACCGGCCGCAGCGATCGCACCCTGTACTACCGCTTCAAGTGGCTGGACGCCGTGGGCAATCAGGTCGGCGATGGCGAATCGTGGAAGCAGCTGACCGTACTCGGCCTGGGTCAGCAGACCGTCAAGAGCGTGGCGCCCAGCGGCGCCGCGACCGACTTCCGCATCGAAATGAATGTTGAACCGCGCTGATTTGCGCACCGGAGATCTTCGTATGACCCAATCCCTGCAGCGCCGCGCGCTCACCCTGGCACTCGCGGCCGCCACGCTGGCACTGGCCGGCTGCCAGAACCTGTCTTCACCCGTCGTGCGCTTTGACCGCCAGGTCAACTATGGCGACGCCAAGGGCGTCGAGCTGGTGACCAATGAATTCAGCTCTACCGACTTGCAAATGATTGCCGAGAAGATGACCGGCAGCCTGCTCGAAACGGGCATCTTCCAGGGGCGCCCGACGGTGACGATTTCCACCGTCAAGAACAAGACCAGCGAGTACATCGACACCACCAACGTGATGAGTTCGATCCAGACCGCGCTCGTCAAGTCGGGCAAAGTGCGCTTCGTGCGATCCATCAACGAAATGCAGCAGGGCGTTGACGAACTGCAGCGCCAGAACCAGAGCGGCATGTACAAGCAGGGCACGACAGCCAAGATCGGCCAGATGACGGCCGCCAAGTACAGCATGGAAGGCGAGCTGACCAGCATCGTCAAGCAAAACAGCGGCACCAAGGACGTGTACTACAAGTTCACGCTCAAGCTGTTCGACGTGCAGGAAGGCACGATCGAATGGCAGGACGAGAAAGAGATTCGCAAGACCAGCAAGCGCTGACAGGAGCCCCGCCATGCAACGCAGAACCCCCCTGAAAGCCGCGCTCTCCGCCGTCGCCCTGTCGGCCCTGGCCTGCGCCGCGCCCGCACAGGCTCAGGTCAAGATCGCCGTCACCGACCTGGCCTATGCCCAACGCGTGTCCGAATACTTCGTGGCCGGCGCCTACCAGCACAGCAGCCAGATGAGCGCCAGCGCCCATGCCAGCCATGGCATGTACAACGGCTCGGCCAGCCAATCCATGCAGGCATCGGAGCAGTCCAGCGGTACCTTCGTGGCTGGCCGCTACAGCTACATCGAACAGCGCGAGCTGGGCGGCTACAGCAACGACATCAAGGGCGCCCTGTTGCAGGGCACCAACTTCCGACTGGTACAGGGCAAGGGCTTCGACGCCGGCAAGCCACAACCCACCAAGGCCGAGCAGGTACTCAACCAGGTGCAGGGTGGCAAGATGGCGACGCCACAGGCACAGCCCCAAGTGGCCGACGTGATCAGCCGCATCAAGAAGGGCGAATTCTCTGGCGCCGACTACGTGCTGTTCGGGGTCGTTTCATCCATCGACTTCACCGATGCACTCTCGCCCCTGCAAGGCACCAGTAGCGCCACCCGCCAGTACGGCCTGCAACTGCTGACCGACTTCTCGCTTATCAACACCAAGACCTACGAGATAAAGGCTGCGTTCTCGGCCCAGGGCCAGGGAAACGACACCAAGATCCTGTCCGCGCGCGGCGACATCGCCCCGCCCAACCGGGCCAAGGTGATGCGCGAGACCTCGCAGAGCCTCGCGCAGGACGTCTTCCAGCAACTCACACAGCAGTTGGGCTATTCCGCGCCCTCCATGGTCAACGGCGTGCGCCCGGCCATGGTGCCGGCTCCGCTGCAGGCCATGCCCGGCCAGCCAGCCCCCCAGCCGGCCGAGCAGGTCATGATCCTCAAGTAGCCCGGCAGGCCACCGCATGCGCCACGCCGTAGCGGCGATCGCGCTCGCAGCCCTCACGGGCTGCATGACGGGGAGCGGTGCCGATGCACCGCTCCCCGCTTCTTTGGCGGTACGGCCGCTGCCAGCCGGCTGGCAACTGCAGACCCTTCAGCCGCATGGCACATTGCAGACGACGCGGCCCGTCACCGTTCTCTCGCGCCCGGCCGTGCAAGAACCACCGCGCTGGCGCCTCATCGTATTGCCCGGATCGGGGTGCACAGGCTTCGTCCCCATCGCGCAGCGCTACTTCGCTGCGGTCCGGCATGCCGATATCTGGGTGTTGCACAAGCCTGGCACCAACGTGCTCGCGGGGGCGACACCCGCCGCATGCCCGTCAGGCTTTGAAGCGCAGGACAGGTTGGCGCGCTGGCAAGACGATGCGCGTGCCGCCCTGGCCGCCCTGCCCTGGGATGGCCCCGCCCGGCCCACCTGGATCGCCGGAATTTCCGAGGGCGGTGAACTGCTGGCTGCGCTGGCGCCGACCGTGCCCTGGCCCACTGGCTTGCTGCTGCTGTCGGCATCGGGGCTGGACCCCATCGAAGCGGGAGCACTGCAGGCTCAGCGCCTGGGAGCAGCGGGAGCATGGCACGCTTTGGAACGCAAGGCACAAGGGCCCCAACCCGATGCGGCATGGGCACAAGGCCGGCCGCTGGGATATTGGCGCGACCTGTTCCGCTGGCGTGTGGCCGATGAGTTGATCGGCGGCCCATGGCCGATCCTGCAGGTGTGGGGCGGCGCTGATGCCGCCGTGCCAGCAGAAGCCTACGAGCGTTTCGCCGCACGCGCTGCACAGAGGCCGGCCCCATTCTGCAGCTGGCGCATGCCAGGTGCAGACCACGGCCTGCAGGGGGCCGATGGCTCTGACGGCGTGCAACGCGTCTGGGCGCGTCTCGATGCCGCGCCACAGGCGGATGCAGTCTGTGCGGCCATCGAGCGCGCGCACCCACGGCCCTGACCACACCGACACCACCGAGCATCGATCTTGCCGCCGCCCCAGGCACAATCTGCGCGAGTACTGGGATTCAACAACCACACGGAGACACACAACATCATGATTCGCACCCTGCTGTCCTTCACCGCCCTCGCCTTCGTGGCCGCCACCGGCGCGCACGCGCAAGGCGCCGCAGCGCCGGCCGACTACCCCAACAAGCCCATCCGCATGATCGTGCCCTTCCCGCCCGGCGGCGGCACCGACATTCTGGCGCGCCTGGTGGGTACCAAGCTGGGCGAGACCGCGCACTGGACGGTGGTGGCAGACAACCGCGCCGGTGCGGGCGGCACGGTGGGCATCACCGAAGCGGTGAAGGCCGCGCCCACCGGCTACGACATCGTGATGGGCCAGAAGGACAACCTGGTCATCGGGCCCTGGCTATACAAGAACCTACCCTGGGACACGACGCGCGACCTCACTCCCGTCGCCCATGTGGCCTACACCCCGGTGCTGATCGCGACCAGCGCACAGTCCCGCTTCAAGACCCTGGCCGACGTCGTGGCTGCCGCCAAGGCCAAGCCGGGCAGCATCACCTATGGCTCGCCGGGCAACGGCACCTCCATTCACTTGGCAGGCGATCTGTTCGAGAAGGCCGCGGGAGTGAAGCTGGTCCATGTGCCGTACAAGGGCTCCAGCCCCGCGCTGATGGATGCGCTCTCGGGCAATGTGGACTTGCTGGTGTCGTCCGTGCCCTCGGCCATGGGCCAGATCAAGTCGGGCAAGCTGCGCCCGCTGGCCGTGACCTCCGCCAAGCGCAGCTCCAGCCTGCCTGATGTGCCGACGGTGTCCGAATCGGGCTATGCGGGGTTCGACGTCAGCACCTGGTACGGCCTGCTCGCGCCCGCGAACACGCCGGCCGGCGTAGTCAACCGCATCCATGCAGAGGTCAACAAGCTTCTGGCCCTGCCCGATGTCAAGGCTGCCATCCAGGCCCAGGGCGCGGAGCCCGAGGCGATGTCGGTGGCGCAGTTCGGCGCCCTGATCAAGGCCGACCACGCGAAGTGGAAGGGTATCGTGGAAGCCTCGGGCGCCAAGATAGAGTGACCAGAGGCCCCGGCGCGGGGCCCCTTCTGCGCCCCAAGACAGGGGCTCCCGCAGGAGCCCCAGCGCCGCATCAACCCAAGAGGGCGGGGGCGCAGGAACATCTCACGCCAGCGCGCGGCGCGCGTCGGCGCACGCTTAGTCGCGCACCACCAGCACGGGCACGTGGGCCACGCCCAGCACGCGCTGGGTCACGCTGCCCAGCACCAGCTTTTCCAGGCCGCGCCGGCCGTGCGAGCCCATGACGATCAGGTCGGCGCCGGTGGTTTCGGCAGCGCGGGCGATGCCTTCGTGGATGGCATGGCCTTCGCCGATGGTCGTCTCCACGGCCACACCCGCCTGCTCAAAGACCGCCTTGGCGGCATCCAGCGCCGTGTTGGCTTCCGCGGTGGCGGCCGTCAGGTACTGCGACTGGCCGTAGGCGAAGTCGGCTCCGACGCCGGTGAAGGGGTACGGGTCCACCACATAGAGTGCCGTCACCTTGCTGCCGAAGATCTTGGCCAGGCCTGCTGCCTTGGTCGCCGCGTTCAGCGCGGTATTGGAACCATCGACGGGAATCAGGATGTGCTTGAACATGAGAGGTGCTCCTTGACAGTGGATGAACGGCCACGCACGGCCGGGCTCATGCCGACAGTGTGGCAGCGCCGCCAGGTGCGGATCTTGATGTCCGTCATAGCCCGGGGCTTTCGGCACAGGCTCAGGAGGCGGCCTGCTGAAAGCCGCCGCGCCGGCAGGTGACGACCAGCGTATCGCGCCAGCCTCCCTCTGCCAAGGGCTGGATGGGCGTGGTCTCATGGATCATGCGGGCATCGTCCAGCAGCAGCAACGACCAGGGTTCGGTCAGGGTGAAACGCTGGCCGAATGGGCCCATGGCTTCGAAGATACGGGTCTCGCCACCCTTGACGCCCTCGCGCGCAACGAGAAAGACGGCCACCAGATCGACTCCGTCACGGTGAGCGCCTTCGGGCGTGGGCCGGCCTATGCCGCCGGCGGTGTCGATGCGGAACTGGTGCGCCTCCATGAACCAGCGCTCGGGCGTGGAGGCGAGCGCCGATTGCGCCAGCCCCGCCAGCGCGGCCATCAGCCGCTGCCAGGCCGGTGCGGCCAGTACCACCTCTTCCATGGGCGCGAACCAGCGCTCCATGCCGCCGTGCAGCGCGTTGTATTCCAGAGGCTGCCAGTGCGCGCGGTGCGGCACGGCGTGCAGGGCGAAGGGCTCGCCCACGGCGCCGGGTTCCGCCACGAAGCTCGCATGTCGGCGGCGACGGTACCGGCCGCCGTCCTTCAAGAACTCATCAGGCGGCAGATCGCCCCAGCCGGCGCCCAGTGCCTGCAGCCCGGCCAACTCCACGCCCGCCCAAGCGGCCACGTCCTGCGGACGGACGACCGCATGCCCGGCGGATTGCAATTGCTGGGCAAGGCCCCCCAGGTGGGCATAGGGAGGCGAGAAGGTCACTTGGCTCATAGGGCAGCAAGCTTAAGGCACGGCGGACGAGCCAGTGCCGAAACGAGACGGGTCCACGCGATGGAAATCACCCTCGCGTACTGAACGGGCTGCACCCGTGTTGGACGCCCTGCGCTAGCATGCCGGGCAAGCATCAGGAGTTCACCCATGGTCTCAGAGCGCCGCCAGTTCATCCGCATCGCGTTCGACGCACCCGCCCAGTTCACCACCGGCCACGGCACCGTCGCGGCCCAGGTTCTGGACCTCTCGCTCAAGGGCGCGTTGCTGCGCGTACCGCCCGATCTGGCGCTGGCCGTGGGCATGCCCTGCCTGCTGGCAATCCCGCTCGGGCCGGACGACGCGCACATCTCCATGTCGGCCGAACTCGCACATGTCGACCGGCGGACAGACGGGACGCTGGTCGGCCTGCTGTGCCGTGTGATCGACCTCGACAGCGTGACGCATCTGCGCCGCCTGATCGAGTTGCAAATGGACGATCCGGCCCTGCTGGACCGGGAGCTGGCCGAACTGGCCGACCCAGGGCCTGCTCCATCGAACCACCCCCGCCAGATGCCGGCCTGAACTGTCCTAGGCCGGTTCGGCCTCCTGCAACGCGCGCCACATCACCTTGCCACTGCCGCTCTTGGGCAGCGCGTCGGCGAACTGAACGATGCGCGGGGCTTTGTAGACGGCCATGTTGTCGTGGCACCAAGCCACGATCTCGGCCTCGGATACCCGCCCGCGCTGCTCGCTGCGCAGCACCACCACCGCCTTGACGGTCTCTCCGCGATAGGCATCGCGCGCGGAGATCACACAGGCTTCCTGGATCGCAGGGTGACGGAACATCAGCGCCTCCACCTCAGCCGGCCAGACCTTGAAGCCGCTGGCGTTGATCATGCGCTTGAGCCGGTCGGTGAGGAAGAAGTAGCCCTCCTCGTCCATGTGCCCCAGGTCGCCCGAGCGGAAGAAGCGCTTGCCGTCCAGTTCGATGAACGCGGCCTCGGTGGCGTCGGGCCGTTTCCAGTAGCCGTCGAACACCTCGGGGCCGTGGATGACGATCTCGCCCTGCTCGCCCACGGGCAACTCGCGCAGCGTGTCCGGGTCCACCACGCGCGCATCCGTGCTCATGAAGGGAATGCCCAGGCATTGCTGCTTGGGATGATCCGGCGGATTCGCATGCGAGGGCGCGGCGGTCTCGGTGAGGCCATAGCCTTCGGAATAGCGCAGCCCGTACTGCTCGAAGAGGCGCTGGGCCACGGCCTGCGGCATGGCCGCGCCGCCGCCACCGATATAGCTCAGGCTCGACAGGTCGTATTCGGCGAAGCGCGGGCTGCCCAGCAGGTCGATGACCATGGTGGGGATATTGGTCCAACTGGTGACGCGGTAGTGCGAGATGAGCCGGCCCGCCAGATCCCTATCCCAGCGCGGCATGATGACCAGCGTACCGCCGCAGTAGATGGTGGTGTGCATCATGCTCACCATGCCCGTGATGTGGAACATGGGCACCACCGCCAGCACCACGCTCTCTGGCGTGGCCGTGCCCCACAGGCTGCCGGCGACGGTGTTGTGCATGATGCTGCGGTGCGGGTGCATGCAGCCCTTGGGCAGGCCGGTGGTGCCGCTGGTGTAGGGCAGCACGGCCAGATCGCCGGACGCCGCCTCGTGCGCCGGCGCGGGTTCGGTGCAGGCCAGCGCATCGGTCCAGGCATGGACCTCGCCGCCCGCCAGCGTGGGCAGCGCGTGCCGGCCACAGAGCCAGTCGCGCCATTGGGGAGGCACGGCATCGGCGCCCCCGGCATCCGGGTCGAACGCGTCGCTGAAATGAGTGACGATCACATGGCGCAGACCAGACTCGGACGGTAGCCCGGCGCTGGCCTGGCAGATGTCGGCCGCCAGATCTGCGGTGGTGATAGCCACGCGGCTGTCGGGATCGGTGATGTAGTGCTTGAGTTCCTCCGCCCGGTTCATCGGATTGACCGGCACCACCACCGCGTTGGCTCGCAGGATGGCGAAATGCGCAACCACCAGCTGCGGGCAGTTCTGCATGCAGAGCATCACGCGGTCGCCCTTGCGCACGCCCAGGCCATGCAGCCGCGCGGCCAGGCGCTCGGCGGAATCAGCCAGCTCGCGGTAGGACATCTGCGCGCCGAAGAAGACCAATGCGGCCTTGTCCGGATAGCGGCGGGCATTGGTCGCGAGGTTGTCCCAGAGCGAGGTGGCGGGCACCCGCAGCGCGTGCGGCAGCCGGCGCGGCCAGAATCGGTAGTGAGGTCGCATGAACGTTTCCTTTGCCGCCTAGCCTAGGCGGGCGCGTCGGCCGGCGTATTGGGGATCGCACCAATGCGGCGTCACGCAGGTGACGTAGGCGTTTCGAGGCGCTCAGGCTGCCCCAAAGGACACCACTGTTTTGTAACGGTGTGTCCGTTGAGGCCGCTGCAGCCTGCCTGTAGGGGGCCCCTTGGACGCCGATGAAGGACAATGCGAGCGCAATGCGGCAAGCCGAACGCCGGCCCGCCGATTTCCACTTTTTTTGACAGCTGCAGCCGGTGGCGCCGTAGCGCGCCGCCCGCCGGATCGTTCCGGTGCGCATGCAACGGACAACATGAACATAGTCATACTCGACGACTACCAGGACGCAGTGCGCAAGCTGCACTGCGCCTCCCGCCTGGACCCCTATTCCGCCAAGGTCTACACGAACACCGTCAAGGGACTGGGCCAGCTTTCCGTGCGCCTGAAGGACGCCGACATCATCGTGCTCGTGCGAGAGCGCACGCAGATCACGCGACAGCTGGTCGAAAAGCTGCCGCGCCTGAAACTCATCGCGCAGACCGGCAAGGTCGGCAGCCACATCGACGTGGCCGCCTGCACCGAACGCGGCGTGGCCGTGGCCGAGGGGGTAGGCTCGCCGGTCGCACCAGCCGAACTCACCTGGGCGCTCATCATGGCCGCCATGCGCCGCCTGCCGCAGTACATCTCCAACCTCAAGCACGGCGCCTGGCAGCAGTCCGGCCTGCGGGCGGCTTCCATGCCCCCCAACTTCGGCATCGGCACCGTGCTGCGCGGCAAGACGCTGGGCATCTGGGGCTATGGCCGCATCGGCCAGCTGGTGGCTGGCTACGGCCGCGCCTTCGGTATGAACGTCCGCGTCTGGGGCCGAGAGGCCTCGCGCGTGCAGGCGCTGAGCGACGGCCTGCAGGTGGCCACCACGCGCGAGGAATTCTTCTCGCAATGCGACGTGATATCGCTGCACCTGCGCCTGAACGAGGAGACGCGCAACATCATCACGCTGGAAGATCTTTCGGCCATGAAGCAGACCTCGCTCATCGTGAACACCTCGCGCGCCGAACTGATCCAGCCCGATGCGCTCATCGCCGCGCTGAACCGGGGCCGCCCCGGTATGGCGGCCGTGGACGTGTTCGAGAGCGAGCCCATCCTGCAGGGCCATGCCCTGCTGCGGCTGGAGAACTGCATCTGCACGCCGCACATCGGCTATGTGGAGCAAGACAGCTACGAGCTCTATTTCGGTGCGGCCTTCGACAACGTGGTGAACTACATCCGCGGCACGCCGACCAATATCGTCAACCCGGGCGCGCTGCAGGTCCGGCGCTGAGCCACGCCCCGCCGATCACCGCCCGGTGAGCGCGCCGAAGGCCATCAGCGCGCCAATCATCACCGGCTGGTGCAGCAGGTAATAGCTCAGGCTGTGCCGGCCCAGCACCGGCAGCCAGCGCAGCGCGGCAGGCACCGGCCGCGCCAGCCAGGCCGGGCGACGCCCCAGCAGCCACTGCCCCGCCGCCATGCCCCACCACATCACGCCCAGCCAGGGCAGCACCGGCACATAGTCTTCGGTGAAAGGCTTGCGCGTGATCAACCCGAGCCAGTTCAGCGCGCGGCTGTCGAACAGCTCCGCCCAACCCTGCAGCGGACCGCCCAGCGCCCAGGCGCCCGCAGCGGGCAGCAGCAAGGCGACCAGCCCCAGCGGCCAAAGCCAGCGACCCGCCGGCGCGCTGAAACGAGCGATCAGAAGCATTACCGCCATGCCGTGCAGCACGCCGAAATAGATGAAGCTGCGCGGGAACATCAGCATCGACCCGCCGGTGACCAGCAGGGCCGCCAGCACCACCTGCATCCAGCGGCGGCGAAAGCGCTGCCAGCCCAGCCCCTGCGCGGAAGCCAGCGCCTGCCCCAGGCCGGCGCAGGTCAGAAATAGGCTGACGATCATGACGCGCTGCAGCGTCCAGAACGGGTCAGAGAGAAAGTTCTGCGGCCAGTAGCCGAAGTGGCTCAGGTCGAAGCAGAAGTGAAAGACCGTCATCCACAGCATGGCGACACCGCGCAGCGCATCCACGGCGTCCATGCGGCGGGCCGGGGCGGGCGAGGAGGATGGGAGCGGCGGAGGAACGTGGGACATGCTGCTTGCGTGCTGCTTTACGCCAACGACGGAATCGACCGGCATAGGAGCGGCACCGCGAGAGTGCCCGGCGGAAATGACAAAGGGGTTGTACCTTGCGGCACAACCCCTTGAATCAATGGTCGGAGCGGCGGGATTCGAACTCGCGACCCTCTGCTCCCAAAGCAGATGCGCTACCAGGCTGCGCTACGCTC
>JBHIWE010000105.1:0-14231 GCA_041987645.1 Acidovorax sp. | reverse complement strand
CATCAGCCCAAAATCGTCATAGACCGACAGATAGCTGCGCGCCGCCGGGAACAGCTCGCGCACCCAGCGCACCTCGTCCAGGTTCTCGGCTACGTGCGACTGGATCCACACATCGGGATACTGCGCCGCCAGCTCCCCCGCACCGCGCAGTTGCGCCTCACTGCAGGTGGGCACGAAACGCGGCGTGATGGCGTAGCCCAGCCGGCCTTGCCCATGCCAGCGCTGGATGAGCGCCTCGGTATCCCTCAGTGATTGCCGCGTCTCGTCGCGCACGCCGTCGGGCGAATGCTGATCCTGCAACACCTTGCCGGCGATGAGCCGCATTCCGCGCCGCTGCGCCCCGGCCATGAGGGCATCGACGGAGGCGGGGTGCGAGGTAGCGAAGGTCAGCGCGGTGGTCACGCCATTGCGCAGCAACTCGTGCAGGAAGACCTCTGCC
Organism: Acidovorax sp.; assembly: GCA_041987645.1. Taxonomy (GTDB): domain Bacteria; phylum Pseudomonadota; class Gammaproteobacteria; order Burkholderiales; family Burkholderiaceae_C; genus Paracidovorax. Next base: position 13,792 of record JBHIWE010000105.1, on the reverse strand, counting down.
ACCTCCGTCGCGTAGGACGGATCGGCGAAGCGCGACTCGTGCGGGAAGGTGTAGTTCTCCAGCCAGGGCAGCAATCCGTCCGCCGGCGATCCGATGACGTCGGTCTGCGGGAAGTGGATGTGCATGTCGATGAAACCGGGGGCGATGATGCGGCCGGGCCAGTGGGTGCAAGCTTCGGCCTCGAGGCCAAACTGAGGTGCCAACGCGTGCCAGGGCCCAGCCGCCTTTACGCAGGACACCCCGCGAGGGCCTTGGTGAACCGCCAGTAATGCGTCTTCGTCGTACAGCGCGCGACCATCGGGCGTAAATCTCAGCAACGCGGAGCGGTATATCGGCATGGCGAGAGCTTACAAGCTTCTGAGTGGTTCCAAAGGCAGGATGGACGGCAGTGTGGTTACAGCCCGATGCACTTACCATAAGACAGAAACTCCGCACCCCTCCATGCCTACCCTGCAGTCACAAAGAGGCTTTTCCCTCATCGAGATACTGATCTCAATCGTCGTACTGTGCTTCGGCGTCCTCGGTATGGTCGGCCTGCAGGCCGCCTCGCTGCAGGCCAATCGAGAGGCTCGGCTCCAATCCACAGCCGTCCGGCTGGCCGAGGAAATGGCAGAGCTGATGCGCGGCAACAAGGACACCGCACTGAAAACCACGAACAATCCATATCTTTTCGACGTGAACAGCAGTTCCTCAATAACCGCGGTCACCTGCGGGCTGCCCGGGGACTCCTCCGATTGCACCACCGGCGATTTGGTCGGCCAGCGCGATGTCTACGAGTGGCTGATCCGCACGGTCACGGGCACGAAGAATTCCTCTGGTGCCTGGCTCACCCGCCCGGAGCTACCCGGTGCGCGGGTGGTGATCTGCCAGGACAGCACTCCTTACGACGCGTCCGGGCTGCCGCAATGGGCGTGCAGCGGAACCGGCGGCACGCTGGTGCTGAAGATGGGGTGGACCCGGGCCAACACTTTGCGCGGCGCGACGGGCACGGACGCCAGCGATACCTCGTCGGCCAACACCGGCGCGTTCGACAAAGCGTTGCGGCCTGCGGTCACCTTCACCGTCACGCCAGGGAGCACGTCGTGATGGCCCAGCTCCATTGCCCCAAAGCCTCACGGCAGCACGGACTGACGCTGGTCGAACTCATGGTCGCGCTTGCGCTCGGCCTCCTGATTACCTTGGCAGCGATAGCAGCACTGACAGTATCGCGGCAAGGCTTTGCCACCGTGGATGCATCAGCGCAGTTACGGGACAACGCCCGCTTCGCCACCACCATGATTCGCAGGCTGGTGGTTCAGGCAGGCTACCTGGACACCCAATACGGAGCCAACACGGCAGCCCCATCCTTCAAGATGGGGGATGCATCCGCGTCACTCGCAGAACCCAACATCAAGGGATTCAACAACGCGACCTTCGACGCAGCCTTGGTCACGGGAACCACCAACACGGTCAGTTCAAGCAAGCAAGGCTTGAACAACAGCGATCTGCTGGTGATCCGCTATCAGGTAGGCACCATCACGAAAGCTGATGGCTCGCAAATGAGCGACCAATCCATGATCGACTGCAGAGGCAACAGGCCCTCGGATGCACCGATCAAACCTACGGACCGTATCGTGAGCGTTTTCTATGTTGACAACAGCATGGGGGAGCCTTCCTTGATGTGCGGCTGGGGCACAACCGACGGAATCGTCGGCCAGCAGCCTATTGTGGAGGGGGTAGAGAGCCTGCAAATCCTGTACGGCGTGACCACTGGCGCTATTCCCACGACATCGAAGGAAGGAGTCCCGGAGCGCTACATGCGGGCCGATCAGCTGGTCGCGAGCACCGAAGCAGCGACCAACGCCAACTGGGAAAATGTACGGTCCATCCGCATCGGCATGGTGCTCAGGGGCCCGCCGGGATCGGCACCCGAAAGAAACGTCCCCGCGCAGTACCCCTTAGGCGCCAAGGACCTAATGAACTTGACCGCAGACGCCGGCAGTACTTTCGCAGAGCGGTCCGATGGCAGGCTTCGCCATGCGGTCACATTCACCATCCACCTTCGCAACCGGCAGAAGCTCCTGTGATGCGTCACCGCCCCCCCCGTTTCCCGCGTCCCGCTGATCGCCTGCGCTCGCCCTGCTTCGGGCATGCCCGGCAACAGCGCGGGGTATCCCTTATCGTGGTGCTGATCTTGCTGGTCATCATTTCGCTCCTGGGCATCAGCGCCGCTCAGCTCTCGATGATGAGCGAACGGGGCTCACGCAATGAACGTGATCTGCAAATTGCATGGCAAGGGGCTGAGGCAGGACTGATGGATGCAGAGTTCGACATACGCGGTCCCGGAACGTCGAGCCGCATGGGCGTCTTCACGAAGAACGACTCCTCGGCCTTCGTCACGGGCAGCTGCGGCGCCAGCGAGAGCGGCAACAGCGTTGGACTGTGCGATCCATCCACCGTGACCGGCAAACCTCTGTGGCTGAGCACGGACCTGGCCGCCGACACCCCTGCAGCCACACTCTACGGAACGTTCACGAACCGCGCCTTCACCGCAGGAGCTTCCGGACTGCAGCCGGCTAAGCAGCCCCGTTACATCATCGAGGTTCTGCCTGACAAAAATGCGTTTGGAGACGCCAGTGGACAGGCAGAAAAAAAATTCGTCTATCGCGTCACGGCCATGGGCTTTGGTCCGCGCGCCGACATCCAGGCCGTCACGCAAATGCTCTTTCGCAAAGAATGACCGAACCCGGACCGACCATGAAGTTCCTGCCGCACTCCCGGGCCGCCCGCTGGCTCATCGCCATCCTTGCACCTTCCGTTCTCACCTACGGGCTGTACTCGCTGAGCCAAAGTGCCCCGGCCACACCGCCCAATATCACACCCGTACAACTCAGCGCAGACCCACTCTACGCCCAGGGCTCCGGCCAAAAGCCGACCCTTACCCTGGCTTTGTCGGTGGAGTTTCCGACCGTAGGTGCGCAATATCGCCAGAACTACGATATTTCCACCACCTACCCGGGCTATTTCAACCCGGCCATGTGCTATCAGTACGTGAATAACGTCACCACCAAGCACTTCGCCATATCGGGCGCCGCCACTGGCAATAGCTGCAACGGAGCAGGTTTCAGCGGCAATTTCATGAATTGGGCCACCGGCTCCGCCATCGACATCTTGCGCTTGGGGCTGACGGGCGGAGACCGCATTGAAGACACGGCCACCAGCAGCATCCTGCAACGCGCAGTGATTCCCAGCAACTTCTACGACAACGGCTCCTATTTCCCGCAGAAAAATGTAGCGAACGATATCGCGAAGCAGTCCTTGCCGAGCAGCCTTTTCGCTGCGAACGACACCACGGGCGTTCGGATCAGCAATTGCCTGAACAAGGTCCACATCTTTACCAACGGCATCGTGCCCCAATACAGCGGAAGCGATGCATGCGACAACCCTGACATTCTGATGGGCCCGATTCTCGAACAACGCAATGGCACGAACCGCCCGAGCGGCTACAGCGACTGCGCAGGCGAGAACGGCACTTGCAGCTTCACCGGCTACCGCGAAATGGTGTTCGGAACGACCACCAAGTGGCAGCGACGTCTGGTCAAGAGCGGCGTCAATTGCGATTACCGCGTGCTGGGTGATCCTGCCCCCAACGAGGGGAAGAGGTGCTACATCAAAACGACCACACTGACTTTTCCTGCAGATCAGAATGCGTTGGCGGGTGATTCGTTCTTCTATGCCCGTGCCAAAGTTTGCAACTCCAGCGGGGGGAACCTGCAGGACACACGGGATATGTGCCAACGATACCCGAACGGCAATTTCAAGCCCGTGGGCAACATGCAGCGCTACAGCGACCGGCTGCGCCTGGCCGCCTTCGGCTACCTGATGGACAACAGCCGATCGAGGTACGGTGGCGTGCTGCGTGCGCCTATGACATACGTGGGCACCACGTCATATGACGCCAACGGCAACCTGGTGAGCGGAACGAACCCCTATGCAGAATGGGATGCGAATACAGGGGTTTTCAACCAGAACCCACGCAATGCTAGCGAGGGAATCAGCGGGGTGATCAATTACCTCAACCGGTTTGGTCGCACGGGAACCCCAGGCACTTACAAGGGTCTGGATCCGATCAGTGAGCTCTATTACGAGAGCCTGCGCTACCTGCAGGGGCTGCAACCGACGGCAGGAGCCGTGAGCAACCTGACAACCGCCAACAAGGATGGCTATCCGGTGTACAGCAGCTGGACGGACCCGTTTGCAGGTAGCTCCAGCACGAAGAGCTACGCCTGCCTGCGCAACAGCATTCTGACCATCGGCGACAAGAACACCCACTCGGACAAGTCGCTTCCGGGCAATACGCGCACAGCCAATGAAGACTACGACCGCAGCAGCGACGTGAACGTGGCTGCCGATGTTCCGAACTTCGTGGATTGGACACGTGTCGTGGGTGGATTTGAGTCCAACAATAGCGTCACCTATACGGATGGTCGCGGCGCCTCTCGGACCACCAGCAATCCGACCAGCACGACGAATACGGCCCTTTGGGGCATGGAAAACCAGGACACGGGCGCGGGCGGCACCTCCGCCTACTACATGGCGGGCGCAGCCTACTGGGCGCACACCCATGACATCCGCACCGCAGAGGACCGGCGGCGCCCCGGTATGCGCGTCACCACCTATGTGCTGGATGTCAACGAAGGTGGAGCCAGCAGCGACGCCAATACCCGCCGCCGCACGCAGTTGTTTCTGACAGCCAAGTATGGCGGATTCAGCGATCCTGACAACGACGGCAACCCCTTCACGCCTGCGAATGAGCAAGGTGCGTTCAACAGCCGCTACTGGGAAAAGGACACCGAACCAGGGGAAGCCAAGACCTACTTCCTGGCCAGCGATGCCACAGCGGTATTGCGCGCCCTGGATGGCATCTTCGCTTCCGCAGCCAAGGTCAGCAGCACCATCTCTGCGCCGGCCGCCTCGACCAACACATTGTCCACCAGCGATGGGTTCTACTACACCGCCAGTTTCAATCCGGAATACTGGTCGGGCGATCTGAAGCGCAACACCATACGGATCAGCGCCAGTGGCGCCGTCCAGCTGGGAAATATCCAGAACGCTGTTTCTGCCGCGGCGCGACTCGATCAGCTGACGGACGCGCAAACCGACAACCGCAACATCATCGTGGGGCTGGAGGGCTCCAGCAGCACGGGCGGCACAGCCGCGTCCTTCACCTGGGCTGCCATCAACGATACGCTTCGCAGCAACCTCAATAAAGCGAATCCCACGGCAACAGCGGACAACGACGGCACGAACCGCCTGAATTTCATTCGCGGATACCGCGCCCGGGAGGGGGTTTCCTATCGCCAGCGGGCTTCACGACTGGGAGACATTGTGAATTCCGGCGCCGCCTATTCCGGCGCACCCACCACCCGCTACAACGGCATCAGCGCTTACAAGACCTTCTACAACGCCAATGTGAACCGGACCAAGGCGGTTTTCATCGGCGCCAACGACGGCATGCTCCACGCCTTCAATGCGGACACGATGGAGGAGCTGTTTGCCTATATCCCCAGTTGGCTGGGCACCAAGCTGTCCCAGCTGTCCAATAGCAACTACAACTCGTCGGGCCACACCAGCTACGTGGACGCCCAGCCCGTGGTGGCGGAGGCCCAGGTAGGTTCAGACTGGAAGACAGTGCTGGTCTCCGGCACGGGGGGCGGTGGACAGGGCGTGTTCGCCCTGGACGTGTCCAATCCCGGCAGCTTCGCTGCCAACAAGGTACTGTGGGAGTTCACGGACCAGAACGACCCAGACCTGGGCAATGTCATAGGACAGCCCCGCATCGTGAAGCTGCGGACCAGCGCTCCTACCGCGACCACGCCGACCTATAAATGGTTCGCGGCCGTGGCCAGTGGCGTCAACAACTACGTGAACGACGGAAGTGACCGGTTCAGCACCACAGGCAGCCCCGCATTGTTCCTGCTGGATCTGTCAAAGCCCTCGCGCGATGCCTGGTCGCTGGGCACCAACTATTTCAAGATCAGCCTCCCCATCAGCAATGATTTGACGACGGGAACGCAGGAGGTCAACGCGTCGGGCCAGGGCACCGGAGTGGGCAAGGCCACCGGCTTGCTGAACGTCAACTTCACTGCAAATTCGGTTGATGCCGTGGAATTCTTCTATCTCGGCGATCTTCACGGACAGTTCTGGAAGCTCGACATGAGCAAGGCGAACTTCTCCAGTTCGACGAATACCTCCTGGAACCTGGCCAAGGTCTCGGGGTACGTCAACAGCAGCAGTGCACCCATCCCCATGTACATCGCGAAAGACAGCGCGGGCAAGGTCCAGCCCATCACGATGGTGCCGACCATAGCCTTCGGTCCCTCCTCGGGCAGCTACATCGTGGCTTTCGGCACGGGCAAGTATCTGGAGGCACGCGACAACAACATAGACAGCAGCACGCAGACGCAGTCGTTCTACGTCCTCTACGACAGCGGAAGCTCGTACACCGTGGATGTGCAGCCAGACACCGGCAGCCTGGCCCGCTTCAACGGCAGAGCGCGACTTCAGCAGGGCAGTATCACTTCCGGTGTGATCTCCGTCCCCAGCTTCTACTGGAACGTGCCGCGCAACACCAATGACACCGACAAGAAAGCGGGTTGGTTCATCGATTTCCCCCTGGGCGGAAGCTCGGGTGGCGAGCGCCAGATCACCTCCGCGACCCTGTTCGGGCAGGACATCCTGTTCACCAGCCTGTTGCCTCCCAGTGCGTCGACTGACGCCTGCGGCGGCGGTTCCAGCTACGCCTACCAGGCCAATCTGGCCTCAGGTCAGGGCACAGTCGTGGCCTTATCCAGCGGGGCCCAGGGTGCTCCCATGGTGTTCAACACAGGATCAACGCTCTCTGGTAGTGACTCCGTAGGCTCTCGCACCAGAACGGACAGGGCCGTGATCGTGCGCCCAGGGGCGACCGCCAACGAGGGGGTGACCATCTCGGACACGATAACAACGCCCCCGACGGATGTTGGACGGCTGAGCTGGCGACAGCTTAACAATTACCGCGAACTCCGAAACAAGACATGGGACTGAGCATGACAGCAGGAAAGCAATCGAGGGGTTTCACCCTCATCGAACTCATGATCGTGGTCGCAGTGGTCGGGATTCTCGCCACCATCGCGTACCCCTCATACCAGGAGTACATGCGCAAGGCCAAGCGGGCCGAAGGGCGCACCGCGCTGATGGAGCTACTGCAGCAGCAGGAGCGCTACATGACGCAAAACAACACGTATCTGGCGGTCGCGACTGCGGGAGCTACCTCTACGCCGTTCAAGACCTTTTCAGGCGACAGACGCGACGTCGCCGCCTATTGGCTGGGCGCACGGGCTTGCACAGGGCAGACCATCGACAACTGTGTCCAAGTCTTCGGAGTCCCAAAGTACACCGATCCTGCCATCACCGAGCTGAACATCACCAGCACGGGCGTGAAGAGTTGCACGGGCAGCAATACCTCGGTCTGCTGGAAATGAAGCTGCGCTCCCGCCCTCACGAAGGCAGATTGAACGCCGCAAAGGGGTTCACCCTCATCGAGCTCATGGTGACCATCGCACTGATGGCCATCATGCTGGGTATGGCCGCTCCCAACTTCGTGAGCTTCAAGCGCAATTCCGAACTGACGAGCATCTCCAACAATTTCCTGGCTGCGTTGAACACCGCGCGCACCGAAGCCATGAAGCGGAACATGTTTGCCATGGTGATGCCAGCCAACAACGACAGCGACTGGTCCAAGGGGTGGACCGTATTCGTCGACGCGAACGACAACGGACGATTCGACAGCACCGATATCTTGGTCATGCAGCAAGAAGCCCCCCCGTCCTACATCACGCTGACGGGCAACAACAGCACGGCCGCCAACCCCAGCTACGTACGGTACGACGGCTCTGGCTTCTCCCGCCCTCTGAACAGCGACTTGGCCAACACCACGTTGAGCATCGCACGCAGCGACGCTGGCTCCGATCCGCGGCAGATCCGCCGCATCAAGATCAGCATTACGGGACGCGCTCGGATCTGCACCCCACAATCCAGCTCCGATACCAACTGCCCCGCCTCCGGCTGACTTGAAATGACCGCTAAGCAGATGCAGCGCGCACTCGCGCTTGCAGCACAGGCGCTGCGCCTGTCCAATCCCAACCCCCGCGTCGGCTGCGTGATCACGTCAGCGGCAGACGAGGTGCTGGGGGAGGGATTCACCCAGCAGGCTGGTGGACCGCATGCCGAGGTCATGGCACTGCGCCAGGCAGCGGAAAGGGGCATCGACGTCAGCGGCGCAACAGCCTACGTTACCCTCGAGCCCTGCTCGCACCACGGACGCACGGGACCGTGCTGCGATGCGCTGATCCAGGCGGGCATCCGGCGGGTTGTGGCCTCGCTCGCCGATCCTAATCCACTGGTAGCAGGCCAGGGCTTCGCGCGGCTGCAGGCGGCAGGCATGCAAGTCGAGGTAGGCCCGGGCGCCGAGGCGTCGCGGGAGCTCAACATCGGTTTCTTCAGCCGCATGCAGCGCGGCCGCCCCTGGGTGCGCATGAAAGCGGCCACGTCGCTGGACGGGTTCACTGCACTGCCCAACGGTGCCAGCCAGTGGATTACCTCGCCCGAAGCGCGTGCCGACGGACACGCCTGGCGCGCCCGCGCCTGTGCCGTGCTCACCGGCATCGGCACCATACTCGCGGACGATCCGCATCTGAACGTGCGGCACATCGCAACACGGCGCCAGCCCCATCTGGCCATCGTCGACAGTCAGTTGCAGACACCACCAAGCGCCCGCCTCTTCGAAGTGCGCCAGCGCCAGGTGCTGATCTACACGGCCAGCGGCGACGCAACGAAGGCTGCTGCGCTACGGGACCGAGGCGCTCAGGTCATCGCCACGCCGACCGCCGACAACGGGCACGTCAACCTGCGCTGGGTGCTACAGGATCTGGCTTGCCAGCGCAGCGTGAACGAAGTGCATGTGGAAGCAGGCGCCCGACTCAACGGTGCCCTCGTGCGCGACCAACTGGTGGACGAGGTTCTTCTATACATGGCTCCCACGCTGCTCGGAGCTGGCCTTGGCATGGCGCAGTGGGGCCCGCTAAGCACGCTGGACGGCGCCCATACGATGGCATGGCACGCCGTAGACCAGGTCGGCGTTGATCTTCGCATCGTCGCGCGAGGCGTCGGGCGAGACGTTTTTTGAGAGCCTTCTAAGGTTTTGAATGGTGACCCGGTAGCGAAGCGAGTCGGCCTCGGCGTCCATTAATCTCGCACCTTTGTCCGACGTGAGAAGCGTGCATGGTCGGATATACCCATATCGCCATGCACACCGCCCACCATTCCGACCACCCCCGCACCCCGCCTCCATGATTGCCGCATCCGCCCACAAGCCGCTGCGGCATCTCCAGCAGACCGGAAACGCTGCCTACCGTTGGCTGCTGCTCATCGCCCTGTCCTGGGGACTGACAGCCTGCGGCGGCCTGCCGCAGCACGTGGAGCGCCCCACGTCTTTCGCCCTGCCGGCGGGCGTGCCCACCACGCTGCGCCAAATCACGCTGGACCATACCAACAGCCACTCGCGGCCGCCAGGCGCATCCAGCTTTATGCTGCTGAGCAGCCCTCAGGACGCCTTCACCAGCCGCCTCGCGCTCGTCCAGCAAGCCCAGAAGACCCTCGACCTGCAGTACTACGCCATCCACGCCGACGCGAGCAGCGAGCGGCTGCTGCGCGGGATCGTGGCAGCCGCGCGGCGAGGCGTACGGGTGCGCATCCTGCTGGACGACTTCCACAGCACGGGGCGCAATGCGCTGGTGATGCGCATGGCGTTCGAGCCCCGCATCGAGATGCGCATGTTCAACCCTGTGGCGGGCTCGCGGGCCTCGCCCATAGGACGGCTCTGGAGCTCGCTCACCGACTTCGCCCGGGTGCAGCAACGCATGCACAACAAGCTCTTTCTGGCGGACAACGTGATGGGTGTGACGGGCGGACGCAATCTGGGTGATGCCTATTTCGGCTTCTCCGATGCCGCCAATTTCGTGGACACCGACGTGCTGGTCGCCGGCCCCATCGTGCAGGACATGTCGCGCAGCTTCGACAGCTACTGGAATAACGAGCGGGCCTATCCGGTGCAATCGCTGATCACCCGAGAGGAATTGAACCGCCTTCGCGCACAGGTGCTGCAGGACGACGGAAGTCGTGACGATTCCGGCGCAGAGGACGTTCAAACCGACTCCACCACGCCGGCCCGCAGCAGCGAAAGCCGGGATGTGTGGAGTGCCAGCACTGCCCGCGGCACCGCCGATGACAGGAATGACGGCGCAGGCAGCCGCCCGATGCCGCCCGACGGAGAACCCCGCCCCGCCGCAGGCGGGCCCACGCAGGAGCAGCGCGAGCGCGTGTGGCGCGCCCAGCCGATGGATCTGGCGCAGGCCGCTTTTGTGTGGGCGCCAGCCGTGCTGATGGCGGACAAGCCGACGAAGATTCCGCTGGACGAGCCTGCGCCCCCCTCAAGCGGCGAGGTGCCAGCGCAATCCCCTGCGACGCCCGACTCGGCCACTGCGCCCTCCATGCAGAAGGCGTCGGCTATTCCCAGCGCATCGGATGGCGACACGGTGGTGGATGGCCTGCTCAAGCTGATTGGCCTCACACGCAGCGAGTTGCTCATCATCTCCCCGTACTTCGTTCCCGGCGACGACATGAAGGCCGCCTTCGCGAAGGCGCGGGCCCGGGGCGTGCGGGTACGCATCCTGACGAACTCGCTGGCGTCCAACGATGCGCCCATCGCCCACGTGGGCTATGCGCGGCACCGCGAGGCGCTGCTCGACATGGGCATCGAGCTGTATGAGATGCGCAGCGACGCGGCGGGCCTGCGCTCGGCCTTCGGCAGCAGCGCGGGCGCAGCGAGCAGCGAGCCCGCGCAGGATTCGCGCGCCATGCTGCACTCCAAGGTCATGGTCATCGACCGCCGGCTGCTGGTGATCGGCTCGATGAACCTGGACCTGCGCTCGCAGCTGCAGAACACCGAGATCGCGCTGCTGATCCGCAGCGCCCAACTCTCGGGCCAGGCCAGCGCGCAGATCGAATCGGCGATGCTTCACAACGCCTGGCGGCTGGAGCGCGACGCGCAGGGCGGCCTGCGCTGGATCGCGCCCGAAGGCAGCGGCCTGCCCGATGCCACGACCGACCCGAATACCAGCCTGGGCCTGCGGCTGATCCTCAAGCTGCTGGGCCCGCTGGCGCCTGACCAGCTGCTGTGAGCTGCTGCGCCACCCACTGCGTGATCGCCTGCTGATCGGTCATCGTGCGCACGTGCTGGTAGGCGGCTTCTGCCTCGGGATAGCGGCGGCGCAGCAGGTTGAGCCACTGCTTGAGGCGGCCGGCGCGCTGGCGCGGCTCCAGGTCCTCGCACACCAGCTGCCAGAAATCGGCGATGTGCGGCAGCAGCGCGGCCCAGGGCAGCGCTTCGCCATGCGGCGGGCCTCCCGCGTCGGCTGCGCGGATGGCCAGGGCCAGTCCGGGGTCAGCGACGATGCCGCGCCCCAGCATCAGCGCCTGTCCGCCCGAGACCTCGCGGCAGCGCTGCGCGTCGGCCACCGTCCAGATCTCGCCATTGGCCACCACCGGAATAGCGACGGCGGCCCGGATGGCCGGAATGCGCTCCCAGTAAGCGGGCGGGCGGTAGCCGTCCATCTTGGTCCGCGCATGCACGACCAGCTCGCAGGCACCGCCGTCGGCCATGGCCTGGGCACATTCCAGCGTCAGGCTCGTGTCGTCATAGCCCAGACGCATCTTGGCCGACACCGGCAGGTGCGCCGGGACCGCGCGCCGCACGGCCGACACCAAGGCTGCGATGCGCTCGGGCTCGCGCAGCAGGGCCGCGCCGCCCCCATGGCGGTTCACCACCTTGGCGGGGCAGCCGAAGTTCAGGTCGATGCCTTCGGGGCCCAACTCGGCCAGCCGGGCCGCGTTCTCGGCCATGCTCACCGGGTCGGAGCCCAGCAGCTGGGCGCGCACCGGCACACCGGCCAGGGTGCGCCCGCCGTGGTTCAGCTCGGGGATGTAACGCAGGAAGACCTTGTCCGGCAGCAGCGAGTCGGTGATGCGGATGAATTCCGACACGCAGCGATCCACGCCCCCCACACGGGTGAGCACGTCGCGCAGAACGAAGTCGAGCAGGCCCTCCATGGGTGCCAGCAGCAACGTCATGGGCTGCCTCTGCGGCACCGGGCCCGCTCGGCCCTCAGCGTTCGCGCCGGAAACCGGCCATCAAAAGAAAACATGGATGAAATTTGCCTTGCGCGCTTGATTATCCTTCGCATCCCGCTATTAAATATGTAGCAAATCCATACCCAGCGAGATCCGACGTCATGCCCGCGTCACGGCTGCCGTGTCCAATAGGCCACAAGCCTCGTTGCAGGCTACCGCTCCATGCTGCTGCAGAAAACCGACAAAGCCCGACTCGAACTCTCCCCCGGCGTTCGCACGCTCAGCCTGCGCGAGCGTTCGCTCCTGTTGCTGGCCGACGGCCGGCCCAAAGTGGAGCTGGACGCGATGTACAACGGCTTGGGCGCCGAGATGGTTCGCGAACTCCTGCGCCAGGGCTATCTGACCGAACTCTCGCTGCCCGGCACGCCAGCGGATGCAGATGCCGGCGCAGGTGAAGCGCCGGCCCCGTCGAACGCGCTGCGGTCGCTGGCCGGTGCCCGCATGTACCTCTTCGACATGTGCGAGCGCATGTTCGCACGGCGCGACCCAGAGCTGGCCGAGCAGTTCCGCGAAGCCCTGCGCGCCGCGCGCGACCGCGACAGCATGCTGGAAGTGGGCGAAGGCCTGCTGGCCGAGATCACCGTGCAGGCCGGTGCAGAGCGGGCGGCCTCGGTGCGGGAACGCATGCAGCAACTGCTGCCGGCCTGAAGAGGCCGCGCCACGAAGGCACGGGCATCGGCACCGGCCTCGCATCACCTCAGGCCGCAGCGGCCAGCCGCCAGAGCGAAGTCACTTCGGCCGAACGCGCCGCGTGCAGCGGGTCGGACGGGTCCGCCGCCTTGCCGTGGCGCGGGCGCACGTCGTGCCGCTGCAGCACGCGCAGGCCGCCGGCGGCGATCCACTCCAGCAGCTGCGCACGCGGGCGCAGGCCCAGATGCTCGGCCAGATCCGACAGGATCAGCCAGCCCTCCCCGCCCGGCGCCAGATGCTCCGCCAGGCCCGCGAGAAAGCCGCGCAGCATGCGGCTGTCTTCGTCGTACACGGCACGCTCGATGGGCGCATTGGCGCGCGCCGGCACCCAGGGCGGATTGCACACCACCAGCGGCGCGCGGCCTGCGGGAAAGAGGTCCGCCGTCTGCAGTTCCACCTTGCGATGCAGCCCCAGGCGCTGCAGGTTGTCGGCCGCACAGGCCAGTGCGCGCGGGTCCTGGTCGGTCGCCACCACGCGGGCCACGCCGCGCCGGGCCAGCACCGCCGCCAGCACGCCGGTGCCGGTGCCGATGTCGAACGCCAGCGCCTGGGCGCCGGCCGGCAGCGGCGCGGCGGCCACCAGATCGATGTATTCGCCACGCACGGGCGAATACACGCCGTAGTGCGGATGGATGCGCGAGTCCTCGCCCAGGGCGGCGATGGGCACGCCCTTCTTGCGCCACTCGTGCGCGCCGACCAGGCCCAGCACTTCGCGCAGCGACACCACGGCGGGCTCGCCGGAGGGCGGGCCCCAGGCCTCGATCAGCGCCGCGCGCAGGTCGGGCGCGCGCCGCAGCGGAATGCCGTAGTCGGCATCCACCGGCACCAGCACCTG
>JBHIWE010000104.1:0-14289 GCA_041987645.1 Acidovorax sp. | reverse complement strand
CTGTCCCTGGGCGCGCAGACGCCGCTGGGGCAGCTGGTGGCGGCGGCGGAGGTGCACCGGTCGCACGTGGTGGCGCTGAGCTTCAGCATCCAGCTGGCCAATCGCGCCGTCCAAGACGGGCTGGCAGACCTGCGCGCCATGTTGCCGCCCACCGTCGAGATCTGGGCGGGCGGTGCCAGCCGTGCGCTGCGCCAGACCTCCGCGATCGAGGGGGTTCGTTGCCTGAATGGGTTGGGCGACATCACCGCCGAAGTCACGCGGCTCCGTGAACTTTTAGAATCCGGCCTCTAAACGAGGACCCGCCATGCTTTACCCCGAACTGTTCAAGCAACTCGAAGCCGTGCGCTGGAACATGGACAGCGACATTCCCTGGGACAAGTTCGACGCCAGTCTGCTGTCTGACGAACAGGCGCAGACCATCAAGATGAACGCCATCACCGAGTGGTCGGCGCTGCCGGCGACCGAGATGTTCCTGCGCGACAACCGCGAGGACAGCGACTTCTCCGCGTTCATGAGCGTGTGGTTCTTCGAGGAGCAGAAGCACAGCCTCGTGCTGATGGAATACCTCAAGCGCTTCCGCCCCGACCTCGTGCCGACAGAAGAAGAGCTGCACGAAGTGCGCTTCGACTTCGACCCCGCCCCGGCGCTTGAGACGCTGATGCTGCACTTCTGCGGCGAGATCCGCCTGAACCACTGGTACCGCCGCGCCGCCGAGTGGCACACGGAGCCGGTCATCAAGGCCATCTACGAAACCCTGTCGCGCGACGAAGCCCGCCACGGCGGCGCCTACCTGCGCTACATGAAGCGCGCCATGGCCAAGTTCGGCGACGAGGCCCGCGCCGCCTTCGCCAAGGTCGGTGTGCTGATGGCCTCGGCCCGCCGCACCGCCCAGGCCCTGCACCCCACCAACCTGCACGTCAACGCCAAGCTCTTCCCGCGTGACACCATCCAGAGCCGCCTGCCCGACCCCGAGTGGCTGGAGCGCTGGCTCGACACCCAGATCCAGTTCGACTCGGTGTGGGAGAACAAGGTCGTCGAGCGCATCCTGCACAACATGAGCCTGCTGATGGACCGCAGCTTCGCCACCGTGCAGGAGCTCAACCGCTTCCGCAAGGAAATGGCCGCGCGCCTCACGCCGCCGGCCGGCAGCGGCCTGGCACCGGCCTGAGTCCACGCGGCACCGGCAATGCAAAAGAGGCCCCGCGGGGCCTCTTTGTCTTGGCGGGCGTGCAGCCGTCTTCAGCCGCCCCGGGCCCGCTTCATCACCACCAGCGCAAAGCCGGCGGCAGCGAGGGCGGCCCAGCCCAGGAACTGCAGCGACGCCAGTTCCAGCAGCGCCTCCCCGAAGTCCTTGGCCACCCAGGCCCAGAGGTTCACGTCGGACATAAGCGCCTCCTGCAGCCCGGGCGGGTTGTGCACCATGGCCGTGTTGACTTGCAGGTTCCAGGCCTGCAGCGCATCGACCGGCCAGCTGATGCCGTAGATCTTGTCCAGCACCAGCACCGCGATCAGCGAGCCCACCAGCACCACCGGCACGCCCAGGCGCTTGAGCCAGGCGGAGGCTGCCATCAGCACGAAGATCAGCGGCGACAGCCACAGCAGCATCGGCACCGTGCCCGCGAAGGCGCGCACCAGGAGCGGCGCCGCGGCCGACATCACCTCCGACCAGTCCACCGCCGTGACGGCGCCGAACCCATCCTGCTTGGCGACCACCGACATCGCGATCGGCACCCCGAACAACATGCCGATCACCGCGCCGCCCAGCGGCACCAGCCAGGCATGGGCCAGCACCGTGGCCGCCACGCTCTCGCTCGGTCGCCCGGGCAGTGACAGCCAGAACTCGATGGAGCGATCTTGCGTGTCACGCCGCGCCAGCCCCGGCAGCTGGAACAACGCCACCAGCAGGCAGATGCCGTAGATGGCCACCGTCGAGATCATCACGATGATCAGCGCGACCAGCTCGCGGTGCTTGTCCGGCAGGCCCTGCACGCTGCCGATCGGCAGCATGGCCAGGAAGAGTAGCGGCGGCGCGAGCGCGGCGATCAGCCAGCCGCGCTTGTGTTGCATCCATTCGCGCAGCAGCAGAGTGGGGAGATGGGTTTGCATGGCAGGTCCTTCAGGCTTGCTTGCTGTTGAGCGCCGGGTTGCGGGTCAGCGCCATGAAGAGGTCGACGAGGCTCGGGCGCACGCGCTGGCCGAGGCTGGCCACATGCTCCGGCGGCGCGCCATCAAACAGCGAGGTCGTGCGGCCCTGCTCGCGGTAGCGCAGCAGCGGGTGGGCAGCGGCCATGGCGTCCGCCGCGGCGGGGTCGTGGTTCAAGGCCACGAAGCGACGGTCGATGTCTTCCAGGCTGATGGCCAGGGCCACGCGGCCCTCGTCCAGCATGATCACGTCGGACAGCAGCGCCTCCACTTCCTCGACCTGGTGGGTGGAGATCAGCACGCTGCGCTCGCCATCGCACCATTCGTCGATCAGCATCTCGTAGAAGCTCTTGCGCGACACCACATCCAGACCCAGCGTGGGCTCGTCCAGGATCATCAGCCTGGCGTCGATGGCGGCGATGAGCGCCAGGTGGGTCTGCGCCACCATGCCCTTGGACAGGCTCTTGATCTTGTCGCTCTCGCTCACGCTGGTGCGCTTGAGCAGTGTCCGCGCCCGCTCGGCCGAGAACTTGGGCTGCAGCCGGCTCATCAGCGTGATCAGCTCGCTCACCCGCGCCCAGCGCGGCAGCACTGCTACGTCGGGGATGTAGCTCAGCTGCTCCAGCAGCTTCTGTCGGTCACCCGCGGGGTTCAGGCCCAGCACCGTCATCTCGCCCTGCACCGGCAGCAGGCCCACCAGCGCCTTCATCAGCGAGGTCTTGCCCGCGCCGTTGTGGCCCAGCAGCCCCACCACGCGGCCCTGGGGCACGGTGATGGACACCTCATTGAGCGCCGTCTTCTTGCCGTAGCGCAGCGTCGCCTTCTTGACTTCGATCAGGTTCATGTGGCCTCCCAGTTCAGATCCTTCGCGCTCAGCCCCAGCCGCTTGAGCTTGGCCCGCAGCGCCGGCCAGTCCTTCTGCAGGAACTGCTCGCGCTCCTGGCGCAGCAGCCGCTCGCGGGCGCCCACTGTCACATACATGCCCAGGCCGCGGCGCGACTCGATCAGCCCATGATCGCTGAGCGCCTGCAGGGCGCGCGTGACGGTCAACGGGTTGATGACGTACTGGCTCGCAAGCGAGCGCACCGAGGGCAAGGCCTCGCCTTCCGGGGGGCTGCCGTCGAGCAGCTGCACGGCCAGTCGGTCGGCCAGCTGCTGGTAGATCGGCGCCTGGTCAGTCCAGGTGGGAGTCATGGGCGCTCCGGGGTGTGTTGCTGATGTAGCACACCATATCTCCCGGGGCGGGAGAGGACCTAGCGGGGAGCGACAGACTGCAGATTTGGGGGGATGGGTGTCGGTTTGCGCTGAGTTCTGAACTCTTTGCGCTCAAGTCTGAACTCGCCCCCACCTCAAGTTCCGCGAGGTGGCCTGGGAAACAAGCGGCTTTGGGCAACTATGACTTTGGCGGCAACGACTTCACGGTCACGCATCGGCTTTGCGTCGAGTTTGGAGCTTCGCAACCGGCCGCGTGCAAGGCAGCGTCGGCGCCCAAGTCGATCAGGTCTGCATCGACCGCCCCAACCGGCTTCATCCCTTCAATTTCGGGGCTTGGAGGAGCGTTGCTGCGCTACGGGGCTGAGGCTTCGCTCTGAAGCGATCCGCCGACAACTTCTGTGGCCGGCCTGCTCCCACCTTGAGGCGTCAGCCCGCGGCAGCCGCCGCGGCGAAGCGATCGAGCCAAGCGAACTCGCCTACCGCAGCATCTTCGAACCTAAATCTGCGCTCGTCGGCCGTCGTGCCATTGCCGCGGCTTGACGCGTAGATCGATGAAGTCAGTACGGACTGTGTGAACGCGGCCATCTTCTGCAACTTCTTGGGCATCTGGGTCAGGAACCCAAGCGGCACGTTGTATCGATGGGCGCTGGGCAAGGCCCATTGATAACTTGCGGCGCCAAAGATGCCAGGGACCAGCAGCGTTTCGAAGCATTCTTGCTTGGGTTGGTAGGGGCTTAAGAAGACGCGGTTGAAGCCAGCATCAAGCAGGAGCCGAGCCCGTTTCACGGAATGATCCTTGTGCTCGTCCTGCCGACAGGGTGCGACAGCAACGATCTCGGGCGACGATCCCAACGCCTTCGAGAGTTCGGTGCGAAACGCCGTGATGAGGTCGCGAACCAGGCTCGTGCGGCCCCACAGATCGGAATCGGGGATGACCCAAAAGACGGCGGGCGGCAGCTCGACGTCGGGCGTGCGCTTCAGCGCGGCAAGCGCCTTGCGCAGTCCTTCCAGCAGGCGAGTCTGCGTCTTGGGCATGTACAAGGCGCCGAGGGTCGCTTGGCTCCGGCCACCGTCATAGATCTCGCCGTTGTTCTGTGCATGAACGTCGTGGACGTATCGTCCAAAGTCGATCGTCGGGTCCTTGCGCAGACCAATGCGCCCGTCCGGCTTCACCAGGGTGGCGCGTTCACCTCCGCTCGACGCAGAGAGCAGGTACCGGGCAAGCAGTTCGTCATCGAAGCGCTCGATGAAGGCACGAAGGTGATCAGGTCGGGTGGCGAGCGCGGCGATGCGGTCAGCCGTCAGCTCCCGCAATTTCGATCGCAACGACTCGGGCAGAAGCTCGAGCTGCGCGTCGACCTCAAACTCGACGTTGCCCTCCGCATCTACCTCGAAGTGCACGGGCAGCGGAACGCTGTACGGCCGGCCGGCTCGAATCTCGTCGACCTTGTAGCAAGCGTAGGCTCGGCGATTCACGTCTTCGAGTTCGAAGCGCTCGATCTCGAGGAAATGCTTGTGAAACGCCGCCTCGGCCCGATCGCGCGTTTTCCCCGCCTCTGGGTCATCGGCATTCCACTTCAGCTCGAGGCTGTTGTCCCAGTAGTTGCCCGTCAGTGTCTTCGGCAGCGGGGTGTACGTCAGCAGCTCAAAGACGGGGCGGCTCTGACGCTCCGCGATCTTCGTGAAGCGTGGCAGGCCGTCAGACGACGCCGCGAACCGGGATTCTGCGTAGGACGTGAGCGAGATGCGACCGTTGGCCTCGGCGATTAAGCCTTCCTCCCTAAGCAACTCCAGCAGATCGCGAGCCTCACTGGCCGACAGCCCGAAGTACTCCCGCAGGACGCTGACGTCCAATGGCCCGCTCAGATGGAGCAAGCGCACTGCGAAGTCCGTCATGACAGGCACTTGGCGGTCGATCGACACGTGGCAGCGCACGTTGAAGAGCTGCGCCGGAATGGCTACGGCAACGGTGTTGAATCGTTCACGCATGGACTAGGCTCCGCTTCAGCTCCTTCGAAGGCACGAATTGCGCTAGTTGCTCATCTGCGAGGCGCTCGACTTCATCGAGCACGCGCTTCATCGGCGTGGCGGCGCGGGATCTCCACATTGCCGACGAGCTGACGACAACCAGCCTGTCCTTCGCCCGTGACATGGCCACGTTGATGCGCTCGGGGTCGATCAGGAATCCGACATGCTCGCTGGTGTCGTTGCGCACGACCGAGAGCACGATGACGCGGTTCTCCTTGCCCTGATAGCTGTCGACGGTCCCGACTGAGAAGCAGTCGCGCAGGCCAGATGCCCACTCGGCCTGCTCGAGCTTGCGGCGGATGAGGTCGCGCTGAGCCGCATACATGGCAATGATGCCGATGACCGGCTCGTGATCGCCATCCTGCGACTGGACCTGCTCAAGGAACTCTGCGGAGGTCAAGATGCCGCGGACGACCTCCACCACGGCCGCCGCCTCGGCTTCGTTCACAAGCGCACCTTCCGTCGTGCCTGCCGCGCGGTGAAAGGCGTTGCGCCCCTGGTCCTGGGTATCGACCCACACGACCTGGGTGGACAAGAAGTCCGGCAGCAGTGCGTACTCGTCGCCGGGCGGATTGCGACCGACAACGAGGGCATCCGAGTAGAAGCAGTGAGACACCAAGCGGTTGATGTGCTCTGCCATGCGGTACTGGACGCTCAGCGTTCGCCCAACGGATTGGCCGTACTTCGAAGAGAAAGCTCGCTGGAAGTTGTTCATCCGCCGGAAGTCCTTGCGAGACATGCCCAGCAGCGCGGAAGCCTGGTCTTCAACGGCGCGTGGATAGGACGGTGGCAACTGCAAGTGGTCGCCCACGAGCAGCACCCGTTTGCCGGCCTGCATGGCCACCACCAGCTCCATGGGCGAGGCTCGCGCCGCCTCGTCAACGATCACCCAGTCGTAAGGCACGTCCGTGATGCCCAGCGCCTGCTTGCCGACGCCCACGCAGGTGCCCGCGACGATGCTGGCACTTCGCGCGAGAAATGCGGTGTAGTTGGATCTCGGACTGCGCAGCACTTGCGAAAACTCGGTGGACAGTCGCGCGATCTGCTCAAGGTGGGCGCACTTGGCTGGACTTGGCGAGCCGTGCCGGTGGGCCAGAGCCTCGAGCTTGTCGTCCACTAACTCCCGGAGCTTGGCGGGGTTCGTTCCGGGCGCAGCATGAATCCCGAACTGACGTCCGGCAAGCTCGACGAACACCTGGCTGAGGCGTCGCAGATGCTCTGCCGCAGCGAGGTCGTTGCCCTCAGACTCGTCAACGGCCCGGGCCAAGCTATCAATGCGCTGCAGCAGCGGTCCGAGCGTGGCATGAAGATCAGCTGCGTCGCGCACGTAGCCTTCGGGAAGGCCCATGGCGACACCCACGGCACGCACACGATCCTTCACCTCTGCATCGAAGCCCTCGCGATAGTTCTGACGCAGGGCGTCCTCCTGAATGCTGCGCAGCGCAGGCGACACCATCGACTGCTGGCCGATCCGGACCATGGACACGTCCAGGCTCGACGCACGCAGCGAGCCCGCGACCTTGTCCATCGCATTGTTCACGGCCTCGTGCGATTGACTGACCAGCAGGATGTTGTCCGCCAGTCCGCGCGACAGGAGCAGGTGCACGAACGAAGCGATGAACTTGGTCTTGCCCGTCCCGGGCGGCCCCTGCAGCAACGAGATGGGGCCGTTGATTAGGGCGGTTCTGAGCGCCTCCTCCTGGGCAGCGTTCAGCTCGTACTCGCCCAGCTCGCGGAGATCGATCGTCGCGTCGCGCCTAGGCATTCGGTCCGCGTCTGGGTCGAAGTAATCGACCAGCGAAGGGATGAGGCCGCCACCTGCGAGTACCCGCTTCATGGCCGCCACGCGGCGCTCCGAAGCCACCTTCTCAAAGGTGCCGCGCACATGCAGCAAGTCTCCCGCCTTGGGAGAGAAACTCATTCTCTTCGCGTGCACCCGCATGATGTCGCGCCCCAGGTCTGGCGACACCCAGCCTACGGTGAACCAGCGGTCGCTGCCGTCGGTGGCATCGATACCGCGTTCGAGCAACTCGATGCCCTCATCCTCTGAGAAGTCGAGCACGCCGCCGTCACAGTCGAATGGGATGACCCATTCGCCACTGTCCGGTGGCACCTGCCTCGCGCCTTGGCGGACAGTGATCGTGGTGACGTTCATTTCGTCGGTGTCCGACAGCGCCGTCCACAGCGCCGTGGCGGTGACACGCTGATGCGATTTCGCCTCGGCCTGCTTTGCGTAGGGGTCGACACCGGGAGGGGCAGCGGGGTCTTCACCTTCCGGTTCATCTACGAGCTCTGCGCTGTAGCGCTGGAAGAGGAGCCCCGCCAGCGCGACAGCATCGAGGTCCTCCGCAAACGTGACCTGAATCTCAGCGCTCAACGAGAACAGACTGCGTCGGTGCGCGTTCACGAAATCGATGTGGTCGATCTCCTTGATGGACGCATCGAGCACAGCATCCTCTTCCGGGTCGTACTTGATGTACAGCTCCTGCCGCATCCCGACGACGTGGAAACGCACGTGGCCCGTATCCGCGTGCCGGGTCGCGCGCACCGCGTACTCGCCGTTGTTGGAGATCAGGTCCAGCGATGGCGGCCCACCACGCAGGCGCTTCTTCAGCACAGCCTTGAACTTGGTGATCGTGCGCGGCCGGGGATGAAGCTCTTCCTGAAGCGTCTCGGCAAGCAAGTCCAGCGGCGGCAGGACGTCCACGAGGTCGATGGCGCGCGCCAAGTCGCTGCGCGTTGCGGTGAACTCTTCGGGGAGCAGGCCGAGTACCAGCGCGCACACCGCAAACGCGTCCCTGTGCAAGGGCGACTCGCCTTCGACGGCGTGCGGCACGGCACCAATGGTGATGCCCTCGTCGCCATCCGCGCTCAGGTCCGGGATGTCTACTAGGACGACGCGCGGAGGCTCGTCTCCCGCCGCCGCGGGCACGACGATGTTGTCGGCCTTCACGTCGCCGTGCGCCAGACCTAGGACGTGGAGGCGTCGCACAGCGTTAAGCAGCGCGTGCGCCACAAGCGCGCGCTGGCGCCCGTCGGGGCCAGACGCCAGCCAGGCGGTGAGGGTTTCGCCTTCCATCCACCGCGTGACCAGCACGAGCCCGACCGCGCTCAGGCCGAAGTCCAGCACTTCTGGCGCAGCGTCGAATCCGGACTGGCGCAGCGAGCGCGCCTGCTGCAAGAAGGCAAGCAGGCGCAGGTTCCGGGCCATGTACTTCGGGTCGTACCTGAGCTGGGGCCACCACTTCACCAGCACGCGAACGCCATTCAGCTCCGACTCGTAGACCATCTTGGTCGAGGCCGATGGGAGCTGGTGCTTGACCGGGAGCGTCATCGGCCCTGCCGTCGTTTCGTAGCCAGCGAAGTCCTCGGCGCGTACATCCGGACCGCCGTCTTCCGCGAGGCAGACGTTGAGCGCGTCGAGCGCTTCCGAGGCATGGCGATAGCGGGCCGCCGGATCCAGGTCCATCGCCTTGGCGTACCAGGGCGCGAGGACTGGTACGCGGAGCTCGGCTGCGCTGTCGAAAACGGGAACGTCGTTCAGACGCTCGAGTTCGCGTCCTTCGAGCATCTCGTAGACCAGGACGCCCAACAGGAACACGTCGCGGACAAACGGGTCCGCGTTGCGGCCTTGCGCGGTGACGCCTTCGTCCTCGGGCAGCTGGATCGAGCCGGTCTCCAGTTCGATACGGTGGACGCCTACAGTCTGGGCCTGAGGTACGCGAGCGGCCGCAAAGGTCGAGAGGATGACGCGAGACGGCTCCAGCACCCAGAGCGTGCGCTTGGTGATGTCGCGATGCGCGATGCCGAGGGCATGCAGCTTGGCGAAACGCGCCAGGATGCTCTTGGCTAGCAACCGCCGATCTTGTTCATCCATCTCGCGGTTGCGAGCCAGATGCTCCGCCAAGCGTTCGATGCCGGTGGGCAGCCGATACGCCTCGGCAAAGTTGGTGGTGATGTCGTCCGCGGTCGCGGAGCCGATGGGTTCGAGCAGATCCTCATGCAGCTCGGGCGCCTGCACCCGGAGCGTCTCGTTCAAGCGCAGCTCGCGCAGCCCGATGGTCTGGCGCTCTACCGTAGAAGTCCCTCCGGCCGCTAGTGCCTCGAAGTCCCACTTGCGCAGCAAGGCTTTGGAGCTCCGGCTTTCCTGGTGCTCCGCGCGGAACTCTGACCAAATCCTGCGGGGATGCACGTAGTCCGCCTGGTCCTCAATCTGCTCGAAACCGTACAAGACGGTGCGACGTTTGAGGACGGCCGGGTTGGATGTGTTGAAGATGGCGTCGTAGAGCTGCCGCTGGCGCAGCGGATCAGCGGAGGGGTAATTCCACTGCGGCGGCGTATCGGGAAAGCGCTTCTTGTAGCGAGCGCCGTCCGAGGCTGCGTGCAGAAAATCCGCTAACGTCAGGACAAAGCGGCGCTGCTCGTCGGGGAAGTTCTTGAGGCGGCAATGGGGGTGGCAGAGCACCACCACCGACTCGATGAAGGGAACCTTGATCGCCCCGTTCTTTTCCTTGAGGAAGGTTTTCAGCGCGCGCACCTTGATGTCCGTTACCTCGACCGGCGATGGCATCGCGTGGCCGCGGTGGAACCACTGGCCCGACGAGTACTCAATGTCGCCGGCCCAGTTCTTCAACTCGACCACAAGGATGCGATTCGACGTCAGCAGCAGCAGGTCGACGTCAAAGGGCTGCTTAGACCCGCGTGGCAGCAAACGGAAGGCGGCGTAAGCAGTCCACGAACTGGGCAGCTTGGCAGCGATTTCGCGCAGCGCGGCCTGCTCAACCTCTAGAACACCATGAGGGCTGAGGTACTGAATTCGCACAGTGGAGACCTCCCGAGTCTGATCTGTTGGCGTGCCATCTACGTCGGACGGACTGCACGAACCGCGAACTGTGGCGTCGGGTTCGTGGTCCCAGCATAAAGGCTTGCAGGAGGAGCAATGGACTGCGCGCCAAGATCGGTGATTCCGAATGCTCGGACTGTGCGACTAGCGGTCGCCCTTATCCTGGAAAGCATCTGGGCTTCAACCGCCGGAGGTGAGCGATGCGCTAGTCGGCCCAAGTGCAGCTCGTCTAGATCAGGGACAAGTCGTCGGGACCCAGGTAGACCAGGTCAATCTTGTCCTGATCCTGGGCAGCATGGGCTTGAAGCAGCCCGACCCGATCAGGATTCGCGGTTGCCACCATGCGCCCGACTGGAATTCCGTCTGAAGACAAGATCTGCGACCGACCGACCTGACTGAACACATGCACAGGTGTTCCAGGCGTCGGCGGATCGTTCAGCCACTCTACGCGAGCCCAGTACCTCTGTTCCGTCCATGTACGCATATCGGTCGGCTTGGCGCCCCGAACGAAATCCGTCCACAGGACGTGCGTCTCAGGGGTAGGCCAATCGACGTCATCACCCAGCAGCTGAACCGCCGCTGACTGAAGCCACGCTCGAAGTCCTGGGCCATCATCAAAGTCCGCTGATGTGTCGGTGATTGCCTTGATGGCAGCGAGGCGTGAGCTGAAGCCTCCCTGGATGAGGATGGACGCGGCGCGGTTCATAGTTCCCGTCTCGACAGCCGGTACTGCATAACCAAGCTCAAATTCGTCAAGGGCCAGATCGGCGAAGGTGTCACTGTTTGCTTCGGCACGGACGCGAATGGCCTCCATCGCCCAGGGAAGCCGATAAACCAGACCGCCCTCGATGAATTGCAGGACTTCAGACTCATTTCCGGGCGCAATTCCCACGACAGGCTGCCCGTGAAGCCAAGCGCTCAGTACAGCCTTCCAGTTGCCGGGAAGCGGATCTGGAACAAACGGCCGTATCTCGAACACGTGTTCAGCGATCGCCGTAATAGCCAAGACCGCGACCTCATGGTCATCGGTGACAAGCGCGGCGTTTGCGCGTACCAGCAGCTCGTTGACTTGATCAGCGATGGCATCGAGGGCGAGGCCAGTCTCAAGCCCAATTCCTGCAAGGAAGTAGCCGCGCCTTCGGGCTGCCGTGGACCTTGCCCAGACGTACTTCGTTCGCGCGACAAGGCCTGCCTTGAGCGCTACTTGCGAAGGCTCGTCGTAGCGGAGCAGACGCCGATGCCACAGGGATGACTGAAGGATGTCATCCAGTGCCCCCTCAACTTGGTCGTCCGGAATGTCGCTCTCGCCAATCAAGCTCAAGACTGCCGTGTCCAGCTTCTCTATGTGACCTTCCCAGTCGGCCAACGCTCGTTCTCGGATGTCAGGGCGCTCCCCCGCCACCTCCGGAAACTCCCAGGCCGTCGCGTTGTTGAGAACGTACTCGGCAAGCTGCTCGAAGCTCCCGCCCAAGCGCTCATTCATTCGGTTGAGCAGCGCCGATACCAAGCGTACGAGGCCACTTTCCATGTTGCGCGCGCCGAGGTTTCCCGTGAGCTCCTCCCAATTGGCGCGCTTCCTCGCGATGTCCTCGAACATCGGAAAGAGCACCAGACCCTCTACGTCGATATATGCCCGCCCAGCGCGGCCAATGACATTCTTGAACTCAGACACTTCCAGAAGCGCACCACGCCTATGCAGTGAATGCATGACGACCGCGGTCGCCGATAGATTCAAGCCTTGGGCCAGGGTCGGCGAAGAGACGGTCACCTTCAGCACGTTGTCGCGCAACAGGCGCTCGACCTCCTTCCGGTAGGCCGTCGGAAGGGCGCCATGATGCAGCGCCACGCCAATCCGCAAGCACTTGAGGATGGCGCTTCCTTCGCCAAGCCACTCTGCACCGAGCGCAAGGGCTGTTTCCAAGACGGCCGGATCAGCCTCCAGCAATGACGGCAGCGCACCCCGCCCATGCAAGTCAACAATGACATCAGCGAACGGCTCAACGCTGCGCCGCTCAGGGCAGAAGATGAGCACGGTCTTGCCGTCGTCAACCAGACGCCAAGCCGTTGCGAGACACAGCTCTTGCTGGTTGTCAGGAAACAATCGAGTGCGGCGCTTTTTTGGCGGGATCCACGTCGGTGGCGCCTCGCCGGTCAGGAATCTCTGAACCCAAGGCCGCTCGTCGCCTACCTTAAGGTTCAGCCGCCCGTGCGGCGTCGACCACACGACCTCGCCAAACCTCTGACGCGTCGGTCTCCATTCGTTCTGTATCACGCTGCCCGGGTGGTCCCGCCTCAACCAGGCTGCGAAGTCGTCGAGCTGGTCGCCGCTCGGGAGAATGGCTGAGAGGCAGACGATTCGCCGGCTGGCAGCATCTGAGCGCCGAAGAAGCCGCTGGATCTGGACCTCGTATCGAACCTCACGCTCGTTCAGGCCAATCATGTGGCCCTCATCGAAGACGAGCAGGCCGACATCGTCCAGCAGCGAACCATCGCTACGGAGCGCGAAATCGAGCTTTTCCGGTGTGGCCACGACGATGTGACGACTGCGAATCGCGTCCTCATCAATGCCGCTGACGCCAATGCTGCCGTACAGGGCGGAAACGGACTTGCCGAGCGGGCCAAAGGTTTTCTGCAGCGTCGTCTCGGTCTGGGCGGAGAGTGCCCGCAGCGGCGTGACGAATACAACGCGCTTTCCACCAGCCAGGCAACGCAGGATGCAAAGCTCTGCAATACGTGTCTTCCCAGCACTCGTTGGGAGCGACACAACAAGGTCGTCGGATTGGTCGACAGCGCGCTTTGCTGCCTCTATCTGGGACGGCCACAGGTCGACTTCAGCTCTTGGCCGGCGCTGCAGCACCGCGATGAAGAGACGCCGAAGATGCGCCCAGTCGGCAGCGACGCTCCCAAGCGGCTCCATCGGGAGTTTTTCGTGAAAGGTGCTCGACCAAAGGTCTGAAAGCAGATGGATCGCCAGCCGGTGAGACCACCACTGGGTGAGGAGGTTCAGCTCACCACAGATGGCCAAGCTCGCTGTCAGGCGCTCCAAAGCTTGGTCGAGCAGCGCCCTTTCGCCGCGTTGCAGCGCGAGTAGGTATAGGGACAGCGCCGCCATGAACGTGTCGTCGAGCGCGGTCCCGAGCCCAGCGAACAGAAACTCGTCCGGTTCATCATCTACTTCGTTGAGCGCGTCTGCATCGTCAACCGCCGCTTGTATTCCTGCGGTGATGCGTTCATCGCTTCCTTGTCCGGACGAGCGGAAGTCGAGCACGCTCTTCTCAAGGCCGCCGATGTCCCTGCGCATCAGCAGGACGAGCATCCTCTCGGTCACGGAGAAGTTTGGGTCCGCCTCCGCTATGGCGAGCAAAGAGTACGCCCGCGCAGACAGGTGAGCGAGGTGGTAACTGGCTGCAGCAGCGATAAAGTGAAAATCTCGATCGATTTCGTCATGGTCGCCCTTCGCTACGACGGCTTCGAGCGCGGCGGCGGCTTGCTCGAAGGCGGAGCGAGCCTTTGATGCGTCCCCGCCTTCCATCTCCAACAATCGAAGACCGAGGCCCAGCAGCGTGTAGCCATAGGACCTCAGGTCATAGGTGAGCTGCGGGGCGAAGCCAGGTGACTCCGGCGGAAGCTGTCCATTCCGCCAAATGATGGCTCGCGCTTGACCACGTGCAAGAAGATTTCCTCGGAAGCCAGCTTGCGATGCCGTGTCGATCGCGGCTGCGATGGCGTCAGGCGTTGTTGGCATCGGCATTCACCCGGTCGTAAACAGAAGCCACGAACGCCACGTGTCCATCCACCCGCAGGCCAACGGCCCACTGTTGGATGGGGCCGGTGTACGCCTGCAGCGACGCAGTCAACAAGGCTGTCGGTGCGTTGCCAGAAAACGTGAAGAGCAGGTGCCGTACGTTTTGGTCCGAGAGACCACCCATCAGGGCAGCATCGTCGATGGCATCCGCCAGCGGCGCGTTGCCGAGCTCCAGCAGTCGCGCGGATATGAAGGTAAGCGCGTGCGCGGAGGGCATTCCGCCGTCCTTGTCCAGGGCCACTCGCGCTTCTGCGAC
>JBHIWE010000103.1:0-14307 GCA_041987645.1 Acidovorax sp. | reverse complement strand
AACCTGGTCTTCGCCTTCGTCTACAACGCACTCGGTGTTCCGGTGGCGGCCGGCGTTCTCTATCCTTTCACCGGCTGGCTCCTGTCGCCCATGATCGCCGCACTGGCCATGAGCCTGTCTTCCGTCAGCGTGGTCTTCAACTCCTTGCGCCTGCGGGGTTCGAAATGAGCCCCAGGCCCTCCGGGTTTCCTGCGTCTGCATCGGGGCAGCAAGGCCTCTCTCGTGCGCTGATTGGCTTTTGCGGCGTCTGGATGGTGGGGCTCGGTGCGTACTTCATCCTGGTGCGCCCGGCGTTGCTGCCAGAGGACGTGCGCTACATCGGCTTTAATCCTGACGACATCGAGCGCCAGTTGCCTGGCTTGAAAGCGTGGTTGGGGCATGTCTTCACCGTCATGGGCGGCTTCATGGCCGGTGCGGGCGTCCTCGTGCTGCAACTCGTGCGCAGGGGCGTCTGGGACGGTCCCGGCATGACATGGACGCTGGCCACGGCCGGTGCGCTGACGATCGTGCTGATGAGCGCCATCAACTTCTCCATCCACTCGGACTTTCGCTGGCTGCTGTTGGTGCCCGCCATCCTGTGGGCGCTCGCGTTGGCCCTGACGCTGACCGGCGATGGCCGCGACAGGACGTGAGCCTCGTTCTGTGCTTTGGTTGATCGCTGTCAAGTGCCCGGACATGGGTCTGCCTAAGCTGACGATGTATCGCAACCCGCTGAGGAGTTACTCATGAAGAACGTCATCCCCGCCGTCATCACCTCCTTCGGTCTGGCCCTCGCTTCGGGTGCCGCCCTTGCCCAGCCCATGGGGGCCTCCGCACCGATGGGTGCCGCCTCCATGCCTCACGACTGCAAGGCCAAGCACGACCATGGTGCCGATCGTGGTGCCCCCAGCGGTGCCACGATGAACTGTGCCAAGAGCCCCGACGAGGCTGCATCCGCACCGGCCAAGAAGAAGGTCAAGCCGCACGACCATGCCAAGTTCCACAAGAACCAGGGCTGATTGAGCAACGACGCCGCCGCGAGGCGGTTTGGAGGATGCCATGGACATGAATACGCATGAGCATGCGCAGCGCCAGTCGCGATCGAGGTGGGTCTTCATCCTCTTCGCGTTGATCGCGCTGTTCTTCCTGCTCAGCGAACACCGCGCGCATTTTTTCGGCGCGCTGCCGTATCTCTTGCTGTTCGCCTGCCCGCTGCTCCACCTCTTCCACGGACACGGGCACGGGCACCATCACGGTTCGGACCAAGGCTCCTCGAGCGGTCAAGGGCCAGGTGCCGGACCCGTTGACCCCTCGTCGCGCTGATTGGAGGCAACATGGACCCCACCAATGCATCGGGCTACGGGCTGTGGTCGCTCGTCATCCTGAACTCCCTGGTCTTCATCATCTTTGCGTTCAGCTTTGCCAAGCCGCAGAGCGCACGCGACTGGCGCTCGTTCGGTGCCTTTTCAGCGTTTCTCGTGGCGCTGTTCACCGAGATGTACGGGTTCCCGCTGACGATCTACCTGTTGTCCGGATGGCTGACGACCAAGTTCCCGGGCGTTGACTTCGCGACTCACGACGCCGGCCATCTGCTCGAAGTCGTGTTTGGCTGGAAGACCAACCCTCATTTCGGCCCCTTCCATCTGCTCAGTTCCGTCCTGATCTTTGGCGGCTTCTGGCTGCTGTCGGCGGCCTGGAACGTCCTCTGGCAAGCCCAGCGGATGCACACCCTCGCCACGGCAGGTGCGTACGCAAGGATGCGGCACCCGCAGTACGTCGGATTCACGCTGATCATGATGGGCTTCCTCTTCCAGTGGCCCACCCTGGTCACGCTCGCCATGTTCCCGGTGCTCGTCTTCATGTACGTGAGGCTGGCGCTGCGAGAGGAGCGCGACTCGGAGCGCGAGTTCGGCGAACTGTGGCGCGACTACGCGCAGAGAACGCCTCGATTCTTCCCCCGGTTCAACAAGGCCGAACAAGGTGACCGGCGGACGATCTGATGGAGCCTGGCCGGCCAGACAACAGGGTCGGTCCGGGTACGACGATTGCCCGCGCTGCTGCGCTTGTCGCCTCGCCCCCCAGCGCAACTACTTTTAAGACGTGGAGCGTCAACCATGAGATCCATCCTGCAGGTCCTGTTCGCGTTCGTGCTGCTGCAGCTCGGCGGGTGTGGCTACAACGAATTTCAGAAACTGGACGAGCAGACCAAGTCGGCGTGGTCGGAAGTGCTGAACCAATACCAGCGCCGTGCCGACCTGATTCCCAACATCGTGGCCACGGTGAAGGGGGAAACCACCTTCGAACAGGACACGCTCACGAAGGTAGTCGAAGCCCGCGCAAAGGCTACGTCCATTCAAGCCACACCCGAGCTGATCAACAACCCCGAGGCCTTCCAGAAGTTCCAGGCGGCGCAGGGTGAACTGTCCGGCGCGTTGAGCAGGCTGCTTGTGGTGAGCGAGAACTATCCGCAGCTCAAGGCCAATCAGGCGTTCCAGGATCTTCGCGCCCAGCTCGAAGGCACGGAGAACCGGATCACCGTCGCGCGCGGTCGTTACGTCAAGGCCGTTCAGGACTACAACGTGCTGGCGCGCAGCTTTCCGACGAATTTGACCGCCAAGGCGTTCGGCTATGACGTGAAGGCGAATTTCACGGTCACCGACGAGAAGGCCCTGTCGACGCCGCCCAAGGTGGACTTCACGGCGCCGGCAGCCAGCCGCTGATCATGGGCGGCTCGCCATCCCGGCGTCCGGCTACCCGCGGGTGGGTTGCGCATCTGTTGCTGTGGCTGGCGCTCTTTGGGATGAGCTTGATCGCTGCCGCACAAGACGTACTGCCGGTGCCGGCGCTCAGCGCCCGCATCACCGATCAGACGCAGACGCTCTCCCAGGACACGCTGGTCCAGCTCGATACCAAGCTCCGGGCCTTCGAGGCGCGCAAAGGCGTGCAGCTGGCCGTGTTGATGGTTCGCTCGACCGCGCCTGAGCCCATTGAACAATACGCGTTGCGGGTCGCGGAACAGTGGAAGCTCGGTCGGCAACGGGTGGACGACGGCGCGCTGCTGCTTGTCGCGAAAGAGGATCGCGCCGTCCGCATCGAGGTGGGCTACGGGGTCGAGGGCGCCCTGAGCGACGTTATCGCTCGTCGCATCATCGACGAGCAGATCAAGCCGCGATTCCGCAGCGGTGACTTCGACGGCGGCATCACCGCCGGGGTCGAGCAGATGATGCGTGTCATCGACGGTGAAGAACTGCCCGCGCCAAGGGGCCGCTCACGCGAATCCTCGAACGACCCGGGACAGATCTGGCCGGTCGTCATAGTCATGGCGGCCGCGCTGGGGGGCGTGTTGCGACGCCTGTTCGGGCGTGTAGGCGGTGCCGTGATCGCAGGCGGCGTGCTCGGCGGCCTGACCTGGTTCGTGGCGGGTGCGGTGACGACGGCCGCACTGGCTGGCTTGGCAGCATTTGGCGTGACCCTGCTCGGGCTGGGCATGGGTGGCCTCATGGGCGGCATGTCGGGTCGTCACCGTGGGTCCGGCTGGTCAGGAGGAGACGGAGGCTTCCGAGGTGGTGGCGGTGGCTTTGGGGGCGGTGGCGCGTCCGGGCGGTGGTGACATGAAGTTCCAGCGGATCCTTCGACATCTCTTCACGACACAGCGTGCAGTCAGGGCTGCGTTCTCCTCTGAAACCCTCGATGCCGTCGAAGAGGCCATCCGCCATGGCGAGGCATCGCATGGTGGACAGGTGAGATTCGCAGTGGAAGCGAGCCTGGACGGATCGCCGCTGTGGCAAGGACAGTCAGCGCGCGAGCGTGCGGTCGACTTGTTCGCCCAGCTGCGAATCTGGGACACCGAGCACAACAGCGGAGTGTTGATCTACGTGCTTCTCGCGGATCGCGCCGTGGAGATCGTCGCGGATCGCGGTATCCACGCCTGTTGTGGCTCGGAGGCCTGGAGCCGGATCTGCACGGAGATGCAGCGGCAGTTTGGCGACGGAGGGTTCGCTGAGGGCTCGGTGGCGGGCGTCCGATCCGTCGGGGAACTGCTGAGGCAGCACTTCCCACGAGGCTTGGCTGGAGCCAACGAGTTGCCGGACCGGCCGGTCTTGCTTTGAAGACCTATCAGGAGGATTCGATGGAACTTCAGTTTCTGGGAGCGACAGGAACCGTGACCGGTTCGAAATACCTGGTCCGTCATGGCACCTCGAAGGTATTGGTGGACTGTGGCTTGTTCCAGGGCTTCAAGCAGCTGCGCCGGCGCAACTGGGAGCCACTGCCAGCCGCTCCCGCTGATATCGATGCCGTCCTGCTGACCCACGCCCACATCGACCACAGCGGCTACATCCCGCTGCTGGCCAGACAGGGGTTCCGCGGCAAGGTCTTCTGCACCTCGGCGACTTTTGACCTGTGCAAGGTGCTGCTGCCGGACAGCGGCCATCTGCAGGAGGAAGAGGCGGAGTACGCGAATCGCCACGCCTTTTCCAAACACAAGCCCGCCTTGCCGCTGTACACGCGAGAGGACGCAGAGCGGTGCCTGCGTCTGTTCTCGCCCCAGGCTTTCAGCGAGTCATTTGAGCCGGTGCCGGGGCTGCAGGCTCGGCTCGACCCCTCGGGCCACATGTTGGGCTCATCCTTCATCCGCCTCAGCGATGGCCAGCGCTCGATCCTGTTCTCCGGCGACATTGGCCGCCCCAACGACCCCGTCTTGAAGGCGCCGGCGCAGGTTGACGGCGCCGACTACCTCGTGGTGGAGTCGACCTACGGCAACCGGACCCACGAGCCGTCGGACGCCTTGGAAAAGCTCGCGGAGGTCATCAACCGCACCGCGGCAAGAGGTGGCGTGCTGGTCATTCCGGCCTTTGCCGTAGGCCGGGCGCAGAGCCTGCTGTACGGCATCTACTTGCTCAAGCAGCGAGGGCTCATCCACCACCTGCCGGTGTACCTGGACAGCCCCATGGCAACGGACGCCACCCGGATTTATCACGCTCATCGGTCCGAGCACCGCCTGTCGCCCGAGGAGTGCGAAGGGATGTGCCACGCGGCCACCATCGTCAACAAGGCCGAGGACTCCAAGGCGTTGAGCGCCAAGCGCGGCCCGATGGTCATCATCTCCGCCAGCGGCATGGCGACCGGTGGCCGTGTCGTCCACCACCTGAAGGCCTTTGCCCCCGACCGGCGCAACACCATCCTCTTTGCCGGCTACCAAGCCGGCGGGACCCGGGGCGCGACGATCCTGAGCGGTGCGCCCACGGTGCGCATCCACGGCGAGGACGTGCCCGTACGCGCGGAGGTCGATGCCCTGGAGAACTTGTCCGCGCATGCGGATGCAGGCGAAATCCTCGCCTGGATGCGCGGCTTCTCGCAGATACCGCGCCACACGTTCGTGACGCACGGAGAGCCCCAGGCGGCCGACACGATGCGCGGACGCATCGAGCACGACCTGGGGTGGCCGGCCGCCGTCCCGGACTATCTGCAGACCGTCGAACTGACGTGAGCCGCGTCTCCTGACCATGAAGCGCGGCAGTGACTGATCTGGATCTCACGACCCTGACAGGCCTGGGCCTGGCGTTGGCAACCGGCTCACTGATCGGTCTCGAACGTGGTTGGCACCAGCGGGAGATTCCGGACGGCCACAGGGTGGCCGGCCTCCGCACCTTCGCGCTGTTGGGCCTGCTCGGCGGCCTGGGCAGTGTCCTTGCCCAGAGCTGGGGAGGTGCCGTACTCGCGGCGCTTGCGCTGCTTGTCGGCATGTTCCTGCTGGCGGGCTACCTCGTCACCGTCCGCATGCACACCGTCATGGGACTGACGACTTACGTGGCGGCGCTCGTGACCTTCGCCATCGGCGCCATTGCGGCCAGCGGCGCGTGGCGCATGGCCGCAGTCGCGGCAGTTCTCGTCATGGCGCTGCTGCAATTCAAGCAGCCCCTGCACGCCAGCATCAGCAAGCTGTCGGAGACGGAGTTGGCCAGCGGCACGCAGCTGCTCCTGATCAGCGTGGTCGCGCTGCCCGTCCTGCCAGATCGCGGCTTCGGGCCCTATCAGGCCCTGAATCCTTACCGCCTCTGGTGGGCAGTCGTCCTGCTGTCCGTCCTGTCCTTCCTGGGCTTTGTGCTGATGCGCTGGCTCGGCACCAAGCGAGGCTTGACCCTCACCGCGTTGCTCGGTGGGATTGTTTCGAGCACTGCGACCACGGCGTCGTTGGCGCGCTGGTCGCGCCAAACGCCGGCGTGGCGGCCCCTGGCCGCGGTCGGCGCGGTCCTCGCTTGCTCCGCAATGTTTGCGCGCATGGCAGTGCTGGTCGCCATTGCCGCCCCCGCGCTTGGCGTCGGGCCCGTGCGGGTCTTTGGATCCATGGCCCTGGCCGGCGCTGCGTTTGGGGCCCTGGCGGCCATGCGTGGCGCGAGCGATGAGCCACCCGACCTGCAGATCGGCAACCCGCTGAGGCTCAGTTCGGCAATTCGGTTCGCTGCCTTCCTCGGTGCCGTCACCGTCGCTGGACGCTTCCTTGCTGATCAGTTTGGCAATGCTGGCCTGCTGATCACGTCTGCGGTGTCGGGTCTCGTCGACGTTGATGCCATCACGCTGTCCGTGGGGCGCATGGTTGCGGAAGATGCCGTGGGCGCGAACGTCGCCACACTGGGGCTCTTCATCGCTGCAACGGTCAACCAAGTCACGAAGCTGGGGCTTGCCACCGTGCTGGACGGCTCCGCGCTCTCGTTGCGAATCCTGCCGGCCTATCTCCTCATGGGAGCGGTTGGCCTCGGCGTGGCACTCGCCGGCTAAACCCGGTGCAGGGCCGCGTTCAGCTGGTCGGCCACCTCGGCCCAGTCCGCATCTTGCGCAATCAGTTCCGCCAGCAGCTGCGCCTGGCCTGGGGTCCAGAAAGACGCCTCTTCAAGGCGCGTGCCGGCCGGAACCGGCGAGTGCCGGGCGATGAACTCGCGGATGGCCTCGACGTCGGACGGCAGGCCCAGCTGCGCGAAGAGTTCGGTGAAGCGGTGAAACGACTTTTCCATCGTGGAGATTCTGAAGGAGGCAGGACATTACCGCCCAGCGCACATGCCCTGACTTTGATCTACGTCTAACGGCAAGGCCGGCTCAGCGATAGACTTTGAGCATGTCGCTTAAAAAGGCCTACCGCCGCTGGATCGCAAGCATGCTTGCGCTCGCGCTGGTATGCACGCAGCTGTTGACGGCAGCCTATGCCTGTCCTGTGCCGTCTGCGTCGGAGCCAGAGTCAACGACTTTGATGGCGGGCATGCCCGACTGTGACCAGATGTCCGGCATGGACGTCGAACAGCCGCAGCTCTGCAAGGCGCATTGCGACCGCGATAAGCAAACCGTCAACAACGCGCCGGCAAACGACCTCTCACCTGCCGCCATCATCCTCGACCGGTTGCTCACCCGGCTGGCGCTGTGGGTGTCACCCGATGCGGCCGAGGCGCTCCCCGCGGTCATCACCGCACACACCGGACCGCCCGACGGCGCCCCGCCGGTCTACCTCGCTCTCCAAGTCCTGCGTAATTGACCCCTGAGGTTCGCGTGGCCGCGGTTGCGGCGGCGCGTCCACGTCTTGCGATCGTGGCTGATCGCTTCCAGGGTCTTTTGGAGAGCCGACATGGCCAACTTCTTTCGGGCAGGACCGAGGTCCCGCTCCCTTGTCGCCAGCCGTCTTGCGCTGGCGGCTGTCCTCGCCATCATTCCGACAGTGCAAGCCTCACCGATAGGCTTCGAGCAGGCGTTGCAGCTCGCCGAACAGCGATCGGCGGCCCTTGCGGCCCGACAGGCCACCGCCGACGGCGCACAGCAGGCGCGCACCGCCGCCGGGCAGCTGCCCGATCCGAAGCTGGCTGTCGGCGTCGAGAACTTCCCCGTCTCCGGGCCGGACCGGTTCAGCTGGAACCGCGAGTCGATGACCATGCGCCGGGTCGGCGTCATGCAGGACGTACCAAACGCCGCCAAGCGCGCCGCGCAGCGCGAGGCTGCCGGCGCCAAGGCCGAGCGTGAGCGCTCGATGCTGGAGACGGAGCGACTGGCCGTTCGTCGGGAGGCAGCCCTGGCATGGCTGAGCCTGCACTTCGCAGAGAAGAAGCTCGCTGCCTTCGGTGCGCTCGAACTGCAGAACCGCTTGCTGCAGGACACCCTGGCGGCGCGCGTGACTTCGGGCGCGGCGAGCCCGTCGGAGGCACTGATGGCGCGGCAGGATGCTCTTGACCTGGCGGACCGCCGGGATGAGTTGCTCGCGGGTGTCGAGCAGGCCCGCGCGCTGCTCAAACGCTGGACCGGAGATCAGCCCGACCTGTCTGCGGACGGTGAGGCGCCCGATCTGCAGCCTGACTTGTCCCGGCTGCTGGGCGATCTGGACCGCCATGTCGACTTGCGTGCCTTCACTCCCATGCTTGCCATGGCACAGGCGGATGTCGACGAGGCCAGGGCCATGCGCCAGGGTGATTGGGGATGGGAGGTCGCCTACGCGAACCGCGCGCGGGCTTTCGGCGACATGGTGTCCTTCCAGCTGACGTTCGAGCTGCCGGTGTCCAAGGCCACGCGCCAGGAGCCCGTGATCGCGTCCCGACAAAAGGAGGTGGAGCGGCTGCAGGCAGAGCGCGATGACGCGCTGCGCCGTGTTCGGGCCGAAGTCGATGCCCAGGTCGCCGAGCTTCAACGCCTGGAGCGGGCGCTGCAGCGCCAGCAGAGCCAGACCTTGCCGCTCGCGCAGGAACGCGCCCAGGTGACGCTGGCCAGTTATCAGACCGGCCGGGCTGACCTCGGTGCCGTTCTCGCTGCCCGCAAGAACGCCATCGAGGCTCAGTTGCGCGCGCTCGACCTTCAAAGCCAGGTCTCCGCCCAACAGGCGCGCCTGTCCCATCTCATTGCGGAGTGACCTCATGACCTCCAACAAGAAGTTCCCCCTGGCCGCTGTTGCCCTTGTCGTTCTCGGCGTGGGCATGGGCTACGGCGTTGCCCAATGGCGCTCGGCAATGCCCGCCACTGCCGCTCACTCGGATGCGTCGCACGCGGGCGCTGCGGCAAGCGCCCCGACGAGCGAGCGCAAGGTGCTGTACTGGTACGACCCCATGTCGCCGCAGCAGAAGTTCGACAAGCCCGGCAAGTCGCCCTTCATGGATATGCAGTTGGTGCCGAAGTACGCCGACGAGGCGCCGGCTGGCGGCGTCGCGGTCGACCCGCGCGTGGCGCAGACGCTGGGCGTGCGGACCACCACGGCCACGAAGCAGCGCCTGGGGATGTCGCTGCAGGTGCCGGCCACTGTGATGCTCAATGAGCGAGATGTCGCCATCCCCCAGGCCAGGACGGCTGGCTTCGTGCAGCGCGTGGCGCGCCTGGCGCCCGGCGACGTGATTCCAGCTGGGGCCTTCATTGCCGAACTGCTGGTGCCGGAGTGGGCAGGTGCACAGCAGGAATATCTCGCGGTGCGGCGTACCGGTGACGAAGCGCTCACGGCAGCCGCGAGGCAGCGCTTGGTGCTGATGGGCATGCCGCCGGACCTGGTCCAACGGGTGGAACGCAGCGGCCAGGTCGAGGCGGTGACCATCATCCAGGCGCCGAGCGGTGGCTTGGTCCAGGAGCTGATGGTGCGCCCAGGCATGACGGTCTCGCAAGGCATGAGCCTGGCGCGCATCACCGGCCTGTCTTCCGTCTGGGTGGAGGCCGCGCTACCCGAGGCACAAGCCGCTGCCGCGCGCGTCGGCGAGCGCGTGGACGTCGTGTTGTCGGCCTTTCCGGGCCAGACGCTCCACGGCAAGGTCAGCGCCGTGCTGCCGGAAGCCAATGCTGACACCCGCACGCTGCGGGTACGCGCCGATCTGCCGAACCCCGGCGGCCGGTTGCGCGCCGGCATGTTTGCGCAGATGCGGCTGGGCACGGCTTCCGAGGAAGCATTGGTCGTGCCGGCCGAAGCCGTCATTCGCACGGGTCAGCGCGCCATCGTCTACGTCGTGGATCAACCGGGGCGCTTCAC
This sequence comes from Acidovorax sp., assembly GCA_041987645.1. Lineage (GTDB taxonomy): Bacteria > Pseudomonadota > Gammaproteobacteria > Burkholderiales > Burkholderiaceae_C > Paracidovorax. The sequence goes on along the minus strand of JBHIWE010000103.1, from coordinate 4,355 downwards.
TCCCGTCGAGGTACGCGTCGGCCGTGAGCTGGGGGACAAGCTGGAAGTGCTGCAGGGCCTGCAGCCGGGCCAGCAGGTGGTGGCCTCGGGCCAGTTCCTGATCGACTCGGAAGCCAGCATGCAGGGCGTCCTGCAGCGTCAGGCCAGCCCGGCGGCGGAGGCGGCAAGTGCTGCCTCCGCCCCTGCAGCTGCAGGCATGGCCGTCCATTCCGCCATGGGAAAGGTCGTCGCCATCAACGGCAGCGAAGTGACGCTGAACCACGAGGCGGTGCCCGCCCTGAAATGGCCGGCGATGGAGATGGCGTTTCCGCTGGCCCAGCCGGGACTGGCCCAAGGACTGAAGCCAGGTGACACGGTCCGTTTCTCCTTCCACGAGGCCAAGGAGGGCTTTGAGATCGTGGACATGCGCCGCGAGTCGAAGGGAGGTACTCGATGATCGCCGCCCTGATCCGCTGGTCGGTCGGCAACCGCTTCCTGGTGCTGCTGGCCACCTTGTTCCTGGCCGTCGCCGGCGTGCTGTCGCTGCGCACGACGCCCATCGACGCGCTTCCCGACCTGTCGGACGTGCAGGTCATCATCCGCACCAGCTACCCCGGCCAAGCGCCGCAGATCGTCGAGAACCAGGTGACCTACCCGTTGGCCACCACGATGCTGTCGGTGCCGGGCGCCAAAGCCGTTCGGGCGTTCTCCTTCTTCGGCGACTCCTTCGTCTACGTGCTGTTCGAGGACGGCACCGACCTCTACTGGGCCCGCTCCCGCGTGCTGGAGTACCTCAGCCAGGTGCAGGGCCGGCTGCCCGCCACGGCGAAGGCGTCTCTGGGGCCCGATGCGACGGGCGTGGGCTGGGTCTTCCAGTACGCCCTGGTGGACCGCACCGGGCAGCGTGACCTGTCGCAGTTGCGCGCGCTTCAGGACTGGTTCTTGAAGTTCGAGCTCAAGGCGGTCGCCAACGTGGCCGAGGTCGCGACGGTCGGCGGCATGGTCAAGCAGTACCAGGTGGTGGTCGACCCTGCCAAGCTCATCGCCTACGGCATCACGCACAACCAGGTGCGCGATGCGCTGATGAACGGCAACCAGGAGACCGGGGGCGCTGTCCTGGAACTCGCCGAGGCCGAGTACATGGTGCGCGCGGGCGGCTTCCTGAAGTCCCTGGACGACTTCAAAAGCATCGTGCTGGCCAACCGCAACGGCGTGCCGGTGCTGCTGGGCCAGGTCGCGACCGTGCAGGTGGGCCCTGAGATGCGCCGCGGCATCACGGAACTGGACGGCGAAGGCGAAGCGGTGGGCGGCGTGGTGATCCTGCGCACCGGCAAGAACGCCCAGGCCACCATCGCAGCGGTCAAGGACAAGCTCAAGCAGCTGCAGACGAGCCTGCCCAAGGGCGTCGAGATCGTCACAACCTACGACCGCAGCTCGTTGATCGAGCGTGCCATCGACAACCTGTCGCACAAGCTGGTCGAGGAATTCATCGTCGTGGCCCTCGTGTGCGCCGTCTTCCTGTGGCATTTGCGCTCGGCGCTGGTGGCCATCATTTCGCTGCCGCTGGGCGTCATGGCCGCCTTTCTCGTCATGCAACAGCAGGGACTCAACGCCAACATCATGTCCCTGGGCGGCATCGCCATCGCCATCGGCGCCATGGTGGACGCGGCCGTCGTCATGATCGAGAACGCCCACAAGAAGCTGGAAGCCTGGCAGCACGCCCATCCGGGTGAAGAACTCAAGGGCGAGGCGCGCTGGACCGTGATCACCGAGGCGGCCGTCGAGGTCGGGCCGGCGTTGTTCTTCTCCCTGCTCATCATCACGCTGTCCTTCGTTCCGGTCTTCACGTTGCAGGCCCAGGAGGGACGGCTGTTCGGCCCGCTGGCCTACACCAAGACCTATGCGATGGCGGCGGCCGCCGGCCTGTCCGTCACCCTGATCCCTGTGCTGATGGGCTACTGGATCCGTGGTCGCATTCCGGACGAGCACCGCAATCCCATCACGCGCGGGCTAATTGCTCTGTATCAGCCGGCGCTGGAGGTCGTCCTGCGCTGGCCCAAGGCCACGCTGCTGGTGGCGATCGCCGTGTTCGCCACCACCGCGTGGCCGCTCATGCGCCTGGGTGGCGAGTTCCTGCCGCCGCTGGACGAGGGCGACCTGCTGTACATGCCCTCGGCGCTGCCGGGCCTCTCAGCTCAGAAGGCCGCCGAGCTGCTTCAGATCACCGACCGGATGATCAAGACGGTGCCCGAGGTGAAGCGGGTATTCGGCAAGGCCGGTCGCGCGGAGACCGCCACCGACCCCGCGCCGGTCGAGATGTTCGAGACGACGATCCAGCTCAAGCCCCGGCAGGAGTGGCGGGCCGGCATGACGCCAGAAAAGTTGGTCGAGGAGCTCGACCGCACGGTGAAGGTGCCGGGCCTGTCAAACATCTGGATTCCGCCGATCCGCAACCGCATCGACATGCTGGCCACGGGCATCAAGAGCCCCATCGGCGTGAAGGTGTCCGCCACCGACCTGACCGCCATCGACAGGATCGCCGCCCAGATCGAGGCTGTGGCGAAGAAGGTACCGGGTGTCAGCTCCGCGCTGGCCGAGCGTCTCACCGGTGGCCGATACGTGGACGTTCAGATCGACCGCGCGGCGGCCGCGCGCTATGGGCTGAACGTCAGTGACGTCCAGTCGGTGATTTCCGGCACCATCGGCGGCGAGAACATCGGCGAGACCGTGGAGGGCCTGGCGCGGTTTCCGATCAACCTGCGGTATCCCCGCGAGCTGCGGGACAGCCCTGAGAAGCTTCGCCAGCTACCGGTGCTGACGCCCAACGGACAGCAGGTGACGCTGGGCACGCTGGCCACCATTGCCCTTGTTGACGGTCCGCCCATGCTCAAGAGCGAGAACGCGCGCCCATCGGGCTGGGTCTACATCGACGTGCGCGGCCGCGACATTGCGTCTGTCGTCGGGGATTTGCGGCGTGCGGTGGCCGAGCAGGTGAAGCTGGAGCCCGGCATGAGCCTGGCGTACTCCGGCCAGTTCGAATTCATGGAGCGGGCCAATGAGCGGCTGAAGGTGGTGGTGCCGGCGACGCTGCTCATCATCTTCGTGCTGCTGTACCTGACGTTCCGCAGCGCCAGCGAGGCCGCGCTCATCATGGCGACCTTGCCCCTGGCACTGACCGGTGGCGTCTGGTTCCTCTACCTGCTGGGCTACAACCTGTCCGTGGCCACCGGCGTGGGCTTCATCGCGCTCGCTGGCGTGTCGGCCGAGTTCGGCGTGGTGATGCTGCTGTATCTGAAGCATGCGCTGGAGGACCGGGTGCGCGCAGGCTCAACAATCACTTGGGAGGTCGTGCTGGACGCGATCCGCGAGGGCGCGGTGCTGCGGGTGCGACCGAAGGCCATGACCGTCGCCGTCATCCTTGCCGGCCTGCTGCCCATCGTCTGGGGCTCGGGCACGGGTTCCGAAGTCATGAGCCGCATCGCCGCGCCCATGCTGGGTGGAATGGTGACAGCGCCGCTGCTGTCGCTGTTCGTTGTGCCGGCGGCTTTTGCGCTGATGCGTCGGCAGTCGGCTGGGTCGCGCGCGGACGAGCCCGAGAGCTCGGCGAAGTGAGTGTCCAGCAGCGCTGAGGGCACTGGCGCTGGCCGGCACGCGCCGACGGATTCGCGGCCGACCCATCCCCCGGGCAGGCAGCGGCCTTCATCCGAGCGGCAGGCCGCTGCCGCGGGCGACGGTGGCCACGACGCGGTGCAAGTTGCCGGACCCGGGTTCGACCAGGCGCTGGCGCCAGCGGGCACGGATGGCGGGAAGCACGTGCTCGAAGAGCGCGTAGCAGATGCCACCATGACGCTGGGCAGAGAGGTAGGCCACCCCGTCGTAGCCAGCCGCCGCGGCGCGCACGGCCAGGGCCTGGGTCGGGCCGAAGCGCGTCGACTGTAGGGCGGGGTAGTCGGCCGCGTGGGGCGTCATGTCGAGCAGTGTCAGGTCGCCGGCGACGCCGGCGCACAGCAGCTCACCGCAGCGCAGGCGGTCCAGCGACAGCAACGTCTGTGTTGGCGCCGATCTAAATTTGACCCGGTGGGGATGCGGACGATTTCTTGGACTACCTGGAGGTAGTTCATGTATTCATACGAGGACCGGCTTCGAGCCGTGCAGCTGTACGTCAAGCTGGGCAAGCGCATCGGCTTGACCATCCAGCAGCTGGGATATCCGACGAAGAACGCGCTCAAGACCTGGTACCGCGAGTACCAACAGAGCCACGAACTGCGTGCCGGCTACACGCGGCCGGCGAAGTTTTCCCAGGCGGAGAAGGAACGCGCTGTTGAGCATTACCTCGAGCACGGCCAGTCCATCGCGGCGACGATCAAGGCGCCTGG
>JBHIWE010000102.1:0-14462 GCA_041987645.1 Acidovorax sp. | reverse complement strand
CAGACGCTGCTGTTCTTCGCCTTCTTCGCGGCCTTCGCCGTGAAGGTGCCGATGTGGCCCGTGCACACCTGGCTGCCCGACGTCCACGTCGAGGCGCCTACCGGTGGCTCCGCCGTGCTGGCCGCGATCATGCTGAAGCTGGGTGCCTACGGTTTCCTGCGCTTCTCGCTGCCCATCGCTCCTGATGCCGCCCGCCAGTGGGCCTGGCTGATGATCGCCCTGTCGCTCATCGCCGTGATCTACGTGGGCCTGGTGGCCATGGTGCAGAAGGACATGAAGAAGCTGGTGGCCTATTCGTCCGTCGCCCACATGGGCTTCGTCACGCTGGGCTTCTTCATCTTCAACCCGCTGGGCGTGTCCGGCGGCCTGGTGCAGATGATCGCCCACGGCTTCGTGTCGGGCGCCATGTTCCTGTCCATCGGCGTGCTGTACGACCGCGTGCATTCGCGGGAGATCGCTGCCTACGGCGGCGTGGTCAACACCATGCCCAAGTTCGCCGCCTTCGCACTGCTGTTCGCCATGGCCAACTGCGGTCTGCCGGGCACCGCTGGCTTCGTCGGCGAGTGGATGGTGATCCTGGGTGCCGTCAAGCACAACTTCTGGATCGGCCTGGGGGCCGCCACCGCGCTGATCTTCGGCGCGGCCTACACCCTCTGGATGTACAAGCGCGTCTATCTGGGCCCCGTGGCCAATGACCACGTGCGCGACCTGAAGGACATCGGCAGCCGCGAATTCCTGGTGATGGCCGTGCTGGCGATCGCCGTGCTGTACATGGGCATCTACCCCCGTCCGTTCACCGACGTGATGGATGTGTCGGTGGCCCAGCTGCTCCAGCACGTGGCGCTGTCCAAGCTCCACTGATTGATCCACCAGACTGAACCGAGAGAGACGAGATGATTGACAACATCAGCTGGCTGGCGATCTACCCCGAGATCGTGCTTCTGGTCATGGCCTGCGTGATCGCGCTGGTTGACCTGGGTGTTTCCAGCGCCCGCCGCACCGGCACCTACGTGCTCACCATGCTCACGCTCACCGTGGTGGCCGTGCTGCAAGGCATCTACGCCAGCGGCGGCAACACCTTCTACGGCTGGGGCAACATGGTCGTGAGCGATGCCATGGGCAACTGGCTCAAGTGCTTCGCCACCGTGGCCATGATGGTCACCCTGGTCTATGGCCGGCCCTACGCCGCCGACCGCGGCATGCTGCGCGGCGGCGAGCTGTTCACGCTGTCGATGTTCGCGCTGCTGGGCATCTTCATCATGATCTCGGGCAACAACTTCCTGGTGATCTACCTGGGCCTGGAACTGCTCACGCTCTCCAGCTACGCGCTGGTGGCCCTGCGCCGCGACCACACCACCGCCACCGAAGCCGCGATGAAGTACTTCGTGCTCGGCGCCATGGCCAGCGGCTTCCTGCTGTACGGCCTGTCGATGCTCTACGGCGCGACCGGCTCGCTGGACATCGGCCAGGTCTTCAAGGCTGTGAACTCCGGCCAGATCCGCCATCAGGTGCTGGTGTTCGGCCTGGTGTTCGTGGTGGCCGGCCTGGCCTTCAAGCTGGGTGTCGTGCCTTTCCACATGTGGATTCCCGACGTCTATCAAGGCGCGCCCACGGCCGTCACACTGGTCATCGGCGGCGCGCCCAAGCTGGCGGCCTTCGCCATCACCATCCGCCTGCTGGTGGACGGCCTGCTGCCGCTGGCCATCGACTGGCAGCAGATGCTGGCCGTGCTGGCGATCGGCTCGCTGCTGGTCGGCAACCTGGCGGCCATCATGCAGACCAACCTCAAGCGCATGCTGGCCTATTCCACGATCTCGCAGATGGGCTTCGTCCTGTTGGGCCTGATGTCCGGCGTGATCCAGGGCAACGTGGATGCGACCGCGGTCGAGAACGCCTACAGCTCCGCCATGTTCTACGTGGTGACCTATGTGCTGACCACGCTGGCGGCCTTCGGCGTCATCATGCTGCTGGCCCGCGAAGGCTTCGAGAGCGAGGAAGTGGCCGACCTGTCCGGCCTGAACCAGCGCAGCCCGCTCTATGCAGCCGTGATGTCGATCTGCCTCTTCTCTTTCGCCGGTCTGCCTCCGCTGGTGGGCTTCTACGCCAAGCTGTCCGTGCTGCAGGCCCTGGTGGCTTCCGGCCAGACCGCGCATCTGGTGCTGGCCGTGTTCGCGGTGATGATGTCGCTGGTCGGCGCCTTCTACTACCTGCGGGTGGTCAAGGTGATGTACTTCGACGCGCCGCTGACCGCTGCCCGCGTCTCCGCCCCGATCGACGTGCGCGTGGTGCTCACGGTGAATGGAGCCCTTGTGCTGGTGCTGGGCTTGCTGCCTGGCGGCCTGATGGCACTGTGCGCTGACGCCGTGGTGCGCGCGCTGGCTACCTGAGCGGGCGTCATCGCCGCTCAGGCATCTGCTTTGCAGATGCCCTGGATCACATGAACGGGAGTGCGGTACCTTGGGGCCGGCTCCCGTTGTCGCTCGTGGGGGTATGCTGCCGTCGCGGGCGGCCGAGCTTCGGGTGTTTCGTCTCGCGTAGCGGCAGTCCGCAGCCCCTAGTGCGTCGTGATGCGCACGAGCTGCTTGCGGTTTCGCAGTGTTTTCTCTTGTCCCACTTCCCTGCCTGAACGGCGGCATCGCTACCGCTGCGTCGTACGGGCCTTACGGATCAAACCATGTCCCAAACAGGAGCCATCTGGCTGGTGATCTTGGCGGCCTTGCTCGCCGCCAATCTGCCCTTCACGAACGATCGCTGGTTCGCCGTCGGCCCTGCCGCGTCGGCCGGTGGCAAGCCGTTGATTGGTCGGGTGGTGGAGATGGTGGTGCTGTATTTCCTGGTGGGCGGCTTGGCGCTCATGCTGGAAAAGCGCGCCGGGCAGATCGCCCCTCAGGGCTGGGAGTTCTACGCAGTCACCGCCACCTTGTTCCTGACGCTGGCGTTTCCCGGTTTCGTCTATCGCTACCTGCTGAAGCGGCGTGGTTGAAGCGGCCTGCCGTTCGGCATCGCAGCTCTATAGACATGCTGGGGCCGACAAGCACCGCACTTCCATAGCAACTTGCCATCCACCGGCCTGAACGGCTTTGGCATTCCATGAAGGTTCTCGATCTTTTCTGTCCGAACGACCACGCTTTCGAAGGCTGGTTCGCCTCCGAAGACGACTATCAGTCGCAGCTGCAGCGTGGCCTGCTGCAATGCCCGCTCTGCGGCAGCGGCGACATCCGCAAAGGGCTGAGCGCGCCCCGGCTCAACCTTGGTGCCCGGGCGCCGGCCGTCGAGCAGGCCGCTGTGCAGGCTGCGTTGCCAGGGTCCAGCCAGGGTTCCAAAGGCCCCCTGGGTGCGCAGGCTCCGGCCCTGACGCCCGACCAGATGCACCACGCGCAGGCCGTACAGCTGCAACTGCAGGCGGCATGGCTGCGCGTCTCGCGTGAGATCGTGGCCCGTACGGAAGACGTGGGGCCGCGCTTCGCCCAGGAGGCGCTGGACATGCATCGCGGCGAGATCGAGGAACGCCCCATCCGGGGCCAGGCCACGCGCGAAGAAGCGGCGCAACTGCTGGAAGAGGGCGTGGCCCTGCTGCCGCTGGCCTTGCCCGCAGCGGCCAAGGAAACTCTGCAGTAAGAGCGGCTGACAAATCCCGTCCGGTGTCGTTGCCGCATCTTGTCGCACTACTTACTCGTACTGCCTGCGGTGCAGCGCCTCACCAGAACCCCTTCGCTGGGTTTTGTCCGCCGCTTTGAGCCGTCAGTCGCTCGGGGCTTTCGTGCTGGCGCCTGAACTCTTGGTTGCGTGCGGGCCTTGGCCGGTGAACTGCAGCGCCGCCAGCCGGGCATAGACGCCTTGTCGGCGCAGAAGATCTTCGTGCCGGCCTTCCTCGACGATACGCCCCTGGTCCATCACGACGATGCGGTCCGCGTTCTGCACCGTGGCCAGCCGGTGGGCGATGACCAGGGTGGTGCGGCTGCCGCCCGGGCGGTGCATGGCGGCCTCCAGCGCCGCCTGCACCATGCGCTCGCTCTCGGCATCCAGCGCGCTGGTGGCCTCGTCCAGCAGCAGCACGGGCGCGTCCTTCAAGAGCGCTCGCGCGATGGCCATGCGCTGGCGCTGCCCGCCCGAGAGGCGCACGCCGCGCTCGCCCAGGAAGGTGTCATAGCCCTGAGGCAGCGCTTCGATGAAGCCGTGGGCGAAGGCGGCACGGGCGGCGGCGGTTACTTCGGCATCGGTGGCGGCGGGGCGCCCGTAGCGGATGTTCTCGCGTGCCGAGGTCGAAAAGATCACCGCATCCTGCGGCACGATGGCGATGCCCTGGCGCAGCCGCTCCAGCGACAGGGTGCGGATGTCCTGACCGGCCAGCGTGATGCGGCCGGCATCGGCCGGGCTGCGGCCCAGCTCGTAGAAGCGCTGCAGCAGCTGGAACACCGTGCTCTTGCCGGCGCCGCTGGCGCCGACCAGGGCCACCGTCTCGCCGGGGTGCAGTGCCAGGTCGAAGGACTGCAGCGCAGGTACTTCCGGCCGGGAGGGGTAGGAGAAGTGCACGTGCTCGAAGGCCAGCGCCGCCGTTCCCTGGCCCGGCGTGGCCGGCAGGGTCGATGCGTGGGCGGCTGCGGGCACCGATACGGCGGGCACCGTGCTGTCCAGCAGCTCCATCAGCCGCTCGGTGGCGCCTGCGGCGCGCAGCAAGTCGCCATAGACCTCGCCCAGCACGGCCACCGCGCCGGCCAGAAACATCACGTAGATCACGGTCTGGCCGAGCTGCCCGGCCGACAGCGTGCCCGCGATGACGGCCTGCGTGCCCTGGTAGAGGCCCCAGAGCAGCAGCGCGGCGTTGGCGATGATGATGAAGGCCACCAGCACGGCGCGCGCACGGCTGCGGCGCGTGGCGGTGTTGAAGGCGGCCTCGGTGGCGGCGGCGAAGCGATCGGCCTCCCGCTCTTCGGCCGTGAAGCTCTGCACCACCGCGATGCCGTTGAGCACCTCGGCCGCGATGGCGCTGGCGTCGGCCACCCTGTCCTGGCTGTCGCGCGAGAGGCGGCGCACCCGCCGCCCGAACCAGAGCGTGGGTAGCACCACCACACCCACGGCGATGAAGACCAGCACCATGACGTAGGGGTGGGTCCACACCAGCATGGCCAGCGCGCCCAGGGCCAGCACGGCATTGCGCAGGCCCATGGAGAGCGACGAGCCGACGACGGTCTGCACCAGCGTGGTGTCCACCGTCAGGCGCGAGAGCACCTCGCCGGTCTGCGTGGTCTCGAAGAATTCGGGGTTCTGCCGCAGCACATGGGCATAGACGGCGTTGCGCAGATCGGCCGTCACGCGCTCGCCCAGCCAGCTCACCATGTAAAAGCGCGCCGACGAGAACACGCCCAGCGCCATCGCCACGCCGAACAGCGCCGCGAAGTGCTCGCGCAGCGCCAGCACCTGCCCGCCCCGGTCGGGCGTGAGCAGGCCCTGGTCGATCAGTTGCCGCAGCGCCAGCGGAAACGCCAGCGTGGCCAGCGCCGCCAGCAGCAGGAACACCAGTGCCAGCGCGATGCGGCCCGCGTAGGGGCGCAGAAAGGGCAGCAGGCCTGCCAGGGCGCGGGGTGGGGCGGATGGCAGCGGGGTGGTGGCGGATGGCATGGGGCCAGTGTAGGCGGGTGGGTGGACGGGGGCGCCGTTCCGCCGGCGGATGTCACCCCGCAATGGCTTTGAGCGCTGACTGATAGAGCGCCTTGTGCTATTGAATGTATAGCATCATCGCGGCCGTTCGGGACCGCTGCGGCCGCCGTCGCCCGCAGCCTGCAGCGGGTGCCATGCCCGCAGCGCGGCACATGTCAATCCGGGCTGAATCGCTGCCGGAAAGCCTCGGCGAAGGACTGTGTGCCGCTCAGGGAGAAGGTGAGCGAGTGCCGCTTCCCGGGCGAGCCGCCCACAACCGGCAGCAGCCGGCGCGATGCGGCGTCGTAGCGCAGCGGCTGCAGCGCGCTGCCGTCGCCGGGCTCGTGCTGCAGGTCGAAGTCCCAGGTGCCCCCGTCTTCCCAGGCCCCTTGCTGACCCGGAAACTCGGCGTGGGCCCAGGCCAGCACCGCAACCACCTCCGACTCCCATGCGGGCACCTGGGCACTCGGCACATGGGCGATGGCATCCCAGTTGGCGATGCCGTCATCGTCTTCGCTGTAGTCGAATTCCAGGTAGTGCAGGGTCATGGGGTCGAGGTGCGGAAAAGGAGCCCCTGGATTGTGCGTCGGGATTTGCGGGGGCTCATGCACCATGTTGAAACCCTGCTGGCGATGTGATGTGCAATATTGGTGCGATCGGATGCACCGGATTGGTGTGCGCCTGTCTTGCGTCCGTCATCGAATCCCCGCAGAGTGCGAGGGAGTCCGTGATGGTGAACGCGCCTGCGGCGTCCCTCGGACAGCATCAAGAAAGGCGATCTCCATGCAATTGACCGCGAAGTTGAGTTCTTCCGCCGCCCTGGCGGCCCTGGCTGCTGCCGCGGCGCTCGCCGGATGCGGCGGCAACGATGGGGCACCCACCCTCGAAGGCCGCAAGGCCCTGGTGATCGGCCACCGCGGCGCGGCGGGCTACCTGCCCGATCACACGCTGGAGGGCTACCGCCGCGGCATCGAGATGGGCGCCGACTTCATCGAGCCCGATCTGGTCTCCACCCGGGACGGCGTGCTCATCGCCCGCCACGAGCCCAACATCACCGGCACGACCGACGTGTCCACCCGCCCGGAATTTGCCAGCCGTAAGACCAAGAAGGTGGTCGATGGCGTGACGGAGGAGGGCTGGTTCGCCTCCGACTTCACGCTGGCCGAGATCAAAACCCTGCGCGCCGTGCAGCCCCTGGCCGAGCGCGACCAGTCGTTCAACGGCCGCTTTCAGATCCCCACGCTCAACGAAGTGCTGGATCTGGCCCGCAGCGAAGGCCAGCGCCGGGGCCGCACGGTGGGCGTCTATGCCGAGACCAAGCACCCCACCTACCACGCCCGCCTGGGCCTGCCGCTCGAAGACCGCCTGCTGGCCACGCTTGCGCAATACGGCTACACGGCCAAGGATTCGCCCGTGATCCTGCAGTCGTTCGAGGTGTCCAACCTCAAGTACCTGCGCAGCAAGACGCAGCTGCGGCTGGTGCAGCTGGTGGATGCCAATGACGTCAACCCCGACGGCAGCATCGACCTGACCGCACCCTACGACAAGCCCTACGACTTTGCCGTGGCGGGCGACAGCCGCACCTTCGCGAGCTTGCTCACGCCCGCGGGCCTGAAGGAGGTGAAGACCTATGCCGATGGCATCGGGCCGTGGAAGCCCTACCTGATCCCGACGCGCCTGCTGGACGACAACCGCGACGGCAAGCCCGACGACCTCAACGGCGACGGCCGCATCGACGAAAGCGACCGCGTGCTGATGGCGCCCACGCAGGTGGTGGCGAACGCGCACGATGCGGGCCTCTTCGTGCACCCCTACACCTTCCGCAGCGAAGGCAAGCGGCTGGCCTCGGACTACCGTGGCGATCCCAAAGCCGAATACCGCCGCTTCTTTGCGCTGGGCGTGGACGGCGTGTTTTCGGATTTTCCCGATCAGGCCAAGGCGGCCCGCGACGACTGAGGAGCGCCGGGCCCGGCATGGCACGCCTGCTGAGCCGGGCCTGCCTATCCGCCGCTCACCGGCCGCGCAGGAAGAGCGCGTCCAGCTCCTTCATGCTGAGCTGCCGCCAGGTGGGCCGGCCGTGGTTGCACTGGTCGGAGCGGTCGGTGGTTTCCATCTGCCGCAGCAGCGCGTTCATCTCGTCGATGGTGAGCCGCCGGTTGGCGCGCACCGCGCCGTGGCAGGCCATGGTGCCCAGGATCTCATTGCGCGCGCGCTGCACCACGGTGCTGGCGTCGTGCGCGGCCAGTTCGGCCAGCACGCTGCGCGCCAGCTCCACCGGGTTGCCCTGCGCCAGCGTGGTGGGCACGGCGCGCACGGCCAGGGTGCGTGGCGAGAAGGGCGAAATCTCCAGGCCCAGCATTTCCAGCGTTTCGGCCTGGGCTTCTGCGGTGGCGACTTCTTCAGGCGTGGCGGCGAAGGTGGCCGGGATCAGCAGCGGCTGGCTGGCGATGCGCGCAGCGCTGTCCACCTGGGCCTTGAGGCGTTCATAGACGATGCGTTCGTGCGCGGCGTGCATGTCCACCACGATCAGGCCCTGGGCGTTCTCGGCCAGGATATAGACGCCGTGGATTTGTGCGACGGCGCGGCCCAGTGGCCAGGTGGGGGCCTCGGCGGCGGGTGTCTGTTCCCGCTCGGCAGGGGCCGGTGCGGTGGCCGTGCCCCAGGCCACCGCGGGCTGCGTGGCGGGCGGCTCGGCGCCGGATGGGGCCGCGGGATCGGTCAGGGTCGCGGCGGCTGCTGGCATGAAGCTCGGCTGCGGCGCGAGGCCGGTACCGAAGGCTGCGGGCGCTGGCGAGGGCGTGCCCCAGAGTGCCTGCAGGTCGGACACCTTGTGACCCGGTCGTTCATCGAATTGGATAGCGCTCTGCGCTTGCGGATAGGGCGCTGCGGGGCGATTCGGCACTGAAAACGTCGGCACGCCGACGCCCAGGCCAGCGGCCGGCGCTGCGTCGCCGGCAGAGGCGCCGGCCGCTGCGGCTGCCTGTGCCAGCGCCTGGGCGCGCGGTGCGGCCAGGGCGTTCTCGACCGCGTGGCGCACGGCCTGATGCACTTCGCGGCTGTCGCGGAAGCGGACCTCGATCTTGGTCGGGTGGACGTTCACATCGACGCGCAGCGGGTCGATTTCGACATACAGCGCATACACCGGCTGCTTCTGGCCGTGCAGCACGTCTTCGTAGGCGCTGCGCGCGGCGTGGGTGAGCACCTTGTCACGCACGAAGCGGCCGTTGACGTAGCAGAACTGCTGGTCGGCCCGAGAGCGCGCCGCATCCGGCAGGCCCGCACGGCCGGTGACGGTGACCGCGCCCACGCGGTGGCGCACCGGCACCGATTCGGTGAGGAACTCTTCGCCCAGCACGTCGGCCAGGCGGCGGGCCAGGGCCTGCTGCAGTGCGTCGGCGTCATCCGCATCGGCCGTGGCGGCCAGGGTGGCGCGCCACTGCTCCACCAGCTTGCCTTCGTGCCAGATGGCGAAGCCCACGTCGGGCCGCGCCAGCGCATGGCGGCGCACGGCTTCGACGCAGTGGGCCAGCTCGGTGGCGTCGGTCTTGAGGAACTTGCGCCGCGCGGGTGTGGAGAAGAAGAGTTCCTTGACCTCGACCGTGGTTCCCACGCTGCGCGCGGCCGGCCGCAGCTCGCCGCTGCGCGCATCGAGCAGGAAGGCGCTGGCCTGCTGCGCTGTGCGCGAGAGCAGGGCCATTTCCGACACCGAGGCGATGGCGGCCAGCGCCTCGCCCCGGAAGCCCATGGTGGCGACCGATTCCAGGTCGTGCAGGTTGGTGATCTTGCTGGTGGCGTGGCGGCGCAGGGCGACGGGCAATTCTTCCTGCGGAATGCCGCCGCCGTCGTCCTCCACCGCGATCAGGCGCACGCCGCCGGCCAGCAGGCGCACGGTGATCTGGCGGGCGCCGGCATCGAGCGCGTTGTCCACCAGCTCGCGCACGGCTGAAGCGGGGCGCTCGACCACTTCACCCGCGGCGATCTGGCTGATCAACTCGTCGGGCAGGTCACGGATGGGGCGGCGGGGCAGGGGCAATGGGGCGTTCACTGGCCGATTTTAGGTGGCTCCCGCCGCAGACTCCTTCGCGTGTCCCTCCGAACGTCTTCACGGTCTTTTCGGGATCGCGATGGCACTGCAACGCGATCCCCGAAGCGGCCTTGCGCACGTTCTCAGGCTGCCAAGCCCTGGGTGGTGCTGTGGGGCAGGGCGGCGAGAGCCGGTGCAGCGGGGGGCGGTGCCTCGGTCCAGAGTTGGCGGCCGGCCTAGATGGCAGAGGCCGGCAGGCACACGATGCCGCTGGCCGAGAGCTTGGCTTCGTGCTTGGCCAGTGCCGCGAGGTTGGCGACCTCCTCGGCATGCTGCACATGGCCCGGCGCGATACGCACCGCGCCGATGGACAGCGTGGTGCAGTGGAAAAAGCGTTTGACGCCATAGCGGTCTTCCGCCCAGATGCCGCCCGCGTTGCGTGCTTCGGCGTCGAAGAGTTCGCGCGACTGGCGGTTGAAGTCGGCCAGCAGGTCGCGGCAGCGCTGCAGCCAGTTGACGCTCTGGAAGAGCAGCATGAAATCGTCGCCGCCCACATGGCCGACGAAGTCGCGCTGCGCGTCGCAGTGCGACATGGCCAGACGTGCCAGCAGGCGGATCATCTGGTCGCCGCGCCAGTACCCGTAGTGGTCGTTGAACGGCTTGAAGTGGTTCAGGTCGGCATAGCAGGCGACGAATTCGGCACCGCCGTCCAGCAGCCGCTGCATGTGCAGGCTGGTGGGGATGTTGCCGGGCAGGAAAGTGAGCGGGTTGGCGTGGCGTGCGGCCTCGATGCGCGCCTCTGTCACGCTGCGCACCAGTTGGTCGCCCGTGCCCAGGCCCACGTAGCGCCCGTTGTCGGTCACGACGAAGCCGTCGTTCAGGTAGCGCTGGTCCTGCGACGTGAGGATGCCCACCAGCTGGTCCACGTCGCAGTCCAGCTCGACCACGCGGGGCGCGTGGTTGGCGATGGTGCCGCAGGGCTTGCGGCCGTGCACTTCGCGGAAGTACAGCGTGGCGTAGTGGTTCATGAACTGCTGGCGGTTGATGAGCGCCACGGGGCGGGTGCCCTCCAGCACCGCCAGCGCGTGCAGTTCGGTATGGTTGCTGAAGAGGCGTGCCACCTCGTCGTTGTGCGTGTCGGGCGTGACGGTGGGCGCATGCACCACCAGCAGGTTGCGCAGGATGCCCGGCCGCGCAGCGTGCGTCTGGTGCGGCAGCACGGCCACACGGCGGTCGTGCAGCGTCCGGTGCGCAGCCTCTTCGATGAGCGCCCGCGGTGCCTGGGCCGGGCGGCCCAGCAGGTAGCCCTGGCCGTAGGGGATGTCCAGGTCGCGCAGCGCGCGCAGGTCTTCGTCGGTTTCGATGCCCTCTGCCACGAGCGTGGTGCCGAACACCTCGGCAATGCCCTTGATGGCCTGCAGCATCTGCAGCTTCTCGGGATGGACTGCGATGTCGCGCACGAAGTACTTGTCGATCTTCACGAAGTCAGGCTTCACCTCGGCCCAGAGGCGCAGGCTCGAATGGCCGTCCCCGAAGTCGTCCAGCGCCAGCCGGGCCCCGCAGGCGTGCACGGCACGCAGCGCGCGCAGCAGTCCGGGCATGTCGGAGACGCGTTCGTGCTCGGTGATCTCGATCACCAGCATGCGCGCCGCCACGCCCAGGCTGCGCACCTTGCTGCCCAGCAGGCCTTCGCCGCAAAAGGTCACGGCACGCACCAGGGTATCGGCGCTGATGTTCAGGAAGAGCCGGCCCGCGCTGCCCTGGCGGCCCCACTGCTGCAGCGCGACGACCACGCAGAGCATTTCGAAATCCTGCAGCAGTCCTTCTTCGCGGGCGCACTGCAGCAGCGCGTCGGGGCGATGCAGTGCGCTGCCCTCGGGGCCGCGTATCAGGGCCTCGTGTGCATAGATGGTTCCTTCCCGCAGATCGGCCAGCGGCTGGAAGACGCAATGCAGCAGGCCGCGGCGCATCAGCTGTGCGAGGGGGCCGCAGCCTTGCCGCGCTGCGGGGGATAGAAAATCCAGGGCGGCGCCGTGCCGCTCCAGCGCGAAGAGGTCCATGGTGCTGCCGCCGCAAAGGGAAGTGCCAACCATAAGTCTTTGCGATGACGAACGCGTGACATCGCGTGCTCGCCCGGAGGGCGTCCGGCCACATTCCACAGCGCGGCACTGCACAATCGCGCCATGCCTGACATGCTCCCTGCCGACGCCCGCCCGCCGCTTGCCGCGGCTCTCGCCACCGATGCCGCCAGCGCCCTCCCGGCGCCGCAACGCGATCTGCTGCGCTCGCTCTATGAGGCCGCCGTGCGCAGCGCACAGCC
Organism: Acidovorax sp.; assembly: GCA_041987645.1. Taxonomy (GTDB): domain Bacteria; phylum Pseudomonadota; class Gammaproteobacteria; order Burkholderiales; family Burkholderiaceae_C; genus Paracidovorax. The sequence continues at coordinate 2,481 of JBHIWE010000102.1, read as the reverse complement.
GCTGCACACGCTCGGCGCGCATCTGCCCGCGCCGCCGCCCGGCGGGCGCACGGTGGTGATCGGTGCAGGCAAGGCCGGCGGCGCCATGGCGCAGGCCGTGGAAGCGCTCTGGCCGGCGGATGCGCCCCTTTCGGGATTGGTGGTGACGCGCTACGGCCATGTGCCGCCGCGCCCGGCCGGACTGCCGGAGCGCATCGAGCTGGTGGAGGCGGCCCACCCGGTGCCTGACGCGGCCGGACTGCAGGCGGCGGAGCGCATGCTCACGCTGGTGCAGGGCCTGACGCCGCAGGATCTGGTGCTCTGCCTGATCTCGGGCGGCGGTTCCTCGCTGCTGACGCTTCCGGCCGAAGGCCTGAGCCTTGCGGACAAGCAGCGCATCCACCAGGCGCTGCTCGACAGCGGCGCCGGCATCGCCGAAATGAACTGCGTGCGCAAGCATCTCTCGCGCATCAAGGGCGGGCGGCTGGCGGCAGCGTGCGCGCCAGCGCGGGTCGTGACCCTGGCCATCAGCGACGTCCCAGGCGACGACGTTTCGGTGATCGCCAGCGGCCCCACGGTGGCCGATGCCGGCACCTGCGCCGATGCGCTGGACATCCTGCGCCGCTACCGCATCGACGTGCCAGAGGCCGTGCGAGAGCGGCTGGAAAGCGGCGCACTCGAAACGCCGAAGCCCGGCGATGCGCTTTTCGCCGGCCATAGCGTGCAGCTGATCGCCACGCCCCGGCAGTCGCTGCAGGCAGCGGCCCGGGCGGCGCGCGAGGCCGGCTGGACGGCGCACATCCTGAGCGATGAAATGGAAGGCGAATCGCGCGACGTGGGCCGCGTGCATGCCGCGCTGGCGCGCGCTGTGGCGCTGCATGGCGAGCCCTTCGCGCGGCCCTGCATCATCCTGAGCGGTGGGGAGACCACCGTCACCGTGCGCCCGCGCCGCGACGGCGCCGAACGCGGCCGGGGCGGGCGTGCCGGGGAGTTCTGCCTGGGCCTGGCGCAGGCGCTGCAGGGCCAGCCGGGCGTGTGGGCGCTGGCGGCCGACACCGACGGCATCGACGGCGTGGAGGACAACGCCGGCGCCTTTGTCACGCCCGACACGCTGGCGCGCGCCGCCGCGGCCGAGCGCCGCGTGGCCGACCACCTGGACCGCAACGACGCCTACGGCTACTTCGCCGCGCTGGGGGATCTGCTGGTCACCGGGCCCACCCATACCAACGTGAACGACTTCCGCGCGCTATTGATTGAATAGCGCATGGCGCAGTCTGCGTGAGCGCTGCGCCGCAGAAATTCATGAAAAAAGGCACGCCGGAGCGATCCGGCGTGCCTTTTTGCAGAGAGAGGCAGCCAAGGGGCTGCCCGCGCCATCAGAAGCGGTGGCGGATGCCCAGGCCCAGGCTGGTGCCGCTGGTCTGGTTGGTGATCTTGTCGTTCATGACCACGGCGTAGAGGTCGGTGCGCTTGGACAGGAAGTGGTCGTAGCCGATGGTGAAGGTCTTGCGGTTCACGTCGGGCGTGGACCACTCGGTCTTGACCCATTCGGCCAGCAGCTTGCCGGTGCTGCCGACAGGCGCGGAGGCGCCCACCTGCAGCGTCTTGCCCTTGGTGCTCGCGGCGTCGGCGATCTTCTTCTCGCCGTAGCTCAGGTAGGGCTTGACCATGCCGAAATCGTAGGCGCCCAGCAGCATCCAGTACTTCTGGTTGTTGGGCAGCAGCGTGGTGGCGGCGGGGTTGGTCACGTCGGCGTTCTCGTAGAAGCCGGTCAGGGTCAGCGGGCCGCCGAAGTAGAAGAAGTTGGCGCCGTAGTTGTTCTTGCCGCCCTGGCCGGGCTGCTCGCCGAACTGGTACTGGACGTTGGCGGACAGGCCGTTGAACGTCGGCGTGGTGTAGGCGATCTGGTTGGACCAGCCGGTGTCAGCGGGCGTCATGGCGCGCCAGCCGGAGCCGTTGAACAGCGGCACGTCCTTGTGCAGGATCAGGGGCGAGAAGGTGAACGAATCGCCGAAGGGGTTGCCGATCACGGAGGGCAGGAAGTTGGGTGCCATCCAGCGGCCCAGCAGCACCGAGCCGAAGCCGCCCGACAGGCTGACGTTGGCGTCGCGCGAGAAGAACGTGTCGCCCGTGAAGCGGCCCTGCGTGCCGGCGTCGGCCTGCAGGAACGAGGTCAGCTGGAAGTTCGCCTTCAGGCCGCCGCCCAGGTCTTCGGTGCCCTTGAAGCCGAACCACGAGGTGGTCATGCCGCCGCTGTTCACCACGGAACGGCGGCTTGCATCGCCAGCCATCTTCATCGAGCCGACGTAGATGTCGCTCAGGCCGGTCAGCGTGACAGTGCTTTGCGCATGGGCGGCTGCGCCGCACACGAGAGCAGCGCCGACGGCGATCAGGGTTTTTTTCATGGGTTCTTCCTGCAGGTGGTGAAGGGGCCGAAGCGGTCGGCCCGGAGGTCGTGGATTTCGCGCCGCTCGGCCAAGGGCTGGCGGCGGCTCCCGGATT
>JBHIWE010000101.1:0-14493 GCA_041987645.1 Acidovorax sp. | reverse complement strand
CCTCAGCCCCTTCTCTCGCACCGCTGCGCGATCCGGGAAGGGGGACGCAGCCGGCGCGGCGGGGCGGCCCTTGCGCGGCTGCCGCTGGGCTAGGCCGTGCGGCGGTGAATGCCGTGCCATGTGGCTTTAGCCATCCTTTCAATTTCCATAGCAACTCGCGCTTGAGATACAGGCGCCAGCGGCAGATTCGTACAAAACACACGCAGGAGTTCCGGCATGAGCACCTTCCACGACGCCCTGGAGACCCGCAGCCCGCAGGAGCGCGAGGCCGCGCTGCTGGCCGCGCTGCCGGGGCAGATCGCGCAGGCGCAGCGGCGCTCGCCCGCGTTAGCCGAGATCCTGGCAGGCGTGGAGGCCGGCGGCGTCACCAGCCGCCAGGCGCTGGCCCAGCTGCCCGTCACGCGCAAGCACGAGCTGCTGGAGCGCCAGCAGGCGCAGCGCGCGCGCGACGTGTTCGGCGGCTTCAGCGCGCTGGCCTTCGGCGCGGCCATGCCGCGCGTCTTCGCCAGCCCCGGCACGATCTACGAGCCCGAAGGCACGCGGCGCGACTACTGGCGCATGGCGCGGGCGCTGCACGCGGCGGGCTTTCGCGCGGGCGAACTGGTCCACAACAGCTTCAGCTACCACTTCGTGCCGGCCGGCTCGATGATGGAAGGCGGCGCGCAGGCGCTGGGCTGCACCGTGTTCGCGGGCGGCACCGGCCAGACGGAACAGCAGGTCCAGGCCATGGCCGACCTGCGCCCGGCCGGCTACACGGGCACGCCGAGTTTTCTCAAGATCCTTCTCGAAAAGGCCGCCGAGCTGGGCGTGGCCCTGCCCGGCCTGACCAAGGCGCTGGTGTCGGGCGAGGCCTTTCCACCCTCGCTGCGCGACTGGTTCGCCGAGCGCGGCGTGGCCGGATACCAGTGCTACGCCACGGCCGACCTGGGCCTGGTGGCCTACGAGACCACCGCCCGCGAAGGCCTGGTGCTCGACGAAGGCGTGATCGTGGAGATCGTGCGCCCCGGCACCGGCGACCCGGTGCCCGAGGGCGAGGTGGGCGAGGTCGTGGTCACAACGCTCAACCCCGACTACCCGCTGATCCGCTTCGGCACGGGCGACCTCTCGGCCGTGCTGCCCGGGTCCTGCCCCACGGGCCGCACGCAGACCCGCATCCGCGGCTGGCTGGGCCGGGCCGACCAGACCACCAAGGTGCGCGGCATGTTCGTGCATCCCGGCCAGATCGCCGCGGTGGCCAAGCGCTTTCCGCAGGTGCTGCGCGCGCGGCTGGTGGTGAGCGGCGAGATGGCCAGCGACCAGATGGTGCTGCGGGTCGAATCGGCCGAAACCTCCGGCGGCCTCGCCGAGCAGCTCGCGGCTGCCGTGCGCGAAGTGACCAAGCTGCGTTGCGAGGTGCAGGTCACGCCGCCGGGCTCGCTGCCCAACGATGGCCGCGTGATCGAGGACGTACGCAGCTATCGCTAATCGCGGATGCAGGCCTGCCAGCCACCGCCCCCGGGCAGGCCCGTGCGGGTTGCGTGCCAGCGCACACCGCCAGCGCATACGTAGTACCCACATGCTCCGCTTTTAATAGCATTACATCAAGGATACAAAAGGGATTCGAGGCAAAAACATTTGAATACGAATGCCCCTGCGGCTAGTGATTACCTTAATGCCAAGGGTTGGGTCCGATGACATCATGGCGCCTCTTTTCTGTAGGAGCATCATGAAAAAGCCGTTCCAATTCGCACTGTCCGCCATCGCTGCCACCGTGGCCTTCGGCGCCTTCGCCCAGGACTTCCCGGCCAAGGACCGCACAGTCACCATCGTGGTGCCTTTCTCCGCTGGCGGCCCCACCGATCGCGTGGCGCGTGACCTGGCAGAAGCGCTGCGCAAGCCGCTGGGCGGCGTCAGTGTGGTGATCGAAAACGCTGCCGGCGCTGGCAGCACCATCGGCACGGCCAAGGTGGCGCGTGCGACTGCCGACGGCTACACGCTGCTGCTCAACCACATCGGCATGGCCACCATGCCAGCGCTGTACCGCAAGCTGCCGTTCAGCGTGCCCAACGACTTCGAGTACCTGGGCATCGTGAACGACGTGCCCATGACGCTGATCGGCCGCCCCACGCTGCCAGCCAACAACTACAAGGAACTGGCCACCTGGATCGAGCAGAACAAGGGCAAGATCAACCTGGGCAACGCCGGCCTGGGTGCCGCCTCGCACCTGTGCGGCCTGCTGTTCCAGAGCGCCACCAAGGTCGAAATGACCACCATCGCCTACAAGGGTACGGCACCGGCCATCACCGACCTGATCGGCGGCCAGATCGACCTGCTGTGCGACCAGACCACCAACACCACCTCGCAGATCGAGGCCAAGAAGGTGAAGGCCTATGCCGTGAGCACGGCGCAACGCCTGAAGACGCCCTCGCTCAAGGACCTGCCCACGCTGGCCGAGTCTGGCCTGCCGAACTTCGAGGTGACCATCTGGCACGGCCTCTACGCGCCCAAGGGCACGCCCGCCCCGGTGCTGGCCAAGCTGAACGAGGCCGTGAAGGCCGCCGTGAAGGACCCGGACTTCATCAAGAAGCAGGAAGGCCTGGGCGCCGTGGTGGTGGCCGACAAGCGCGTCGAGCCCGCCGAACACAAGAAGTTCGTGCAAGCCGAGATCAACAAGTGGGGCCCCATCATCAAGGCCGCCGGCACGTACGCAGACTGACCTCCGGCTGCTGAATCACTCGCCGCCTGCGCACCCGATGCCAGGCGGCTTTTTTGCGCCCGCAAAACGCCAAAGCAAAAGCCGCCCGCGCGCCTCAGATCACCAGATAACGTCGGCCTTCTCGGCAGCACTGCGGCGCAGCATGTCGATCAGCGGGGCGGCGCGCTGGTACAGATGCACGGCGGGAGCGGCCTTCTCGCCGCCGGAGCCCTTTTCGCCCTGGTCCTCCTCCTCCGATGCCTTGGAGCGGGCCTGGTCCTGCGAGACGGCTGCCTGCAGCGCCTCCAGGGCGGCAGGAATCTGCGCCACGGTGACGATGCCATGCGCGTCGGGCGATTTGCCCATGATCTCCAGCAGCTGCCGGCCGTTGGCCTCCAGCATGATCACGTCGGCGGTGGCGCGGGATTTGAATTTGTAGAGCATGGTGATGAGGTGCCGCACGTCGTCACGGCGCCGGAAGTGGGTTCGTAAGCCCCGAATATAGGGACTCGCGGTGGAACGGATAGTCGGACTGCGCGCCGACCATCGTTCCCGTCTGCAGGTGGCCATCGGGCCGGATGGCCACCATCTGGTGCAGGCCCATCCAGCCCCGCTCGAAACCCATGGCGCTGCCGGCCAGGTAGAGCCGGTAGGCGCGCAGCGCGCGGCCCGCCGCCTCGGGCCCCTGCTGCCGGGACAGCACGGCCAGGGCTTCGTCCAGCCGGCTCTCCAGCGCGTCGGACCAGGCCCAGAGCGTGCGCGCGTAGTGCGGCCGCAGGTTCTCGGTGTCCACCATCTCCAGGCCCGCCCCGGCCATGTCGTGCAGCACGGCGCTCACATGCAGCAGCTCGCCGCCAGGAAAGATGTATTTCTCGATGAAGTCCCCCAGACCGGCGCCCAGCTGGGCGTTATCCACGCCGCCGGCGGTGATGCCGTGGTTCATTAGCAGGCCACCCGGTCGCAGCAGGCTGCGCACGTGGCGGAAGTATTCGGGCATGTGCGCCCGGCCCACATGCTCGAACATGCCGACCGACGCGATCTTGTCGTAGCCGCCGCCTTCGGCCTCCAGCTCGCGCCAGTCACACAGGCGCACGCGCACACGGCCTTGCAGCCCGCTTTCTTCGATCAGGCGCTGCACATGGGCATGCTGGTTGCGCGACAGCGTGATGCCGGTGGCGTCCACGCCATAGCGCTCGGCCGCCCACAGCAGCAGCCCGCCCCATCCAGCGCCGATGTCGAGCAGGCGCTCGCCCGGCGCGAGCCGCAGCTTGCGGCAGATGAGGTCGAGCTTGGCCTCCTGCGCCTGCGCGAGCGTCATGTCGGCCCGGGGGTAGTAGGCGCAGGAATAGACCCGGCGCGGGTCCAGCCACAGCGCGTAGAAGTCGTCGGAAAGGTCGTAGTGGAACTGCACCTGCCGCGCGTCGCGCGCGATGGTGTGGACCGCGCGCGATCGCGCCCGGGCCATCATCTGCTGCCACCAGCCGGCGTTGGCGCGCGCCGGGTCGCCGCGCAACAGTCCTGCGGCGGCGGCCATCAAATCACGCATGGAACCCTGCAGCAGTACCCGCCCTTCGACGATCGCAGCGCCTACGTCGCCGATCTCGCCCAGCACGAGCGCGGTGAGCGAGCGCCGGTCATGAAAGCGCAATGCGACAGGGGCGTCGGCTGGGCCGACCTGCTGGCCGCCGGGCAACTCCAGCGCCAGACCCACAGGCAGCCCTTCCAGCCGGGCCTGCAAGGCATCGGAAAAAGCGTTCATGCGTTTATGTATGCCTTTTTAGAGGCGGGAGTCAAACCGTAGCGCCCTACAAATCACTGCGCCCAGGGTCTCGGCGAAGCGCCTGTTGGGCAGGCGCCGCAGGCTATGGCCTAATAGCGGGTTCTCATTTCTTGAAATTTTCTTCTGCAGGAGCTGCCACCATGGGCAACAAGATCGTTACCGAAGCCGACCGCAAGCGTACCCCCCGTCCCGTCACCCCTCCCGGCGTGACCCTGGCAACGCCCGGCCGTGGCCAGCGCGTGAGCCTGGAGCGTGGCGTTGCCACGCGCAGCAAGAAGAACCCCGGCAAGCGCTCCAAGAAGGGCGGCTGATCGGGCGGCGCCTCGCGCGCGCCTGCTCGCGGCGGCTCCACCGGGGCCCCCGCGCCGTATCCCGAGCCCTCCCCTGCGGAGGGTTTTTTTTCGCCCGCGCTTCGCGCTTCAGGCCCGCGGCACCTGGAAGTCAGCCCGCGCATCCAGCGCTTTCTGACGGACGTGGCAGCCGTCGAAGTGGTCATTGACCAAGCCCATGGCCTGCATGAAGGCGTACATGGTGGTCGGCCCCACGAAACGGAAGCCGCGCTTTTTCAGGTCCTTGGAGAGCGCCAGCGCCGCAGGCGCGGTGGTCAGCGTGCGCGCCACTGCGGCCGTCAGGCGTGGCGGGCGCCCTTGCTGGGCCAAGGGCTCGAAACGCCAGATGTAGTGCGCGAGGGAGCCGAATTCCCGGCGCAGCTCCAACACGCACTGCGCATTGCCGATGGCCGATTCGATCTTGCCGCGATGCCGCACGATGCCGGCGTCGGCCAGCAGGCGCTCCACGTCCGCCGGGCCGAAACGTGCCACCTGCTCGGCATCGAACTGCGCGAAACCGGCGCGAAAGGCCTCGCGCTTGTTCAGGATGGTGATCCAGCTGAGGCCGGCCTGGAAGCCTTCCAGGCAGAGCTTCTCGAAGAGGCGCCGGTCATCGGCCACCGGGAAACCCCATTCGTGGTCGTGATAGTGCCGGTAGGCCGGCGTGGCGCGGCACCAGCCGCAGCGCGGACAGCCGCCCTCGTCGGAGAAAAGGCCGGTGGCGGCATCCACGGCGGTGGGCTGCGGGTCGAGGGGAGCGGCGTGGGTAGGCATGGCGCCATTCTCGGGCCATCGCCGCGCAGGCGGGGATCGCTATGCTTGGCCCCATGCCACGTCTTAGCGCCCTCGCCCTTGCGCCCACCTGGGTGCCCGCCATCGCCCTGAGCCTGCTGCTCGCGGGCTGCGCCGGCACCGGCCAATCGCTGGCCTATTACTGGCAGTCCGCGCGCGGGCACCTGCAGCTGATGAGCGCGGCCGAGCCCATCGACGACTGGCTGGCGCGCCCGACGACCAGCGCCGCGTTGCGCGAACGCCTGCAGCTGGCGCAGCAGGCCCGCCGCTTCGCCGTGACCGAACTGGGCCTGCCCGACAACGCCAGCTACCGCCGCTATGCCGACCTGGGCCGCCGCGCCGCCGTGTGGAACGTGGTGGCGGCCGGGCCCTACAGCCTCACGCTGCACACCTGGTGCTTTCCGGTCACCGGCTGCATCGGCTACCGGGGCTATTTCGACGAGAACACCGCCCGCGCCGAGGCCGAGCGCCTACAGGCCCAGGGGCTGGAAACCAGCGTCTATGGCGTGCCGGCCTATTCCACGCTGGGCTACATGAATTGGGCCGGCGGCGACCCGCTGCTGAACACCTTCATCGGCTGGCCCGAGGGCGACTTCGTGCGGCTGCTGTTCCACGAACTGGCGCACCAGGTGGTCTATGCCCAGGGCGACACGCGCTTCAACGAATCCTTCGCCACCGCCGTCGAGCGCATGGGCGTGCAGCGCTGGCTGGGCGAACGGGCCACGCCCCAGGCGCGGGCCGACTACGCCGCCAGCGAGGCGCGCCGCCAGGCTTTCCGCGACCTCACCCGAGCCACGCGGGATCGGCTGGCCACCATCTATGCGTCAAAACCGGGCCCAGCCCAGGAAAAATCTGCGCTTGAAGCTATGAAAAAGAGAGCATTCGAGCAATTCCGCGACGACTACGCCGCGCTGCGCGCCCGGTGGCTGTCTGGCGGCGCCACGCCCGCGCAGCTCGCCGGGCTGGACCAGTGGGTGCGCACCGCCAACAACGCCAGCTTCGGCGCCCAGGCCGCCTACGACGATCTGGTGCCCGCCTTCATCGCTCTGTTCGAGCGCGAAGGCCGCGACTGGCCGCGCTTCTACGCCGCCGTGCGCGCCCTGGCCAACGCGCCGCGCGCCCAGCGCGATGCGGACCTGCAGGCACTGATGCCGGCGTCCTCCTCCCCCGACCACCCACCCCACCGCACGGAGCCCCCGCTTGCCTGACCACAACACCCTGCACATCCACCGCCCGCACGCCCTGGGCCTGCCCGCTGCACGCCAGGCTGCCCATCAATGGGCGGAGAAGGCCCAGGCCAAGTTCGACATGCAATGCACCTATGCCGAAGGCCCGGCCGATGCCGGCGACACCCTGCACTTCAGCCGGCCCGGCATGGAAGGCACGCTGCAGGTGACCGGCGAGCGCTTCGAGCTGCAGGCCGAGCTGGGCTTTCTCTTCGCCGCCTTCAAGGACCGCATCGCGGCCGAGATCGAAGCGCAGTTCGACAAGCTGCTTGCCGCACAGCCAATGCACCGGACGGCCTGAGCCCCATGCAAAACGCCCCCGCGCCACAGCGTGGCGGACGGGGGCGTGCATAGCCGCAGCCGTTGCGGCAGCAGGGCCGCGAGCGATCAGCTCAGCGATTCGATCAGGTCGATGTACTGCTGGCGGGCGGCGTCGCCGCTCGTGCCCTTGAGCTTTTCCCAGGCGTCCCACTTGGCGCGGCCCACCACGTCGGTGAAGCTGGGCTTCTTCTCGGCGTTGTCGCCGGCCGTGGCCTGTTTGTAGAGCGCGTAGATCTTCAGCAGCGTGGGGTTGTCAGGGCGCTCGCTCAGGTTCTTGGACTGGGCAACGGCGGCCTCGAAGGCAGCGTTCAGGTCGGACATGCAACGGTCTCCGTGTGGTTGGGTAAAAGGGCATGGTAAGGCAAGGCAGAGCGCCTTGGCCCCATCACCCCGCCAGCCTGCGCGCCTGCGTGACAGGCACCGCCGGCCCGGCCTGCATCAGGCCGCCCTCCTCGCCCGCCAATCGAAACACCGCCGTGGCCCGGACCAGCTCATGGGCCTGTGCGCTCAGGCTGCTCGTGGCCGCGGCCATCTCCTCGACCAGCGCGGCGTTCTGCTGCGTCGCCTGGTCGATGTGGGCGATGGCCTCGCCGACCTGGTCCACGCCCGAGCTCTGCTCGGAACTGGCCGCGCTGATCTCTCCCATCAGATCGGTCGCGCGGCGGATGGCGGCGACCACCTGGTGCATGGTCTGGCCGGCCTGGTCCACCAGCTGGCTGCCGGCATCCACGCGCTGGCCGCTGTCGGTGATGAGCTGGCGGATCTCGCGCGCCGCGTCAGCGCTGCGCTGGGCCAGTACACGCACCTCAGAGGCCACCACGGCGAAGCCCCGGCCCTGCTCGCCCGCGCGGGCCGCTTCCACGGCGGCGTTGAGCGCCAGGATGTTGGTCTGGAAGGCGATGCCGTCGATCACGCCGGTGATATCGCCGATGCGGCGGCTGGAATCCTGGATGCCTCGCATGGTCTCCACCACCTGGGCGACCACAGCGCCGCCCTCCTCGGCCACAGTCGATGCGTTCTGCGCCAGCTCGTTGGCAAGGCGGGCGCTGTCGGCGTTCTGGCGGACGGTGGAGCCCAGCTCCTCCATGGATGCAGCCGTCTGCTCCAGCGCTGCGGCCTGCCGCTCGGTACGCACGGAAAGGTCGTGGTTGCCGGCGTCGATCTCCCCGCTGGCGTCCGACACGTTCTGTGCGCTGGCGCGCACCGTGCGCACCACATCGGCGAGCTGCGCGCTCATGCGGGCCATGGCCGCCATGATGCTGCTGCTGTCGCCCGGGCGCAGCGCGATGTGGGCCGACAGATCACCGCGGGCCACCGCATCGGCCGCCCGGCGCAAGCGATCCGGGTCGCCACCCAGCTGCCGCACTATCGAACGCAAGTAGGCGCCCAGGCCCAGCAGGCAGGCCCCCAGCAGCAGCATGGCGGCCAGGGTGATCACACGGTCGGTGGCGGCCAGCTCCGTCACCTCGCTGATGCGGGCCGCGAGGCCCTCGCCCTGGCGGTCCTTCTCCCGACCCAACGGCGCCAGCAGGCGGTTACGGGCTGGAATGGTCTGGTCCACCAGGAAGGCGAAAGCGTCGTCCTTGCGGCCTTCCCGGATGAGCTGGATGTTGCGCTCGCCCATCGCCCAGAATTCCTGCATCAGTCCAGGCAAGGGAGCAAAAGCACTGCGCCCTTCTTCCGAGATCATGCCGTCGCCGAAGGCCTGCAGCGTGCTTTGCAGCACCTGGCGCTTTTCGCCGATGTCAGCCAGCGCGGCGTCCATTTCCTGCGGGTTGCGCGACAAGATCGCGTGCCGCAGCTGCAGCGATACCCGCGTCACGTTGAGCTCCCGCTCGGCGATGGGCTGCTGCTGCGGCACGCTGCTGGCCCGCACCTCCTGGGCATCGACGATGAGCCGCCCCATCATGAACCAGATGGCAACGCCCGTGGAGACCAGCAACAGCAGGATTACGCCGTTGGCCAGCAACAGGCGGCGGGCAAGGGTACTGGATGGCGGTGCCGTCATCATGGTCCGAATCCTCACGGTCAAGGTTTTCCAGGCAGTGCCAGCGCCCCGTCCATGAAACACAGCACGGCACGGTGGCCGTAACATTTTCAAACAGCCGGGAGTGGCGCACCACGGGAAGAGTCGCCCACGGGACAAATTCCGCGCCGTTCCGGCCCGCGGAAAGCGATTCCAGCTGCCGCGGCAACCATCACCAAGCGAAGAGGCGACAAAAAAGGCGGCGACGGCTCACACGCCACCGCCGCCTTTCTTCAGGCCTGAACCACGAGGTGAGACCGCTCAGGCAGCCGGTGCGGCTGCCGAGCGCGCCGCCAGCCAATCCTGAGCGAGTCGCACCCAGTAGGTGGCGCCCATCGGGATCAGGTCGTCATTGAAGTCGTAGCTGGGGTTGTGCAGCGTGCAGGGGCCGCCGCCATGGCCCATGGCGCGGTGGTCTCCGTCGCCGTTGGCGATGAAGCAATAGGCGCCGGGCTTGGCCTGCAGCATGTAGGCGAAGTCTTCCGCGCCCATGGTGGGCTCCTGCGGCACGACGTTGGCCTCGCCCACGATGCCCTGCATGACCTTGCGGGCGAACTCCGCTTCGGCCGGCGAGTTGACGGTAGGCGGGTAGTTGCGCACGAACTCGAATTCGCAGGTCGCGTCGTGCGCGGCACAGGTGTGTTCGGCCACCTGCTTCATGCGGCGCTCGATCATGTCGAGCACCTCGATGGTGAAGGTGCGCACCGTGCCCTGCAGTTCGCAGCTGTCGGGCACCACATTGGTGGCCTCGCCCGTGTGGACCATGGTGACCGAAATCACGCCCGCATCCACCGGCTTCTTGTTGCGGCTGATGATGTTCTGGAAGGCCAGCACCATCTGGCAGGCCACCGGCACCGGGTCGATACCCATGTGCGGCATGGCGGCGTGGCTACCCTTGCCGCGGACGACGATCTTGAATTCGTTGCTGGAAGCCATCACCGGGCCGGGGCTCACGGCGAACTGTCCGGCCTTCATGCCAGGCCAGTTGTGCATGCCGAACACCGCCTGCATGGGGAACTTCTCGAACAAGCCGTCGCTCATCATCTCGCGCGCGCCGCCGCCGCCCTCTTCGGCCGGCTGGAAGATCAGATAGACGGTGCCGTCGAAGTCGCGGTGCCTGGCAAGGTGCTGCGCCGCCGCCAGCAGCATCGCGGTGTGGCCGTCATGGCCGCAGGCGTGCATCTTGCCCGCGTGCTTGCTGGCGTGCTCGAAGGTGTTGAACTCGGTGATGGGCAGCGCGTCGATGTCCGCGCGCAGGCCGATGGCATGGCCCGAAGCCCCGCCATCGCGCCCCTGGAGGATGCCGACCACGCCGGTCTTGCCCAGGCCCCGGTGGATGGGGATGCCCCACTCTGTGAGCTTGGCGGCTACCAGGTCGGCGGTGCGCACTTCTTCGAAGCAGAGCTCGGGATGGGCGTGGATGTCGCGCCGCAGGGCGGCGATGGATGCGGCCTGCGCGACGATGGAGTCGATGACTTTCATGGGCAAAAGTGTTCCTTGGCTGTTCTGCGGAGTCTAGGCCCGCGCACGGCGGGCGGCCATGCGGGGTTATTCGGACGATGGGAAATCAGGCACTGCCACTGCAGCATGAATCGCGCCACGCTCGCCCCGGCACGCTCCGCAAGGCATCAGACCAGCACGCGCCCGTCGCCCGTCAACATGGACATCTCGACGAAGCGCGAGCCCGCATGGCTGCTGGCGCTGAAGCTGAGCGGAAAGCCCGACACACCCTGCGGCCCGATGGACTCCAGCCCGGTGATGAGGCCCTCGCGCGTGGGCCGCTCGCCCGCACGGCGCAAGCCTTCGCCGAACACCCGGCCGGCCAGATAGCCCTCCAGGGTGGAATAGTTGGCCTGCACCTTCCCGCCGCCCTTCTTGATCGCATCGAGGAATTCGCGCGTGATCTGCTTGGTGGTCTGGTAGGGCGAGGGCATGACCTGCGAGACGACCACGCCGGCGCCTTCCTTGCCCAGCGCGTCGGCCAGCGCCTGCGTGCCGACGAAGGACAGGTTGTAGAAGTTGCCGCCGTAGCCGGCCTTGCGTGCCGCCCGCGTGAAGGCGGCGCTCGCCCCGTAGGTGCAGACCAGCACGATCGCCTCCGGCCGGGCCGCCACCAGGGTACGCACACTCGCCGTCACATCGCCTGAATTGCGCTCTACGGTGGCACGGGCAACGGGCTCCAGGCGCTGCTCGGCCAGCGCGCGCACCATGCCGTCCAGCCCCGCACGGCCGTAGCTGTCGTTCTGGTGCAGGACGGCGATGCGCGTAAGGCCCAGATGCGTGAGCTGGCGGGTGATGAGCGCGGTCTCGTCGTCGTACGAGGCCCGCACGTGAAACACCAGCCGGTTGAAGGGTTGGCGCAGTGCTCCCGCCCCGGTGAAGGGGGCGAAAAACGGCAGCCTCGCCTGCGTGGCGAGCGGCAGCGCGGCCAGGCTGGTGGGCGTGCCGATGTAGCCGAAGAGCGCGAACACGTCGTCCGCGATGAACTGGCGGGTGTTGGCAACGCAGCGCTCGGGCTCGTAGCCATCGTCGAGGCTGCGCAGTTCCACCGGCCGCCGCGGGCCTTGCGCGTTGTACTGGTCGAAGAAAAGCTTCGCCCCCTGCTGGAACTGCAGGCCCAGCTGCGCAGCCGGCCCGGACAGGGCCGCCGACTGGCCTAGCACCAGCGGGCCATCGCTCTGGGCCTGCACGCTGGCGAAACCGCCCAACGCCGCAGCGCCCAGGCCGATGGAAAACTCTCTGCGCCCGATAGGCGTGTGGTTCTGCTTCATGGTGAAATGTCCCGATTCCGGTGAATCTGGCTGAGGGGCGGGGCGGCCTGTCATGCAGGCCGCCCCGCCGCGCCCGATCGCAGCCCCTTGTGCATTCCCTTGGGTTCTTGGATTGCGATCACCCCAGCAGTTTTCCTCCCCCACCGGGCAGTTTAGCGACCGCCCACTACTTTTCCCTCCGGCCCCACGACATCATTACGCCGATGACCGCCACCACCGCCTCCACCCCGCAGACCGTGCGCGGGGCCTGCCCCCACGACTGCCCCGACACCTGCGCGCTGCTGACGACCGTCGAGAACGGCATCGCCATCCGTGTGCAGGGCAACCCCGCGCACAGCCACACCGACGGCGTGCTGTGCGCCAAGGTCTCCAAATACGCAGAGCGCACCCACCACCCGGAACGCCTGCTCACCCCCCTGAAGCGCAGCGGCCCCAAGGGCAGCGGGCAGTTCATCCCCGTCAGCTGGGACGATGCCCTGGACGACATCGCCGAGCGCCTGGGCGCCATCGCTGCACACGACCCACAGGCCATCCTGCCCTACAGCTACGCCGGCACCATGGGCCTCGTGCAGGGCGAGAGCCTGGACCGTCGCTTCTTCCACCGCCTGGGCGCCTCCCTGCTGGGCCGCACCATCTGCGCCTCAGCCGGCGGCGAAGGCCTGAACCAGACGCTGGGCGGCAAGGTCGGCATGAAGGTCGAATGGTTCGCAGAATCGAAGCTGATCCTCATCTGGGGCAGCAACTCCATCGGCAGCAACCTGCATTTCTGGCGCTACGCGCAGCAGGCCAAGCGAGAAGGCGCTCGGCTGGTGTGCATCGACCCGCGCAAGAGCGAGACGGCCGACAAGTGCCACGAACATCTGCAGCTGCTGCCCGGCACCGACGCCGCTCTGGCGCTGGCGCTGATGCACGAACTCATCGCCAACGACTGGCTGGACCACGACTACATCGCCCGCCACACGCTGGGCTGGGCGTCCCTGCGCGAACGCGCCCTGCAGTGGCCTCCTGAGCGCGCCGCCGAAGTCTGCGGCCTTCCCGTCGAGCAGATCCGCCGCCTGGCGCGCGACTACGGCACCACCGGCCCGGCCGCCATCCGCCTGAACTACGGCATGCAGCGCGCCCGCGGCGGCGGCAACGCCACCCGCGCCGTGGCCTGCCTGCCCGCGCTGGTGGGCGCCTGGCGGCACCGGGCGGGGGGCCTGCTCATGTCCAGCTCCGGCATGTTCCCCGTGCAGCGCGCCGCGCTGCAGCGACCCGACCTGATGCCCGCGGGCCAGCCGCCGCGCACCGTGAACATGTCCACCATCGGCGACGACCTGCTGCGGCCCGCGTCCGACGCCTTCGGCCCGCGCATCGACGCGCTGGTGGTCTACAACAGCAACCCGGTCGCCGTGGCCCCCGACTCGGCCAGGGTGGTGGCCGGTTTCGCGCGCGAAGACCTCTTCACCGTGGTCCTCGAACACTTCCAGACCGATACCGCCGACTACGCGGACTACGTGCTGCCCGCCACCACGCAACTGGAGCACTGGGACATTCACGTCGCCTACGGCCACACCGATGTGCTGCTCAACCGCCCGGCGATCGCCCCCGTCGGCCAGGCCCGGCCCAACACGCAGATCTTCCGTGACCTGGCCGCGCGCATGGGCTTCACCGACCCCTGTTTTGCCGACAGCGACGAAGATCTGTGCCGCCAGGCCTACGGCAGCCATGTGGACTTCCAGCAGCTGCTGGACGAGGGCTTCGCCACCCTGCCCGCGCCTGAAGCACCCTATGCCGAAGGCGGCTTCCCCACGCCTTCGGGCCGCTGCGAATTCCACAGCGAACGCCTGGCCGCACAGGGGCTGGACCCGGTGCCCGACCACCTGCCCAACCGCGAGCGGGCCGGCGTGTCGGCCGAATACCCGCTGGCCATGATCTCGCCGCCGGCACGCAACTTCCTCAACTCCACTTTCGTGAACGTCAAGAGCCTGCGCAATATCGAGACGCAGCCGGTGCTGGAAATCCACCCCGACGACGCCGCCGCGCGCGGCATTTCCGACGGCGGGCGGGTGCGCGTCTTCAACGCCCGCGGCAGCTACGAATGCCATGCCGCCGTGAACCAGCGCGCGCGCCCCGGCGTGGTCAACGGCCTGGGCATCTGGTGGCGCAAGTTCGGCGTGGGCGGCACCAACGTGAACGAGCTGACCAGCCAGGCCCTGACCGACCTGGGCGCGGCGCCCACGTTCTATGACTGCGTGGTGCAGGTGGAGGCGGTCGAAGCCTGATAGCGGCTGACAAGGTCCGGCGAAACGGATATGGCCCGGCGCTGCCTCGCAGGCAGTACGAGTAGTACGACAAGATGCGGCAACCACGCCAGAAGGGTTTCGTTAGGCGCCCTAAATCGTGATCCCGCCATCGATGCCGTAGTTCTGCCCCGTGACGAACGAAGACTCGTCGCTGGCCAGGAACACCACCAGAGGCGCGATCTCGTCGGCCGTGGCGAGCCGCCCCATGGGCTGGCGGGCCACGAACTGGCGGCGGGCCGCCTCGGCATCGCCCATGGCGGCGATGCGCCCTGCCAGCGAGGGCGTGTCC
>JBHIWE010000100.1:0-14574 GCA_041987645.1 Acidovorax sp. | reverse complement strand
TGTGGCACCCGTCCGTGCGGCCCTATCGCATCGAGCGCGGCGGGCAGACGCTGGGCCATTGCTACCTGGACCCGTTCGTGCGCCCGGGCAAGCGGGGCGGCGCCTGGATGAACGGCATCGTCAACCGCTGGAAGCGCCCGGGCGACAGCGAGCCGCGCCTGCCCGTGGCGGTGCTGGTGTGCAACTTCGCCGAGGGGGTGCAAGGCCGGCCCGCCCTGCTGGAGCATGGCGACGTGATCACGCTGTTCCACGAATTCGGGCACGCCCTGCACCATCTGCTGACCCAGGTGGACACCCTGGACGTGGCCGGCATCCGTGGCGTGGAGTGGGACGCCGTGGAGCTGCCCAGCCAGATGATGGAGAACTTCTGCTGGGAATGGCCCGTGCTGCAGGCGATCACAGCCCACGCCGACACCGGCCAGCCGCTGCCCGAAGCGCTCTACTGCAAGATGCTGGCCGCGAAGAACTTCCAGTCCGGCATGCAGACGCTGAACCAGGTCGAACGCTCGCTGGTGGACCTGCGCCTGCACACCGACCCCGCCCCGCAGACCGTGCCCACGATGCAGGCCGTGAGCCGCGCGATCGCCGTGCTGCCGCAGGCGCCCTACGTGCGCTACACGCACGCCTTCAGCCACATCTTCGCGGGCGGCTATGCGGCGGGCTACTACAGCTACCAGTGGGCCGAGGTGCTCAGCGCCGACGCCTATGCCGCTTTTGAGGAAGAGGCGCGCGAGCCGGGCGTGGCCGAGCGCAGCACCGGCGAGCGCTATCTGCATTCCATCCTGGAGGCGGGCGGCAGCCGCCCGGCCATCGAGTCTTTCCAGTCCTTCAGGGGCCGGGCGCCGACCCTTGACGCCCTGCTGCGCCATCGCGGCATGGCGAAGGCAGCGCACGCGACGGCCTGAGCGGCGGCGGCCTGGAAGATGCACCTCTTTTGATAGCAGGCTGCGCAGCATCCAGGCGCGCTGCGGAGCAATGAGGGCATCAAAAAATGCGGAGATGCGGGCGTATCATGGTGCGCACCGCCCGCCTCCGGACCGGCCGCATCCACAGGACGCCACCATGAACCCCATCGCCCCGCCCACCTTCGACGACGTCACCGATGCCGCCCGGCGGCTGCAGGGGGTGGCGCACCATACGCCGGTGCTGCGCTCCAGCACGGCCGACGCGCAGCTGGGCGCGCAGCTCTTCTTCAAGTGCGAGAACCTGCAGCGCATGGGCGCCTTCAAATTCCGCGGCGCCTACAACACGCTCAGCCGATTCAGCGACGCGCAGCGCGAACGCGGCGTGCTGGCCTTCTCGTCGGGCAACCACGCGCAGGCCATCGCGCTGTCGGCACGGCTGCTGGACATGCCGGCCCTGATCGTCATGCCCGAGGACGCGCCAGCGGCCAAGATCGCCGCCACGCGCGAATACGGCGCCCAGGTGGTCACCTTCAACCGCTTCACCGAGGACCGCGAGGCCATCAGCCGCCGCCTGGCCGAAGAGCGCGGCATGACCCTGGTGCCGCCCTTCGACCATCCGCACGTCATCGCCGGCCAGGGCACGGTGGCGCTGGAGCTGCTGCAGGAGGTGCCCGACCTGGACTACCTCTTCGTCTGCCTGGGAGGCGGCGGCCTGCTCTCGGGCTGCCTGCTGGCGGCGCAGGCCCTGGCGCCGCAGTGCCAGGTGATCGGCGTGGAGCCGGCCGCGGGCAACGACGTGCAGCAGTCGCTGCGCGCCGGCCGCATCGTGCGCATCGACACGCCGCGCACCATCGCCGACGGCGCACAGTCCCAGGCGCCGGGCGAGATCACCTTCCCCATCATCCAGCGCCACGTGGCCGACATCGTCACCGCCACCGACGAGCAGCTGGTGGCGGCGCTGCGCTTCTATGCCGAGCGCATGAAGATCGTCGTCGAGCCCACCGGCGCGCTGGCCCTGGCAGGCGCGCAGCACGGCGGCATCGACCTGCACGGCCAGCGCGTGGGCATCGTCATCAGCGGCGGCAACGTCGATATGGACCGCCTCTCGCGCTTTCTCGCCGCCTGACGCAGCGCGGCCCGCTGCAGCAGGCAGGCGGGCAGGCAAAATCGCAGCCTGCGGCAGCGGTGCGCAAGCGAGCCTTCCGCCTGCCACCCGCCCCCTTTCCCTTTCCAGCGATTCCGCTTTTCCCCAAGAAGAGGCCCAGCCCATGAGCAACGTTCACGTCATCACCCATCCCCTGGTGCAGCACAAGCTGACCCTGATGCGCCGCAAGGACGCCAGCACCAACAGCTTCCGCCGCCTGCTGGGCGAGCTGAGCACGCTGATGGCCTACGAGATCACCCGCGACATGCCGCTCTCGGACCTCGAGATCGAGACCCCGCTGGAGACCATGACCGGCCGCGTCATCGACGGCAAGAAGCAGGTGCTTGTGTCCATCCTGCGCGCCGGCAACGGCTTCCTGGACGGCATGCTCAACGTGATCCCGGGCGCGCGCATCGGCCACATCGGCCTCTACCGCGACCCGGACACGCTGCAGCCGGTCGAGTACTACTTCAAGATGCCCTCCGAGATGCAGGAACGCGACGTGATCGTGGTGGACCCGATGCTCGCCACCGGCAACTCCGCCGCGGCCGCCGTGGACCGGATCAAGAAGCTCACCCCGCGCTCGATCAAGTTCGTCTGCCTGCTGGCCGCACCGGAAGGCGTGGCCACGCTGCAGAAGGCCCACCCCGACGTGCCGATCTACACCGCCGCCATCGACCGCGAGCTCAACGAGCACGGCTACATCCTGCCGGGCCTGGGCGACGCGGGCGACCGCATCTTCGGCACCAAATAAGGGCATTTCGGGCGGGCATGCCAGCGATGCGGCTGGCATGCATCTTGCCAATCCAGAGGAACGATTCAACCTCCCGGCTCGAACCCGAGCCCGCCCTGGATACCGCCATGCACAACCGCCGCCTCTTCACCGGACGACTGCTCTGCACCTCGCTCGCCATCTCCGCCACCCTGGGCATGGCCCCGCTGGCAGCACTGGCGCAGGAGCCCAGGCT
The DNA here is from genome assembly GCA_041987645.1 of Acidovorax sp. GTDB lineage: Bacteria > Pseudomonadota > Gammaproteobacteria > Burkholderiales > Burkholderiaceae_C > Paracidovorax. The sequence goes on along the minus strand of JBHIWE010000100.1, from coordinate 11,557 downwards.
GAAAGTGGCGGCCATCTACACGGTGCCCTACGAACAGCAATGGGTGAGCCGCATCCACAAGGCCCTCAAGGCGGCCGAGGCACGCGGCGAGATCGAATACAAGAGCAGCGAGAACGTCGCCAACGCCGACTATGAGCGCGTGATGCGCGAGTACGCGAACGGCGGCAACCAGCTGATCTTCGGCGAGGTGTTCGGCGTGGAGGCCGCTGCCCGCAAGGTGGCCAAGGATTTCCCCAAGACCGCCTTCGTGCTGGGCTCCTCCGGCAAGCCCCAGGCGCCCAACTTCGGCGTCTTCGACAACTACATCCAGGAACCGGCTTACCTCAGCGGCATGATCGCGGGCGGCATGACCAAGACGAACAAGATCGGCATAGTCGGCGGCTTTCCCATCCCCGAGGTCAACCGCCTGATGCACGCCTTCATGGCTGGCGCCAGGGAAGTGAACCCCAAGGTGGAGTTCACCATCACTTTCATCAACAGCTGGTTCGACCCGCCGAAGGCCAAGGAAGCCACCTTCGCCATGATCGACAAGGGGGCGGACGTGCTCTATGCCGAGCGCTTTGGCGTCAGCGATGCAGCCAAGGAAAAGGGCAAGCTCGCCATTGGCAATGTGATCGACACGCAGCCGCAGTACCCCGACACGGTCGTCGCCTCCGCCCTCTGGCATATGGAACCTACGGTGGAGCGTGCCATCGGCCTGGTCAAAGCCGGAAAGTTCACGGCGGAAGACTACGGCCCCTATTCGATGATGAAGCACAAGGGGTCGTCCCTCAGCCCGCTGGGCACCTTCGAGAAGAAGGTGCCGGCCGAGGTGGTCGCCAAGGTCAAGGCCCGCGAAGCCGAGATCCTGGCGGGCAAGTTCACCGTGAAGGTGGACGACAGCCAGCCCAAGTCCACCGCCAAGTAGTCCTGAACTGGACGCGGCCGCTCCCGCCTCTGCCTTCCATGCTCGCACCACCGCCGGTTCCCGCGCCGGGCACCGTGCTGCAGATCTCGGGCATCACCAAGCGCTTCGGCAGCCTGGTGGCCAATGACGACATCTCGCTGACGCTCTTGCGCGGCGAGGTGCTGGCGCTTCTGGGCGAAAACGGCGCGGGCAAGTCCACGCTGATGTCCATCCTGTTCGGCCACTACGTGGCGGACGAAGGGGAGATCAAGGCCTTCGGCCGCCCGTTGCCGCCCGGCCAGCCGCGAGCGGCGCTGGCGGCCGGCATCGGCATGGTGCATCAGCATTTCACGCTGGCCGACAACCTGAGCGTGCTGGACAACGTGCTGCTGGGCAGCGAGCCGCTCTGGCAGCCGTTCTCGCGCCGCAGCGCGGCCCGTGCGCGGCTGCTGGAGGTATCGCGGCGCTTCGGCCTGCCGGTGTCGCCCGATGCGCGCGTGGGCGACCTCTCTGTGGGCGAGCGCCAGCGCGTGGAGATCCTCAAGGCGCTCTACCGGGGCGCGCGCATCCTGATCCTCGATGAACCCACGGCCGTGCTCACGCCGCAGGAGAGCGAGGCGCTCTTCGCCACCCTCTCGCAGATGGTGGCCGAGGGCCTGTCCATCATCTTCATCAGCCACAAGCTGGGCGAGGTGCTGCGCGTCTCGCACCGCGTGGCCGTGCTGCGCCAGGGCCGGCTGGTGGCCGAGGCGCCCGCCAAGGGCACCACGCAGGCCCAGCTCGCGCAGTGGATGGTGGGTCACGCCGTGGAGCGCGCCGAGCGCCGCCCCGCCCGCCGCGTGGGCGATGCCGTCTGCACACTGGAGGGCGTCCACACCGCCGGCGGGCGCGATGCGCTGCACGGTGTGAACCTCACGCTGCGCGCGGGCGAAATCACTGCCATCGCCGGCGTCTCGGGCAACGGCCAGGTGGCCCTGGCCGACGTGCTGTGCGGCGTGCTCGCGCCCACGCAAGGGCGCGCCACCCTGCACGGCATGCCGCTGCCCGCCCACCCCCAGCGCCTGGTCGCCCAGGGCGTGGCCCGTATCCCCGAAGACCGCCATGCCGTGGGCGTGGTGGGCGATCTGCCGGTCTGGGAGAACGCCGTCTCCGAACGCCTGGGCAGCCGCTGGTTCTCACACCCCTGGTTCACCGCCGGCTGGATCAAGCGGGGCCATGCCCGTCAGCATGCGCGCTGTGTGGCAGTGACCTTCGACGTGCGCGGCGGCGGCCCGGACGTGCCGGCGCGCTCGCTCTCGGGCGGCAACATGCAGAAGCTGATCCTCGGGCGGGCGCTGCTTTCGCCCGATCCGGGCGCGCAAGAGCCCCCACGGCTGATCGTGGCCCACCAGCCCACCTGGGGCCTGGACATCGGCGCCGTCACCTTCGTGCAGCAGCAGCTCATCGCCGCACGCGACGCGGGCGCCGCCGTGCTGCTGATTTCCGACGACCTCGACGAGGTGCTGCAGCTGGGCGACCGCGTGGCGGTGATGCACAGCGGCCACCTGACCGAAGCCCTGCCGGCCGAGGATTGGACGCGCGAGGCCATCGGCCTCGCCATGGCCGGCGAGCACGCCGGCACAGCCGACACCCCATGAGACTCGAAAAACGCCACCGCACTTCCGCCGCCGCCTGCGTGGCCGCACCCGTCGGCGCCGTGGCCTTCACGCTGCTCGTCTCCGCGCTGCTGGTGCTGTGGGCCGGCGCGCCCGTGGGCCGGACGTATGCGCTGCTGGCCCAGGGGGCGTTCGGCTCCGTCTTCGCGCTGACCGAAACCCTCACACGCGCCACGCCGCTGATCCTTACCGGCCTGGCCGCGGCCGTGGCCTTCCGCGCGCGGCTCTTCAACATCGGTGCCGAAGGGCAGCTCTATGCGGGCGCCATCGCCGCCGTGGCCGTGGGCGGCCTGCACGGCGGAACGGGCCTGGAGTGGTCGCCGTGGCTGCTGTTCCCGCTGATGATGCTGGCCGCGGGCCTGGCCGGCGCTGCGCTGCTGCTCGGCCCGGCGCTGATGAAGGCGCGCCTGGGCGTGGACGAGGTGGTGACCACGCTGCTGCTCAATTTCGTGATGCTGCTGCTGGTGTCCGCCCTGCTCGACGGCCCCATGAAAGACCCGCTGGCCCTGGGCTGGCCGCAGAGCGTGGCGCTGCAGGGCGATCTGTAGCTCTCGCGGTTGGTACAGGGTTCGCGCCTGCACACCGGCCTGCTCATCGCCGTGGCCTTGGCCGTACTGCTCTGGGCGCTGCTGGCGCGCACGGTGCCTGGCTTCGACATCCGCGCGGCCGGCGCCAACCCGCGCGCTGCGGCCTTCGCGGGCGTGCCCGTGACGCGCACCGTGGTGCTGGTGGCTCTGCTTTCGGGCGGGCTCGCGGGCCTGGCCGGCGCCATTGAGGTGGCGGGCCGCACCGGCTACGTGACGCTGGACATGTCGCCCGGCTACGGCTACAGCGGCATCGTGATCGCCATGCTGGCCGGGCTGCATCCACTGGGCGTGGTGGCGGCGGGCATCTTCGTGGCCGGCGTCCTGGTGGGCGCGGACAGCATGAGCCGCGCCATCGGCGTGCCCACCTATATCGCGGACGTGATCGTCGCCGCCTCGCTGATCGCGGTGCTGGTGGCCGGGCTGCTCGCGCAATACCGGGTCCGCTGGAAATGACCGAACTGCTCGACATCCTCGCCAACCCGGCCTTCTGGATCGCCACGCTGCGGGTGGCCACGCCCCTCATCCTCGGCACGCTGGGCGTGCTGCTGTGCGAGCGGGCGGGCGTGCTGAACCTGGGCATCGAAGGGATCATGGTGGCCGGCGCCTTCACGGGCTGGCTCACCGTGTATGCGGGACATGGCCTCTGGACGGGGGTGCTGGTGGCGGCGCTCACGGGTGCGGTCTTCGGCCTGCTGCATGCCTGGCTCACGGTGGGCCTGGCGCTGTCGCAGCATGTCTCGGGCCTGGGCATCACGCTACTGGCCACGGCCCTGAGCTATTACGGCTACCGCGTGGGCTTCCCGAAGGTCAACACGCCGCCGACCATCACGCCGTTCCCGCCCATGGAATGGCTCGGCGTGCCGATTCTCTCAGCCCAGACACCGCTCACGCTGCTGGCCCTGCTGCTCGCTCCGCTGCTGGCCTGGGCGCTCTACCGCACGCCCCTGGGCCTGGCCGTGCGCATGGTGGGCGAGAACCCGCAGGCGGCGGAAGGTCAGGGGATTTCGGTGGCGGCCATGCGCACAGGCGCCATCGTGGCCGGCTCGGCACTGATGGGCGTGGCGGGCAGCTTCCTCACGCTCTCGGCCTTCAACGCCTTCTTCTTCAACATGGTCAACGGACGCGGCTGGATCTGCGTGGCCCTGGTGGTGTTCGCCTCGTGGCGGCCCGGCAAGGCGCTGCTGGGCGCCCTGCTGTTCGCGTTCTTCGACGCGCTGCAGCTGCGCCTGCAGCAGGCGGGCGATGCCTGGCTGCCCTATCAGGTGTACCTGATGCTGCCCTACCTGCTGTCCATCCTGGCGCTGGTGCTGGTGGCGCGCCGCGCCGCCTACCCGCAGGCCCTGATGAAGCCCTATCGCAAGGGCGAGCGCTAGCCTGTAGCCACCACGGGCGCCTCTACCATGGGCGGATGCCCGAAGCCCCCACCTGCATCGACCCCGCCCTGCTGCAATCGCCCCGACTGCGGCTGCGCCAGTGGACACCGGCGGACCGCGCGCCGTTCGCCGCGCTGAATGCCGACCCGGAGGTGATGCAGCACTTCCCCGCCCCGCTGGACCGCGCCCAGAGCGACGCACTGGCCGACCGCATCGAGATGCTGATCGGCCACCAGGGCTGGGGCTTCTGGGCGGCGGAAGGGCTGGGCGCGGAGGGCGGGCCGCAATTCATCGGCTTCGTCGGCCTGAACCGCCCCACGGCCCCGCTGCCCTTCAACCCCTGCGTGGAGATCGGCTGGCGTCTGGCCCGCCGCTTCTGGGGCCTGGGTCTGGCCACCGAGGGCGCCCGGCTGGCGCTGCGGGCGGGCTTCGAGATGCTGGGCCTGGACGAGATCGTGGCCTTCACGGCGCAAGGCAATCGGCGCTCGCGGGCCGTGATGGAACGCCTGGGCATGCGCGAATCGCCGGCAGAGGCGTTCGAGCATCCCGCCGTCCCGCATGGGCACCGGGTGCGCCCGCATGTGCTCTATCGCTTGCCCCGTGCGCGTTGGCGGGCCAGTGGAGCCTAGAGCCGGCCGGCCTCACGGTCACGCCTCAACGGCGGCACCGCCGAATGGCAGGGTTCGCCCCGCGAGTGACAGATGCGAGACCGACGCTGCGCCCGTCCCGTGCCCCTCTGAAGTCCCTCGGGCTGGCCCAGAATATGCACGCCATCCGCGCAGCCCCTTCCCCCATCTCTTCCGCAAGAACCCCAGCCATGCTCGACCTGCTGATCCACCACGCCACCCTGCCCGACGGACGCCAGCACATGTCCGTCGCCATCCAGGACGGGCGCATCGTGGAGGTCGCGCAAGGCCTGCAGGCGCCTGCGCACCAGGCGGTCGATGCCGGCGGTCTGCTGCTGTCGCCCCCTTTCGTTGACGCCCATTTCCACCTCGACTCGGCCCTCAGCTACGGCCAGCCGCGCGTGAACGAAAGCGGCACGCTGCTCGAAGGCATCGCGCTCTGGGGCGAGCTGAAACCCACGCTCACGCACGAGGCCATCGTGGAACGCGCCCTCGCCTATTGCGACTGGGCCGTGGCGCGCGGCCTGCTCGCCATCCGCAGCCATGTGGACACCAGCGATCCAAGCCTGCTCACCGTGCGGGCCTTGCTCGACGTGAAGGCCCGCGTGGCGCCCTACCTCGACCTGCAGCTGGTCGCCTTCCCGCAGGACGGCGTGCTGCGCCGGCCCGGCGGGCTGGACAGCCTCACGCGCGCGCTGGACCTGGGCGTGGAGGTGGTCGGTGGCATCCCGCATTTCGAGCGCACCATGGCCCAGGGGGCCGAGAGCGTGCGCCTGCTGTGTGAGCTGGCCGCCGAGCGTGGCCTGCGGGTGGATATGCATTGCGACGAGTCCGACGACCCGCTCTCGCGCCATGTCGAGACGTTGGCCGCCGAGACCGTGCGCCTGGGCCTGCAGGGGCGCGTCACCGGCTCCCACCTCACGTCGATGCACAGCATGGACAACTACTACGTCAGCAAACTGATCCCGCTGATGGCCGAAGCGCAGCTCGGCGTGGTGGCCAACCCGCTGATCAACATCACCCTGCAGGGCCGGCACGACAGCTATCCCAAGCGCCGGGGCATGACCCGCGTGCCCGAGCTGATGGCCGCCGGCCTGACCGTCGCCTTCGGCCATGACTGCGTGATGGACCCCTGGTATGCCGGCGGCAGCGCCGACATGCTGGAAGCCGCCCACATGGGCCTGCACGTGGCGCAGATGACCGGACAGCAGGCCATGCGCCAGTGCTTCGAGGCCGTGACGGTGAATCCGGCGCGGCTGCTGGGGCTGGAAGGCTATGGCATCGGCCCCGGCTGCCACGCCGACCTGGTGCTGCTGCATGCGCGCGATCCGGTGGAGGCCATCCGCCTGCGCGCCACGCGGCTGGCGGTATGGCGGCGCGGCCGCCAAGTGGCCGGCAGCCCCGCGCCGGTGGCGCAGCTCTCGCTGCCCGGCAGGCCGGGGCAGGTCAGTCTGCTGGCCGTCTGAAGCAGCGTTTCCCTCAAGAAAACGGCCTGCCGCCCTGATGAACAGAGCGCAGGCCGCTATCAAAAGCGAAGCAGGAAGCCTCAGCCCTTGAGGCCGACGAACATTTCCTGCACGTCGTCATGCCCGTCGATGGCGGCCAGGAAGCTCTCCACCTCTTCCAGCGCCTCGGCGCTCAGGTTGGCCGGATCGACCGGGTTCTTGGGCTGATAGCCCAGCTTGGCCGACAGCACCGTAAAGCCCTGGGCCGGCAGCGCACGGCTCACCAGGTCCAGATCGGCGGGGTCGGTAATGAACAGCGTCGTGCCTTCCTGCTCGCCCGGCTCGAAGTCCTGCGCGCCGGCCTCGATGGCGGCCACCTCGGCATCGGCACCGGCGTGGCCGGCGGTGGGTTCGGCCTCGATGAAGCCGACATGGTTGAAGTCCCACGACACGGAACCGGATGTGCCCAGCTGGCCCTTGCGGAACAGCACGCGCATTTCAGGCGCGGTGCGGTTCACGTTGTCGGTCAGGCATTCGACCATCACCGGAACCTGGTGGGGCGCGAAGCCTTCATAGATCACGCGCTGGTAATCGACGGCATCGGCGCCCACGCCCGAGCCCTTCTTCACCGCACGCTCGAGTGTGTCCTTGGGCATGGACGCCTTGCGGGCCTGCTCCATCGCCAGGCGCAGGCGCGAATTGCCGGCCGGATCGGCGCCGCTGCGGGCCGCCACGATGATTTCCTTGACGAGCTTGCCGAACAGCTTGCCCTTGGCATCGGCGACCTGCGCCTTGCCCTTTGCTTTCCATTGCGCACCCATGGTGGCGCCTCCTGCGATTGATGGCGGGGGCCTGCCTGCCGCAGGGCGCCCCGAGCGGCGGACCGCCCCGGTGGTGGGGCGGCTTGCCGGTCTTGAACCGGGCAAAGGCGCTCTGTGGGCCTGCCCGGCTGCAGCGGGGGATTCTAGGCGCGCGGGAGGGGCTGGGTCGCCGCCCGCCGTGCGCCGGCGGAGCGTCACGGCGCAACCGTTCAGAAATGGAACAGGTGGCACACCCGGACTGTGCCACGGCACAGGCGGAACACCCCGCCCGCCGCCCCGTTTCTGTCGCAAAGCCGCGAAGTGCCGGTGCAGCGGGCCTGATCGCGGCCTCAAACCAAGGGTTGTCCCGTAGCGCCGAGCCCTTCACGCCCAGCGGAAAAGCGCTGGCATGCGACTTGCCCTTGAAGGAGTGCGAGTGCGCCACGGCGCGCAGCATTCCACCGAAAACCATCCCAGGAGACAAGCACCATGAACATGGCAGAAATCGCAAGCCTCGGTATCGCCAACCCCTACAAGAAGCAGTATGGCAACTACATCGGCGGGCAGTGGGTGCCCCCGGCGGACGGCCAGTATTTCGAGAACAGCTCGCCGATCAACGGCCAGGTGTTCACCTCGGTGCCGCGTTCCAACGACAAGGACGTGAATGCCGCGCTCGACGCGGCGCACAAGGCCAAGGCCGCCTGGGGCAAGACGTCCACCACCGACCGCGCGAACATCCTGCTGAAGATCGCCGACCGCATGGAAGCCAACCTGCTGACCATCGCCGTGGCGGAAACCATCGACAACGGCAAGCCGCTGCGCGAGACCATGGCGGCCGACATTCCCCTGGCCATCGACCACTTCCGCTACTTCGCGGGTGCGGTGCGCGCCCAGGAAGGCGGCATCAGCGAGATCGACCACGAAACCGTGGCCTACCACTTCCATGAGCCGCTGGGCGTCGTCGGCCAGATCATTCCCTGGAACTTCCCCATCCTGATGGCCGTCTGGAAGCTGGCCCCGGCCCTGGCCGCCGGCAACTGCGTGGTGCTCAAGCCCGCCGAGCAGACGCCCGCCTCCATCCTCGTGCTGCTGGAAATCATCGGCGACCTGCTGCCGGCCGGCGTACTGAACGTGGTCAACGGCTTCGGGCTGGAGGCCGGCAAGCCACTCGCGTCCAGCAACCGCATCGCAAAGATCGCCTTCACGGGCGAGACCACCACCGGCCGACTGATCATGCAGTACGCCAGCCAGAACATCATCCCCGTCACGCTGGAGCTGGGCGGCAAGAGCCCCAACATCTTCTTCGAGGACGTGCTGGCCGCCGACGACGCCTTTTTCGACAAGGCGCTGGAAGGCTTCACCATGTTCGCGCTGAACCAGGGCGAGGTCTGCACCTGCCCCAGCCGCGTGCTGATCCAGGAATCGATCTACGACCGTTTCATGGAACGCGCCCTGAAGCGCGTGGCCGCCATCACCCAGGGCCACCCGCTCGACAAGAGCACCATGATCGGCGCGCAGGCCTCGCAGGAGCAGCTGGAGAAGATCCTCTCGTACCTGGATCTGGGCAAGCAGGAAGGCGCCGAATGCCTGATCGGCGGCGAGCGCAACATGCTCGGCGGCGACCTGGCCGGCGGCTACTACATCAAGCCCACGGTGTTCAAGGGCCACAACAAGATGCGCATCTTCCAGGAAGAGATCTTCGGCCCGGTGGTGTCCGTCACCACCTTCAAGACCGAAGAAGAAGCGCTGGAAATCGCCAACGACACGCTCTACGGCCTGGGCGCCGGCGTGTGGAGCCGTGACGGCGCACGTGCCTTCCGCATGGGCCGCGGCATCCAGGCCGGCCGCGTGTGGACCAACTGCTACCACGCCTACCCCGCGCATGCGGCCTTCGGCGGCTACAAGCAGTCCGGCATCGGCCGCGAAAACCACAAGATGATGCTCGACCACTACCAGCAGACCAAGAACCTGCTGGTGAGCTACAGCCCCAACAAGCTGGGCTTCTTCTGAGGCGACGGGAACCCCCGTCCCCGCGATGCGGGGCGCTCTGATGGGTGAGGAAAGGGCTGCAAGGCGCAAGCCGCAGCCATAGCCGCAGCTATGGCGAGGATTGGCAACGCAGCAGCCTGCCCCCCCCCAGCAGAGGCGCGCCGTGCGCGAGGGACCGGGTCCACCGTTGCCCTCACGGTTCTGCAGACGGCTTGACCTGCGTCAGCTGTTTCAGCTGGAGGGCGGCTTATGGTCAAAGCCGGCCCTCCCGATCACTCCCTCCGCGCCAAAGAAAAGGAACCCGAGCCATGACCGCCAAGACCATGAAAGCCGCCGTCGTCCGCGAATTCGGCAAGCCTCTGACCATCGAAGAGGTGCCCGTTCCGACCCCGGCCGACGACCAGATCCTCGTGAAGATCGAGGCCTCCGGCGTCTGCCATACCGACCTGCACGCCGCCGAAGGTGACTGGCCGGTCAAGCCCAACCCGCCGTTCATTCCCGGCCACGAAGGCGTGGGCTTCGTCGCCGCCATCGGCAAGAACGTCAAGCACGTCAAGGAAGGCGACCGCGTGGGCGTACCGTGGTTGCATTCGGCTTGCGGCTGCTGCACCCATTGCCTGGGCGGCTGGGAAACGCTGTGCGAATCGCAGAGCAACACCGGCTATTCGGTCAACGGCGGCTTCGCAGACTACGCGCTGGCCGACCCGAACTTCGTAGGCCACCTGCCCAAGGACGTGAGCTTCGTGGACATCGCACCCGTGCTGTGCGCGGGCGTCACGGTTTACAAGGGCCTGAAGGTGACTGACACCAAGCCGGGCGACTGGGTCGTGATTTCCGGCATCGGCGGCCTGGGCCACATGGCCGTGCAATACGCCCGAGCCATGGGCCTGAATGTGGCTGCCGTGGACGTGGAAGACGACAAACTCGAACTCGCCCGCAAGCTAGGCGCGAGCGTCACCGTCAACGCCCTGAAGAATGACCCCGCCGCCTACCTGCAAAAGGAGATCGGCGGCGCCCAGGGCGCGCTCGTCACCGCCGTTTCGCCCAAGGCCTTTGAGCAGGCGCTGGGCATGGTGCGGCGCGGCGGCACAGTCGCGCTCAACGGTCTGCCGCCCGGCAACTTCCCGCTGCCCATCTTCGACATGGTGCTGCGCGGCGTCACGGTGCGCGGCTCCATCGTCGGCACGCGCCTGGACCTGCAGGAGTCGCTCGACTTCGCCGCGCGCGGCCAGGTCAAGGCCACGGTGAGCACCGAGAAGCTGGAGAACATCAACGACATCTTCACCCGCATGCACAAGGGGCAGATCCAGGGGCGTATCGTGCTGGACATGGCGGCCTGACACGCGCCCCCGCTTCCCGTCCGCCCAGGGCGGGGAGCAGCCTGCAGCAAGGCGCGTGGCACGGGCTTCCACCGGCGGACCGCACAACACGAAAGGCCCCACCCGGGGCCTTCTTCACGGAGACGACAGACCATGCCAGACACCCGCTTGCAGGAAGCCACGGCCACCGCACCCCAGGCGGCCATGCGCGTATCCGCCACGCCACAAGCCGTGGCGCTCATCGAACGGCTGCGCGCCCAGCACGGCCCGCTCATGTTCCACCAGTCGGGCGGCTGCTGCGATGGCAGCGCGCCCATGTGCTTCGCCCAGGGCGAATTCATGCTGGGCGACTCCGACGTGCTGCTCGGCGAGATCGCCGGCACGCCCTTCTACATGAGCCGATCGCAGTTCGAGTACTGGGAGCACACGCACCTCATCATCGACGCGGTGCCCGGCAACGGCGGCATGTTCTCGCTGGAGCGGCCCACCGGCCTGCGCTTTCTTACACGCTCGCGGCTCTATGGCGACGAGGAATGGGCAGCCATTGAAGCGCTGGGCCCGCCGCAGAGCGGGCAGGGCTGACCGAAAGCTGCCGTGGCTCGCTTCGGGGCCCCGACATCCTTGCCGCGTTACGCCGCCGGGACACCAATGCCGCGCCGCGGGGACTGCGCCTTCAGCTCGCTCGCCAGCAAGGCGGGCTCCGTCAGCCCAAGAGCGCTGCGGCCTCCGCCAGCGTATGCCCCACATCGCTTTGCAGCTTGAGAGTGAAGAGCGCATCGCCGCGCGTGCGGCCCTGGTTCACCGCGGCGATGGGCTTGCCCGCCTCAGACGCCGCCTGCACGAAGCGAAAGCCTGAATACACCATGAGCGAGGAGCC
>JBHIWE010000099.1:0-14662 GCA_041987645.1 Acidovorax sp. | reverse complement strand
CGGAATGGAGGGAGTGGTCATACCGTGTCGTCGTCCGTGGGAGGGGTCCAGTCCATGCGCTTCATTTGTAGCGGATGGTCGGATTGATGAAGCCGTAGAGCATGTCCACCACCAGGTTGATGAGGATGAACTCCAGCGAGAAGAGCAGCACCAGCGTCTGGATGACGGGGTAGTCGCGCATGGTCACGGCGTCCACCAGCAGGCGGCCGAGGCCGGGCCAGTTGAAGACCGCCTCCACGACGATGGAGCCGCCCAGCAGGAAGCCAAACTGCAGGCCCATCATGGTGACGACCGGTATGAGCGCGTTGCGCAGGCAGTGCTTGAGCACCACGGTGCGCTCGTTGAGGCCCTTGGCGCGCGCCGTGCGAACGAAGTCTTCCTGCACCACCTCGACGAAAGAGGCGCGCGTGAAGCGGGCCATGACGGCGGCCACCGCCGCGCCCAGCGTGATCGAGGGCAGGATGTAGTGCTTCCAGCTGTCGGCGCCCACGGTGGGCAGCCAGCCGAGCTGCACGGAGAACACCTGCATGAGCGTCATGCCCAGCGCGAAGGCGGGAAACGAGATGCCCGAGACCGCGAGCGTCATGCCCAGTCGGTCGGGCCAGCGGTTGCGATAGACGGCCGACAGGATGCCGATGCCCATGCCCAGTACCACCGACCAGGCCATGGCGGCGACGGTGAGCAGCAGCGTGGGCATGAAGCGCTCGCCGATCTCGGTGGCCACCGGCCGGCGGGTACGGATGGAAGTGCCGAAATCCCCCTGCACCATCCGCGAGAAGAAATGCACGAACTGCTCCGGCAGCGGCTTGTCCAGCCCCAGCTCCTGGCGCACCACCTGCACGGTGGCCTCGTCGGCGTCTACCCCGGCGGCCAGGCGCGCGGGGTCGCCGGGCAGCATGTGGACGAACAGGAACACCAGTACCGCCACGATCAGCAGCGTGGGAAGGAGCCCCAGTAGTCGTTTGAGGAAATAGTTCAGCATGGATGCGGCGCTGCGGTTCGTAGCGAGGGGGAGACGGAAATCGGGACCAGGCCCCCGCGGCATGCGGGGGCCTGCAGAGGCTTACTTCAGCGAGATCTCGTCGCTGTTGATGTTGCCGTCAGGCATCACATAGACGCCCGAGAGGCGCTTGGAATGGGCGTAGAGCACCTCTTCCGTCACCAGCGGGATGCGGGGCAGATCCTTGGCGAGCTGCTCCTGCGCGGTCTTGTAGAGCGCGGCGCGCTCGGAGCCATCGGTGGTGAGCAGGGCCTTGGCGATGGATTCATCGACGACGGGGTTGCTGTAGAACGCGTAGTTGGCCAGCTTCGGCGCCCACGATTCGGTCGAGAACAAGGGGCGCAGCGCCCAGTCCGCCTCGCCCGTGGAAGAAGACCAGCCGATGTAGTAGAGCCGCGCCTTGGCGGTCTTGGGATCGGGCCAGGCATCGACCAGCTCCGCACGCTTGCCGGGCTCCAGCGCCTCCACCGAAACCTTGATGCCCACCTGCTGCAGCTGCTGCTGCAAGAACTGGATCACCTTCTGGCTGGTGGTGTTGTTGTAGCCGCTCCACAGCGTGGACTCAAAACCGTTGGGGTAGCCGGCTTCCTTCAGCAACTCCTTGGCCTTGGCCACGTTGTAGGGAATGGGTTGCATCTTCACCGCGTATTCCACCCCCTGCGGCACGAAGCCCTGGGCCGGGAAGGCGTAGCCGTTGAAGGCCACCTTGGACAGCGCTTCCTTGTTGATGGCGTAGCCGATGGCTTCACGCACCTTCGGGTTGTCGAAAGGCTTTTGCAGCATGTTGAACGTCAGGAAGCGCTGAATGATGGAGGGCGCGGTCACCACGTCCACCTTGTCGCTCTTCTTCAGCGTGGCGATCTGCTCATAGGGCAGCGTGAAGGCGAAGTCGGCCTCGCCCGTCTGCAGCATGGCGGCGCGGGTGTTGTTCTCCGTCACCGGCTTCCACGTGATCTGGTCGATCTTGGGGTAGCCCTTGTGCCAGTAGCCGGCGAACTTCTTGCCCACGATGGCTTCGGTCTGCTTCCATTCCACGAACTCGAACGGGCCCGTGCCCACCGGGTGGAAGGCGATGTCCTTGCTGCCCCACTTCTTGAGCGCCGTGGGCGAGATCATGGCGGCCGATGCATGGGCCAGCGTGTTGATGAAGGGACCGAAGGGCTGCTTGAGCGTGATGCGCAGGGTCTGCGGATTCACGGCCTCGACCTTGGCCACGCGGTTGAACTGGTTGGCGCGCAGCAGGCGGTTGGCCGGGTCCATCACGCGGTCCAGGTTGGCCTTGGCGGCGGCGGCGTTGAAGTCGGTGCCGTCGTGGAACTTCACGCCCTGGCGCAGCTTGAAGGTATAGACCAGGCCGTCCTTGGACACATCGTAGCTCTCGGCCAGCACGTTCTTGAGCTTCATGTCCTTGTCGAACGCGAAGAGGCCTTCGTAGAAGCTCTTAGTGACGGCCGTGGTGATGGTCGTGTTGGTGTTGTAGGGGTCCAGCGTCTCGGGCTGCTGGTAGATGGCCAGCACGGCATTGCCGGACGCCAGCGCGACGCCGGTGGCGGACAGGGCTGCCAAGGCCAGCAGGCTGGCTGCGATGCGGCGGGAAGCAAGGGTCTTCTTCATGGTGGACTCCGATAGGGAAGGAACGACGGAAAGAAAGGCGGAAGGAGAGGCGAACGGAAAAAAGGGGCCGCGGCGCTGGCGCCGCCGTCAGTACAGGTTGGCGATGGAGTGGCGCGCCACGAAATGGCCCGGGCCGACGGCCACCAGCGGCTCCACCGCTGGCTCGTCGCCGACGGCGCGGATCGGGCTGGGGATGTCGCCTTCGAGCAGCGAGCGCTTGATGTGGCGGCGCGCCGGATCGGCGATGGGCACGGCCGCCATGAGCTTCTTGGTGTAGGGGTGCTGCGGGTTCTCGAAGATCGCCCGGCGCGGGCCGATCTCCACGATCTGGCCCAGGAACATCACCGCCACACGGTGGCTGATGCGCTCGACCACGGCCATGTCGTGCGAGATGAAGAGGAACGCCACGCCCAGCTCGCGCTGCAGGTCCAGCATCAGGTTGACGATCTGCGCCTGGATGGAGACGTCGAGCGCCGAGACGGATTCGTCGGCCACCACCACCTTGGGGTTGAGCGCCAGGGCCCGGGCGATGGCGATGCGCTGGCGCTGGCCGCCGGAGAATTCGTGCGGGTAGCGCTGCGCATGCTCGGGCGGCAGGCCCACCTTGGCCATGAGCCAGTCGACGCGGGCCTGCGCCTCCGCGCGGGTGCCGACCCTGTGCACCAGCAGCGGCTCCATGATGGAAAAACCCACCGTCAGGCGCGGGTCCAGCGACGCGAACGGGTCCTGGAAGATGAACTGGATGTCGCGGCGCAGGGCCTGCACTTCGGAGGTCGGCAAGTCCAGGATGTTGCGGCCGCCGAATTCGATGGCGCCGCTCTGGCTATTCACCAGGCGCAGCAGCGATCGGCCGGTGGTCGATTTGCCACAGCCCGATTCGCCCACCAGCGCCAGGGTCTCGCCGGGGTAGAGATCGAAGCTCACGCGCTCCACCGCATGCACGCGGCGCTTCACGCGATTGAAGAGACCGGCGCGCAGGTCGAAACGCGTGACCAGGTCCTTCACGCGCAGGATGGGCTGCGCGCCTTCGGGGCGGGTGTCGGCGGGCCGGGATTCGAGCGCCGTCGGCGTGGCGACGGTGCCGTCGGAACGCAGCAGCTCGAAGTGGCGCGGAAGATCGGTGCCCTGCATGGCGCCCAGCTTGGGCACGGCCGAGAGCAGCGCGCGGGTGTAGGCATGCTGCGGCGCGGCGAAGATGGTGTCGGCGGCGCCCTCTTCCACCTTGTCCCCGCGGTACATCACCAGCACGCGGTCGGCCACCTCCGCCACCACGCCCATGTCGTGGGTGATGAAGATCACGCCCATGTGCATCTCGTCCTGCAGCTGCCGGATGAGCTGCAGGATCTGCGCCTGAATGGTCACATCCAGCGCCGTGGTCGGCTCGTCGGCGATCAAGAGCTGCGGCTTGCACGAAAGCGCCATGGCGATCATCACGCGCTGGCGCATGCCGCCCGAGAGCTGGTGCGGGAAGCGGTCCAGCACGTTGCGCGCCTCGGGGATGCGCACCAGTTCCAGCATGCGCAACGCCTCGGCGCGCGCGGCGGCGCGATCCTTGCCCTGGTGCTCGCGGATGGACTCGGCGATCTGCTCGCCGGCGGTGAACACCGGGTTGAGCGAGGTCATCGGCTCCTGAAAGATCATGGCCACATCAGCGCCGCGCACGTCGCGCATCACCGCGTGGCCCGCGCGGGCCACGTCCAGCACTTGGCCGCTTCTGCGACGCAGCGCCATCGAGCCACCGACGATCTTGCCCCCGCCATGCTCCACCAGCCGCATCAGCGCCAGCGAGGTGACGGACTTGCCCGAACCCGATTCGCCCACGATGGCCAGGGTCTCGCCTCGGTCCACATGGAAAGAGAGATTGCGCACGGCATCCACCGTGCGCTCGGAATTGGCAAAGCGGATGGTGAGGTCATCCACGGCCAGCACGCGCTGCTCGGGCAGAACGAGGGGCGAGGGAGATTTCGAAGCGTTGGAGTTCATGGAGGCCGTGAAAGGAAAGCAGACGGTGGTGATGCGCGGCAGCGGGCGAAGGGCAGCCGGTCAGCGGTAGATGAAGGTCTGGGGCGGCTCGCCCAAGCGGGCCAGGCCCCGGTACATGCCTTCGGTGTTGAACGGCAGGCAGACGTTGCCGCGGCGGTCCACGGCAATCAGGCCACCGGTGCCGCCGATGGCGGCCAGTGCGCCATGCACCACGTCGTCGGCGGCCTGCGCCAGGCTCTGGCAGCCGTAGGCCATGCGCGCGCAGATGTCGTGCGCCGCTGCCACGCGGATGAAGCTCTCACCATGGCCGGTGCAGGAAACGGCCGCTGTGCGGTCGTCGGCATAGGTGCCGGCACCGATCAGCGGACTGTCACCCACACGGCCAGGCCGCTTGTTGGTCATGCCGCCGGTGGAGGTGGCGGCGGCCAAGTGACCACGCGCATCGAGTGCCACGGCGCCCACCGTGCCCATCTTGCGGCCCTCGTCCAGCGGGCGCTGTGCCATGGCGGCAGCGCCGTCATGGTCCAGCACGGCGCCGCTCTGGCTGGCGCGCGCGGCCTTGAGCTGGGCACGGCGCGTGGAAGTGGAGAAGTACGCCGGGCCCACCATCTGCAGGCCGGCCTCGCGGGCCAGGCGCTCTGCGCCCACGCCAGCCATCAGTACGTGCTGACCCTGGCGCATGACTTCGCGGGCCGCCATCACCGGGTTGCGCACATGGGCCACGCCGGCGACCGCACCGGCGGCCAGGGTGGCGCCGTCCATGACCGCCGCGTCCAGCTCATGCGTGGCGTCGGACGTGAACACAGCGCCATAGCCGGCATTGAACAGCGGGCATTCCTCCATGAGGCGCACGGCCTCGCAAACTGCGTCCACCGCGGTGCCTCCCTGGGACAGCACGGCCTGGCCGGCCAGCAGCACCTGCTGCAGCGCTTCGTGGTAGGCGGCCTCCTGCTCAGGACTGATGTGGGCACGGC
Organism: Acidovorax sp.; assembly: GCA_041987645.1. Lineage (GTDB taxonomy): Bacteria > Pseudomonadota > Gammaproteobacteria > Burkholderiales > Burkholderiaceae_C > Paracidovorax. The sequence continues at coordinate 9,091 of JBHIWE010000099.1, read as the reverse complement.
TCAGGGTGCCGGCCCCGCCGTGGACGGCGATCTCAGGAGCGGCGCTGGCAGCGCTGGCGTTGGAAGATGAGGCGAAAACAGTCATGCGGTCAAAAGCGGGAGCGGCAGGCAACGGGGCAACGGCTGATGAAGGCCGACGACGGGGGGGCAAAAAAAGGGGGGAGGGGCAGCGGACAGACAGCGCCAACGCCATCGGAGGGCGGCCCCACATGAGGAGCAACGGATCAGCGCCTGGAAGATCCTTTGGAGGCGGCGGTCGGTGCGGTCTCCGCCGCCGGAACGAGACGGCTGCGCGAGCCATCGTGCAGCCAGGGCAGAACCGTCTCGGTCATGCGGGCGGCGGTCTTCACCGACTCCTGCGACTGGTGGGCCACGGCGCTCGACAACGCCTCGATCATCGCCAATGCCGACGATTCGGAATTGGCCGCGTACTGGTTCTCGGTCTGGGCGAACAGGCAGCCATGGGCAAACGGCACCAGGGGCGACTGCTTGCTATCGGTCAGCGCCAGCACGTGCACGCCGCGCTCGAAGGCGCCCTGCGCCAGCACGATGGTGTCGGTGACATAGCGCGGATACGAGATGGCGATGAGCAAGTCGCCCGGCCCCATACGGGACAGAAGCCGCCCGCCGTAGGACGCACCACCGACGCCAGCGAGCAGGTGGACGTTGTCGCAGTACGCATCCAGCCCGCGCTGCAGCAGGCCGGCCAGCCAGCCGCTCGCACCGAAGCCCGCGAGATAGATACGCTTTGCCCCTCCGATGGCCTGCACGGCCGACTCGCAGGCAGCCGGGTCCAGCGCTTCACGCGTGGCTGCGATGTTGCGCTGGCTCTCTTCCAGCGCGGCCGCGAACACGTCGCGGATGGTGGCGGGTTCTTCCAGCTTGATCCGCATCTTCTCGATGGGCGCCAGCATGGCCTCGAAGCCCTTGACCAGCTCGGCCCGCAGCATGGGGTACCCCTCCAGCCCCACGGCCCGGGCAAAGCGGTTGGCCGTGGCGATGGATACGCCAACGGCCGCCGCCAGCTCGTCGATGGGCATGGTCGCGGCCTGGAGCGGATGCGCGAGCACATAGTCCGCCATTTGCTGATGCGAGCGTGTCAGCGTGGGACGGGCGCGGCCGATGCGGACCGCGATGGACACGGTGTCGCCGACAGGGTCTGGAAGGACGGACATGGAGGGGGGAAGAAGGCCGCACCACCGTGCAGAAGCTCGGCGGGGAAATTTTGATAAAGAATTTACAACGCCTTCATGTTAAAGAAAAAATCCAATCATTCAAAGCGATTTCTATAGCGCACCCGCGTGGTGCACCACAGAACACAAAAGGCCCCCATGCGGTGCATGGAGGCCCTGAAATGAAGCATTCCGTCGCCGGAAATGACCCGGTGACGACGCTGTCTGCCGAACGCCTATTCCGCCTGGATGTTGGCTGCCTTGACCACCTGAGCCCAATTGGCCAGATCGCTCTTGACGCGCGCCCCCAGCGGCTGCGGCCCCAGATAGTCGGCTGCGGCGCCCTGCTCCTGCGCCTTCTGCTGGAAAGCGGGGCTCTGCACCACGGCGCGCACGTGGGCCGCCAGCTTGTCCACAACGGCCCGGGGCGTGGCCGCCGGGGCGAAGAGCGCGAACCAGGACGTCGCATCCACCTTGGGATAGCCGGCCTCGGCCGTGGTGGGCACGTCGGGCAGGCTGGGCAGCCGCTCCTTGCCCGTCACGGCGAGCACGCGCAACCGCCCCGACTGGATGTGCGGCATGAACGGGGGCGCAGTACCGAAGGTCAGGTCCACCTGCCCGCCCAGCAGGTCCTGCAGCGCAGGGCCGGTGCCCTTGTAGGGCACGTGCATCAGTTTCACGCCGCCCTGCTGCTCCAGCATGGCACCCGTCACATGCTGCAGCGAGCCATTGCCCGAGGAGGCGTAGTTGAGCTTGCCCGGGTTCGCACGAGCGTAGGCGATCAGCTCCGCCAGGGTCTTCACCGGCAGACTGTCGCGCACCACGATGATCTGCGGCGCGGAGATCACGCCCGCCACCGGCTGGAAGTCGCCCTGGTCCCACTGCTTCTGCCGCGCCAGCAAGGGCGAAATGACGTGGTAGCCCGAGTACTGCATCAGCAGGGTGTAGCCGTCGGGTTCGGCGCGCTTGACAGCCGCAGCCGCGATGTTGCCGTTGCCGCCTCCCTTGTTGTCCACCACCACGGACTGGCCCAGCACTGGCGCCAGGGCCTGCGCCAGCATGCGGGCCGACAGGTCGGTGGTGCCGCCGGCCGCGGTGGGCACTACCAGCGTCACGGGGCGGGCCGAAGGGTATGGCACCTGGGCCCAGGACAGAGGCGCAAAGGCAGTGCATACGGCGTACAGCGCCAGCGCGCGGCGATGCACCAGTGGCAATGAATGGGTCATGTCGAATGTCTCCGCGGCGCGTGGCCGTTCGTTCTTTTCTCTTGTCCGGGAATGGGGGCCCGGGGGCTGCCCGCTGGGAGCGAAGCCCAGGCTCAGTCCAGCGTCGCGCCGGTTTCTTTCACCACGCGCGACCACTTGGGCAGGTCGGACTGCACCAGCGCAGCCAGCTGGGCGGAGCTGCCCTTGAACGGCTCGCAGCCCACGCTGGCGAGGCGCTCCACGACGTCCTTCTGATCCAGCGCGCGGGCCACTTCGGCCTGCAGGCGCGCGACGATGGGCGCCGGCGTGCCGGCCGGCGCGAAGAGCGCATACCAGGGCGCCTGGCCGAAGCCCTTGAGCGTCTCGCCGATCGTGGGCACGCCCTGCAGCGCCGCCACGCGGCGCTCGTTCACCACACCCAGCACCTTGAGCTTGCCGCTCTTGATGAAGGCGATGGACGAGGGCAGGCTCTGCACCGACAGCGGCACCAGTCCACCCGCCACGTCTGTTGCGGCAGCGGCCGAGCCCTTGTAGGGGATGTGTTGCAGCTGAATGCCCGCCGCCTTCTGCAGCTGTTCGCCGATCAGGTGGTTGAGCGTGCCGTTACCGGCCGAGGCAATGGCGTATTGCCCTGGCCGCGCCTTGGCCAGCGCCACCAGTTCGGCCACGTTGTTGGCCGGAAAGGACGGGTTGGCCACCAGCACATAGCCGGCCGTAGCCACAGGCGCCACCGGCTCGAAGTCCTTGACCGGATCGAACCCCGGATTGCGGTAGAGCGCCGGCCCGATGACGTGGGCGCTGTCGGCCGTCAGCAGCAACGTGTAGCCGTCGTGCTTGGCCCGCGCCGTGGCGGCGGTGGCCAGCGTGCCGCCCGCGCCGGGGCGGTTGTCCACGACCACGGGCTGGCCCATCTGCTCGGAGAGGCGCTGCGCCACCACACGGGCGATGACGTCGTTGGCGCCGCCCGCCGCCTGCGGCACGACCAGGGTGATGGCCTTGGTGGGATAGGCGGCATCGGCCAGGGCGCTGCCGGCGCCGGCCGCCAGCAGCAGGGCACCCAGCGCGACGCACGCCTCGCGGCGAGTGGAACGGGGGTGGATGGGGTTCTTCGGCATGTCTTGTCTCCTATCGTGGTTTGTTGTGTCAGTTCGCGGTTCTGTCGCGCCTCAGCGCGCGAGCGCCCGCGCTCGGATGGCCTCGAAATCCGCCGGCACCGGGTGCCGCACCAGCCGCTCGCCCGCCTTGGCGATCTGGCTGGGAATGTCGTGGCCGATCAGCGCAGGCAGCCGTGCGGCGGCAGCCATCAGCGCGGGCAGGTGCACGCCGGTGTCGTAGCCCATCAGCTGCAGGGCGTGCACGACCTCTTCGCTGCAGACGTTGCCCGATGCGCCGGGCGCGTAGGGGCAGCCGCCCAGCCCGCCCAGCGAGGCATCGAACCGGTCCGCGCCCGCGTCGATGGCTGCCAGCACGTTGGCCAGCCCCATGCCGCGCGTGTTGTGGAAGTGCAGTGTGAACACGACGCCCGGCCAGCGCGCCCGCGCCGCGCGGGTGATGCGCGCCACCTGCGCCGGATGGGCCATGCCGGTGGTATCGCAGAGCGTGATGCCGCCCACGCCCAGGTCTGCGAAGCGCTGCACCCAGCCGAACACCGCGTCCTCGGGCACTTCGCCCTCGAAAGGGCAGCCGAACACACAGGAGAGCGACACGTTCACCGCCACGCCGGCCGCCTGCGCCGTGGCCACCACCTGCGCCAGCGCGGCGAAGGACTGCTCGCGGCTCATGCGCAGGTTGGCCAGGTTGTGCGTGGCGCTGGCGGACATCACCAGGTTCAGCTCGTCGGCGCGCGACTCGATGGCGCGCTCGGCGCCGCGCTGGTTGGGCACCAGGGCGGCATAGGCCACGCCGGGGCGGCGCTCGATCTCGCGCATCACGATCTCCGCATCCTTGAGCGCAGGGATGGCCGTAGGCGAGGTGAACGAGGTCACCTCGATCTTCGCCAAGCCCGTGGCCGAGAGCGCGTTGATCAGCGCGATCTTGTCGTCCGTGGGTACGAACACGGCCTCCATCTGCAGGCCGTCGCGCATGCCCACTTCCTGCATGTGGATGCGGCGGCCCGCGCCGTCCCACACCGTCTGCGTCTGCGGCTGAACTGCGGCGCTCATTGGATCACCCCCTTGCTGCGCAGCAGCGCGATCTGTTCGGGCGAGAGGCCCGCCTCGGCGAGCACCGCGTCGGTGTCGTCGCCCAGGTGTGGCGCGCTGGAGCGGATGCGGCCCGGCGTGGCCGAAAGCTTGGGCACGATGCCCGGCACCTCCACCTCGTAGCCGTCGCGGGTGGTCTGCCTGAGCAGCATCTCGCGCGCCCGGTAGTGCGGGTCTTCGGCGATGTCGCGGGCCGTGTAGACCTTGCCGGCCGGCACGCGGGCGGCGGCCAGCGCCTCCATCACGGACTGCACGGTCCGCGTGGCGGTCCAGGCGCCGATGGCGGCATCGATCTCGCCCACGCGGGCCACGCGGCCGGCGTTGCTGGCCAGATCGGGCGCATCGGCCAGATCGGGCCGTCCGATGGCGGCCATCAGCCGCTTGAAGATGCTGTCGCCATTGCCCGCCACCAGCACCCAGCCGTCGGTACAGGGATAGGCATTGCTGGGCGCGATGCCCGGCAGCGCGCTGCCCGCCGCATCGCGCACCGCGCCGAAGGCGCTGTATTCGGGGATCAGGCTCTCCATCACGTTGAAGACGGCCTCGTGCAGCGCCACGTCGATCACCTGGCCCTGGCCGCCATTCGCCGTGCGGTGATAGAGCGCCGTCAGCACGCCGATGGCGCCGTGCAGCGCGGCCAGCGTGTCGCCCATGGAGACGCCCACGCGCACCGGCACGCGGCCCGGCTCGCCCGTGAGGTGGCGCAAACCGCCCATGGCCTCGCCGATCACGCCGAAGCCCGGCAGGTCGCGGTACGGCCCCGTCTGGCCGTAGCCCGAAATGCGCAAAATGATCAGCCCCGGGTTGAGCGCATGCAGCTCGTCGGGCGACATGCCCCAGCCCTCCAGCGTGCCGGGGCGGAAGTTCTCGATCAGCACGTCGGCCTCGGCGATCAGCCGGCGGGCTATTGTTTGTCCCTCCTCGAGCCGCAGGTCCAGCGCCACCGAGCGCTTGTTGCGCGACTGCACCTGCCACCAGACGGAGGTGCCGTTCTTGAGCATGCGCCAATTGCGCAGCGGGTCACCGCTGCCGGTGGCCTCGATCTTGATGATGTCGGCGCCGAATTCGCCCAGCGTCTTGCCGCAGAACGGACCGGCGATGAGCTGGCCCATCTCGATCACGCGCACGCCGGCCAGCGCAGCGGGGGTGGAGCGGCTGGCCGCTGATGGGTGGTCTTTCATCGTCGTCATGGGGTCCGGGGTGTCTGCATCTTCATCTGGCGTTGCATGATGCCGCCGGCCGGCACCGCCCCAAAACGCTGATGCGCGACGCTGCCATCGCAAACCGGCATGGCAGCCCGCCGCGGCGCTACCATCCCGGCCCATGAAGCTCGACCCGGTCTCCCTGCGCCTTTTCGTCGCCGTGATGGAAGAAAGCGCCATCGCCCGTGCCGCGGCGCGCGAGCACATCGCGCCCTCGGCCGCCAGCCGGCGCCTGGCCGAGCTGGAAGCCGCGTTGCAGGTGGAGCTCTTCAGCCGCAGCAACCGCGGCACCGAACCCACCGCCGCCGCCTTCGCCCTGCTGGATCTGGCGCGCGGCGTGCTCAACGACCTGGACGGCATCGCCCTGCAGATGCGCGACTTCCGCGCCGGCCTGCGCGGGCAGGTGCGGGTGGTGGCCAACATCTCGGCCATTACCCAGTTCCTGCCGGCCGAGCTGCAGCGCTTCATGGCCGCGCACCCGCAGGTGCAAGTGCAGCTGCAGGAGCAGATCAGCACCGCCGTGGCCCGGTCGGTGGCCGAGAACGCGGCGGACGTGGGCATCCTCAACCACGGCAGCTATGGCGACCGCGTGGCCCTGCTGCCCTACCGCCGCGACGAGCTGGTGCTGGTCGTGCCCGCCGGCCACGCGCTGGCGCGCCGGCGCAGCGTGCGGCTGGCCGATGCGCTGCATTGCGACTTCGTCGGCATGCACCCGGGCAGCGCCATCAACCACGTGCTGACGCGCGCCGCCGCCGAGCTGGAGCGGCCGTTGCGCCTGCGCATCCAGGTCACGGGCTACGACGCGCTCTGCCTCATGGTCTCCGCCGGCCTTGGCGTGGGCGTCATGCCGCGCGGCAGCGCGCAGCTCTACCGCGGCGCACTGGCCGTGCGCATCGTCACGTTGAACGAAACCTGGGCCGAGCGGCGGCTCTCGCTCTGCGTGCGGGCCGGCGAATCGCCCTCCAGCGCGGCTCGGCTGCTGGTCGATCACCTGCGCACCCAGGCTCCGGCCGAACCGGGCATCACCGAATGAACGCATTACCTCCTCTCCCCCGCACCTGGGACGTCTTCTGCCAGGTCATCGACAACTTCGGCGACATCGGTGTGTGCTGGCGCCTGTGCTGCCAGCTCGCCACGCACGGCGAGCGGGTGCGCCTCTGGACGGACGACGCCAGCGCCCTGGCCTGGATGGCGCCGGCCGGCCACCCTGGCGTGCAGGTGCGGCCCTGGCCGCAGCATGCGCCGGCAGACGGCCCTGGCGACGTGGTGATCGAAGCCTTCGGGTGCGAGATTGCTCCTGATTTCGCAGCATCTATCGCTCATTCCACCAGCGCTGCAGGCCGAAAACCCTTGTGGATCAACCTCGAATACCTGTCGGCCGAGGGCTATGTGGAGCGCAGCCACCGCCTGCCCTCGCTGCTGTCCAGCGGACCGGGCGCGGGCTGCACTCGCTGGTTCTTCTACCCCGGCTTCACGCCCCGCACGGGCGGGCTGCTGCGCGAGGCGGATCTCGCTTCTCGCCAGGCCGCCTTCGACCGCGCCGGCTGGCGGGCGCGCCACGACATCGGCGCGCAGGAGGTGGCCGTCTCGCTCTTCTGCTACGAACCCGCCGGCCTGTCCGGCCTGCTGGATCAGCTCGCGGCGCGCAGCGATGTGCAGCTGCTGGTCACGCCCGGCCGCGCCACGGTCGCCGTGCAGGCGCTACAGGCCAGCCACCCGGGCCTGCGCGCGCACTACCTGCCGCCCTGCCCCCAGCCGCAGTTCGACGAGATGCTCTGGGCCTGCGACCTGAACTGCGTGCGCGGCGAGGATTCGCTGGTGCGCGCCCTCTGGGCGGGCGAGGCCTTCGTCTGGCATATCTACCCGCAGGACGACGGCGCCCACCACGCCAAGCTGCAGGCCTTTCTGGACTGGCTGGGCGCCCCCGAGTCGCTGCGCCATTTCCACGCCGTCTGGAACGGCCTCACGCCGCACGAACCGCTGCCAGTGATCGACGCGCCCACGCTGTCGGCCTGGCGCGACTGCGCCCGCGCCGCCCGCGCACGGCTGTTGGCGCAAGGCGATCTCCTGACACAGTTGCTCGGGTTCACAGCCGAAAAAAGCTAAAATGCACGGCTTTGCGCCAATCGAAGGCCGCACTTCCTGACTGAACCCGGGGGTGCCCAGCCGGCGCACCCCGCCGCGGAACATGCGCTGGCGCCGGGCCCGCCACACGGCGGGCTCCTGAGCGCTCCAGCACGTAGAGCGGCTCCAACCCCAGCAATCTGCTATGAAAATCGCTCAAGAAATCCGCGCCGGCAACGTCATCATGCACGGCAAGGACCCGATGGTCGTCCTCAAGACCGAATACGCCCGCGGTGGCCGCGGCGCCGCCACGGTCCGCATGAAGCTCAAGAGCCTGATCGGCAACTTCGGCACGGAAAACGTCTTCAAGGCCGACGACAAGATCGACAACGTCATCCTCGACAAGAAGGAATGCACGTATTCGTACTTCGCTGACCCGATGTACGTCTGCATGGACACCGAATACAACCAGTACGAAGTCGAAGCCGAAAACATGGGCGACGCACTGAACTACCTGGAAGACGGCATGGCCGTCGAAGTGGTGTTCTACGACGGCAAGGCCATCTCGGTCGAACTGCCTACCAGCGTCGAACGCGAAATCACGTGGACGGAACCGGCCGTCAAGGGCGACACGTCGGGCAAGGTGCTCAAGCCTGCCAAGATCGCCACCGGCTTCGAAGTGGCCGTGCCGCTGTTCGTGGCTCAAGGCGACAAGATCGAAATCGACACCCGCACGGGCGAGTACCGCAAGCGCGTCTGATCGGGCTGGCGCGCCCACCGGCGCGCATGCACCGCGCTCCAACAAAAAAAGGCACCTGCCATTCGTGGCCGGTGCCTTTTTCTTTGCCTGACGCCGCACCGCCGTGTCGCCCCGGACAGCACACGCACACGCGTCACGGATGTTCGATCAGCATGACAGCCATGGTGTTCGCGCCCCGAAAGCCTCCAACACATGCACCGGGTCCGCCTCATCGCCCCCTAATCGCGCACTCCTCATCGCGCCGGGGCACCGGCCCGCCCGCTATCGCTATCGCTGCGCGGCCCGGCGATAGAGCCACAACGTGGCCGTGAGGCCGCAGGCGGCGGCTGCCGTCATCCACCATCCCGGCGAGGCCTTGTCACCCGACCATTCGATCAGGCCGGTAGCCACCGCCGGCGTGAAGCCCCCGAACAGCGCCGTGGCCAAGCTATAGGCCAGCGAGAAGCCCACGGTGCGCACATCGACCGGCATGACTTCAGTCAGTGCC
>JBHIWE010000098.1:0-14692 GCA_041987645.1 Acidovorax sp. | reverse complement strand
CAGCGGCAGCGCCAGCAGAAGCGCCAGCCAGCCTCCGCGCGACTGCGACAGCACCGAGGCGTTGAGCGCCATCAGGGCCGCCGCCACGCCCACCCAGGGCACGGCACGCGGCAGCTGGCGCCAGAGCGCCACCAGCTGCATCGCCAGCATGGCGCCCAGGAGCAGCGCCAGGTTGCCCCACTGGATGGCATTGGTGTGGTTGGACGGAAAGCCCGAGGCGCGCGGCGCGCCTTCCACGCGCACCTGCCAGAGCGCCACGCAGCCCGCGCCGATGCAGCCCAGCAGCAGCCCCCAGAAGAGCGCCCGGGGGCGCGGCGGGAACTTGGCGATGAACAGCAGGCACACGGTGCCGAGCAGGAACTTGGTGGAGCGGTCCCACTGCGCCATGCCTTCGCGCGCATCCGACATCACGCACCACAGCAGCCCCATGGCGAAGAAGATGGCGGCCAGCGCCAGCGTGCCGCGGTCGGGCCGGTGCCGCACCCAGTGCGGCAGGCTGGCGACAGCGCCCAGCAGCAGCATCACCGCGCCGTAGGAATAGCCCGAGGCAGCGGTCAGGGACAGCGCCAGCACGAGAAAGGCCGCAGCGGTGTTCCACTGGCGCTGCCAGGGCGACGGGCCCAGATAAGACGAAATTTGCATCGAAAAAAAATTCTTAGGGAATTCCTGGCGCCGCGCCCGAGATCGGTTCGCACCAGCCGCTATCGTTTCATGCGAACGATTGGCGCGGATCGTAACCCGGTGGCCGGCGTGCAGAATGCCGCCGTCGCGTATCCGCGCGCTTTCGTGCATTTCGGTGCTGCTCTGACTCCATGACACATTCCCTCCCCGCTGCCGCCTTCCGCACCGTGTATGCCTTGCTGGCCCGGCTGCGCCCGCGCATGGCAGCGGCCTATGCCGCCGCGGCGCCCCAGGTCGCCGCCCCGGGCGACGGAGCAGCGGCCAGCGCCGCCATTCCGCGCCGCATCTGGAGCTACTGGCACAGCGTGCAGCCCGACGCCTTCGTGGAGCGCTGCATCGCCAACTGGCGCGCGCAGTGCCCGGGCTTCGAGGTGCAGGTGCTCAACCAGCAGACGGTGCGCGAGCACGTGCCGCCGGCCGACTGGCCCGAGGGCTTCGAGCGGCTCGACCCGGTCAAGCAGTCGGACTGGATCCGGCTCTATCTGGTGAGCCGCTTCGGCGGCTACTGGCTGGATGCGACCGTGCTGCTGACCCGGCCGATCGACTGGCTGGAGGCGATGCGCCAGGCGCAGGGCGCAGACTTTGCGGGCTTCTACCTGCAGGGCTACACGCACGACGCGCAGTTCCCGGTGGTGGAGAACTGGACCTTCGGCGCGCCCGCCGGCGGCGCCTTCGTCACCGCATGGCAGCGCGAATTCCACCATGCGCTCTTCGAGGTAGGCACGGCGGCCTATCTGGCCGCACGGCAGGCGCAGCCCGGCTGGACGCAACTGCTGCAGGGCATTCCCGATCCGGTCTATCTGCTGGGCCACGTCACCGCGCAGCGGGTGCTGCGCCGGGATGGCGCGGCGCACCGCCTGGCACTCGCTCAAGCGGAAGACACGGCTTTCTTCTACCAGAAGGCCGTGGGCTGGAAGTGGTATTTGCTCTACCCGCGCCTGTGCCTCGTTCCGGCGGACGCGCAGGTGCCGCCGCTGGTCAAGCTGCGCGGAGGCGAGCGGCGGCATTTCGCGCGCCTATTCGCGCGGCATGGCGAGCCCCGGCCGGGCAGCCTTTGGGGCCATGCCTGCAGCGGGCATCGCTGAGGCGGGGGAATGAACAGGCCGGCAGTCTCCTACCGGCCTGCGGAGATCAGTGGCCCGCGTGGACCACTTCGCCCGCCTTCAGGCGGTACACCGTGCCGCAGTACGGGCACTTGGCTTCGCCCGTGTGGGCCACGTCCAGATAGACCTTGGGATGGTTGTTCCAGATCTTCATGTCGGCCTTGGGGCTCGGGCAGAAGACGCCGCCCTGGGGGTTGAGATCCTTGGCGAGCAATTCGATGACGGCTTGGGACATGGCGATCAGACCTTGGTGAGCCAGTGGGCGTATTGGGGGTTGCGGCCGTTGACGATATCGAAGAAGGCCTTCTGGATCTTCTCGGTGACCGGGCCGCGGCTGCCGGCGCCGATGGCGATGCGGTCCAGTTCGCGGATGGGCGTGACTTCGGCGGCAGTGCCGGTGAAGAAGGCCTCGTCAGCGATGTACACCTCGTCGCGCGTGATGCGCTTTTGCACCAGCTCGATCCCCAGATCCTTGCAGATGTGGAAGATGGTGTTGCGGGTGATGCCGTTGAGCGCGCCGGCCGACAGGTCGGGCGTATAGACCACGCCGTTCTTCACGACGAAGATGTTTTCGCCCGCGCCTTCGGACACGAAGCCCGACGCGTCCAGCAGCAGCGCCTCGTCGTAGCCGTCGTCCAGGGCTTCCATGTTCGCGAGGATGGAGTTGGTGTAGTTGCTCACCGCCTTGGCCTGCGTCATGGTGATGTTGACGTGGTGGCGCGTGTAGCTGCTGGTCTTGACGCGGATGCCGCGCTGCATGCCTTCCTCGCCCAGGTAGGCGCCCCAGGCCCAGGCCGCGACCATCAGGTGGATCTGGTTGCCGCGGGGCGACACGCCCAGCTTCTGCGAGCCGATCCAGGTCAGCGGGCGCAGGTAGCAGGATTCGAGCTGGTTCTCGCGCACCACGGCCTTCTGGGCCTCGTTGACTTCTTCCTTGCTGAAGGGGATGGCCATGCGCAGGATCTTGGCGCTGTTGAAGAGGCGCTCGGTGTGTTCCTGCAGGCGGAAGATGGCCGTGCCCTGCTCGGTCTTGTAGGCGCGCACGCCTTCGAAGGCGCCGCAGCCGTAGTGCAGCGTGTGGGTCAGCACGTGGATCTTGGCATCGCGCCAATCCACCATCTGGCCGTCCATCCAGATCTTGCCGTCACGGTCGGCCATCGAGGGAACTACGGGGCTCATCGTCATCCTTGTGTGGTTGCGGGAAGTCGCAAAACCCGTGATTTTACGTTTCGGCGGCTGGCTGCGCCTGCTGCGGCGCGGCATCGTCTGCGGCCGGGCGCACCAGCTCCCAGCGCACCAGCCGGCCGCGGCGGAACTCGCAGGTCACGTGCGACTGCGTGCCGTCGGTCCAGCGGAAGATCTCCGGGTCCTCGCCCTCGGGCGACTGCGGCTGGCCGAGCGAGCGCGTCATCGCCACCACGTGCATCAGGTTGACGCCCTCGCGCAGCCGGGCGTTCAGCATCACGGCGCTGCCCACATGGCCGATGGGGCGCTGGGCCGCCTTGTTCATCACGTTCATGAGGCGCGTGAAATGCAGCAGCGCCCACATCATCAGGCCGCCGCCTACGGCGAAGACGCCCTGCCAGCCGTAGCTGCGCCAGGCCAGGCCCACCAGCACCAGGATGCCGGCCGGAACGAGGTATTTGCGAAAATTCATGGCGCGCATTGTCCTATGGCGATCGCGCCGCGCCGGTGTGGAAGCTGCGTAGGCGAAGACCCTAGAGCCCGCGCACGACCTCCATGGCCTGCTCCACCCGCTCCACCGCATGGATGGTCAGCCCCTCGATCGGCTTCTTGGGCGCATTGGCCTTGGGCACCACGGCCACGGTGAAGCCCAGCTTGGCGGCCTCTTTCAACCGTTCCTGGCCGCGCGGAGCGGGGCGCACCTCGCCCGCCAGCCCCACTTCGCCAAAGGCAAGGAAGCCCTTGGGCAACGGCTTGCCGCGCAGGCTGCTGGTGATGGCCAGCATCACCGCCAGGTCGGCCGCCGGCTCGCTGATGCGCACGCCGCCCACTGCGTTGACGAACACGTCCTGGTCCATGCAGGCCACGCCCGCATGGCGGTGCAGCACGGCCAGCAGCATGGCCAGGCGGTCGCGGTCCAGGCCCACCGACAGGCGGCGCGGGCTGGGCCCGCCCTCGTCCACCAGCGCCTGGATCTCCACCAGCATGGGCCGCGTGCCTTCCAGCGTGACCAGCACGCAGCTGCCGGGCACGGGCTCGCTGTGCTGGCTCAGGAAGATGGCGCTGGGGTTGGTCACGCCCTTGAGGCCCTTCTCGGTCATGGCGAAGACGCCGATCTCGTTCACCGCGCCGAACCGGTTCTTGATGGCGCGCACCAGCCGGAACTGGCTGTGGGTGTCGCCTTCGAAGTACAGGACCGTGTCCACCATGTGCTCCAGAACGCGCGGGCCGGCCAGGGCGCCTTCCTTGGTCACATGGCCCACGAGGATGATGGAGACGCCCGAGGTCTTGGCCGCCCGCGTGAGGTGAGCCGCGCATTCGCGCACCTGGGCGACCGAGCCCGGCGCGCTGGTGAGCTGGTCGGAATAGACGGTCTGGATGGAGTCGATCACGGCCACCGCGGGCTGCGTGCTGTCGATGGTGGCGAGGATCTTCTCCAGCTGGATTTCCGCCAGCACGTTGACCTGGCTGTGGTCCAGCCCCAGCCGGCGCGAGCGCAGCGCCACCTGCGCGCCGCTTTCCTCGCCCGTCACGTAGAGCGTGGGCAGGCCCAGGCGCTGCAGCGCATCCAGCGCCTGCAGCAGCAGGGTGGACTTGCCGATGCCCGGGTCGCCGCCGATCAGCACCACGCCGCCTTCGACGATGCCGCCGCCCAGCACCCGGTCCAGCTCGTCCAGGCCGCTGGGCGTGCGTGCCACGTCGGTGGCCTCGATGGCGGCCAGCGGCGTCACCGCCTGCGCCTGCGCCAGGCCCGCGTAGGCCGGCGCGCTCAGCCGGTTCTTGCCGGGGCCGGCTTCGGCCACGGTCTCGACCAGCGTGTTCCAGGCACCGCAGGAGGGGCACTTGCCCAGCCAGCGCGGGCTGGTGCCGCCGCATGCGGTGCAGGTGTAGAGGGTCTTTTCTTTGGCCATGGGAACGCAGCTCGAAAGGGGTCGGCGCGGGCGGGCCGGGGCCAGCCGCGCAAAGGCGGCATTGTCGGGGATGCGGCGCGCAGGCCACCGCGCAAGGGCATGGGGCGTTCCCGCAGGTCAACGGACGTAAGCCATTGCAATGTCAGCCGCCTCCTACCCGAGGGGCCTGCCCGCGCACCGAGCATCTCCGCTCCAGCGGCGGTTCGCCGCGCCACGTTGAACCAAGGAGCCTTCCATGACCTCTTCCCGACTGTCCCGCACCTCCACGCGCTGGTGGATCGCAGCCCCCCTGGTCGTCGTGTCCGCACTGGCCCTGAGCGCCTGCGACCGCACCAAGCCCGGCGAGCCGGCCAACAGCTCGGCGCCCATGACCCCATCGCCCTCCGCCCCGACCACGCCCGCACCGGACGCCGGCACGGGCACGACGGGTTCCGGCATGGGCTCCAGCTCCAGCATGGGCACGGGTTCCGGCACCGGCACGGGCGGCATGGGTTCGACCGATTCCGGCACGGGCAGCTCCATGCCGCCGGCCGCTGCCGCATCGGATGCGGCCAGCATGCCGCGCACCACGAACTGAGCGCCGGGGGCGACTGGCGATGGGCTGAAGTAGCGGCCCGGGATTAGCATCAGGGCACCCTCAGCCCTGGTGCGCCCCCGGCGCCTTCAACCCATGTCCTCGTCCGAACTCACCCTCTACTACGCTGCCGGCACCTGCGCACAGGCCGTGCGCATCGCGCTCGAAGAAGCCCAGGTGCCCTACCGCCTGGAACGGCTCGATTTCTCCGCGCGCCAGCAGCAGTCGCCTGAATACCTCGCCATCAACCCCAAGGGCCGGGTGCCGGCGCTGGTCACCGAGCACGGCGTGCTGACCGAAACGCCGGCGCTGCTGGCCTACATCGCCCAGCGTTTTCCGCAGGCGCAGCTGGCGCCCACGGACGCATTCGGCTTCGCGCGCATGCAGGAGGTGCACAGCTACCTGGCTTCCACCGTTCACGTGGCCCATGCCCACCGCCCGCGCGCCAGCCGCTGGGCCGACGAGCCCGAGGCCATCGCCGCCATCCAGCGCAAGGTGCCGCAGAACATGACGGACTGCTTCACGCTGATCGAAGACCACTACCTGCAGGGCCCCTGGGTGCTGGGCGATGCCTATTCGGTGGCCGACGGCTATCTGTTCACCATCGCCGGCTGGCTGAAGAGCGACGGCGTGGACATTGCGCGCTTTTCCAAGGTGCATGCGCACTTCGAGCGCGTGGGCGCCCGCGCGGCGGTGCAGCGGGCGCTGGCCGACTGAGCGGGCGGCCCGGCGCAATCCCCCGCACCGTCCGCCCGCGGCTTCGGCCGCCTCAGTTCACCTTGAGCTGGCGCCAGTCGATGCGGTTGTCGGCGCGGTGGGTGATCTCCACCTTCTTGGACGCGGCCCACGGAATGATCTGGTTGTAGAGCGGGATGTGCGAGATCAGCGCATGGTCCTTGACCAGCGCCTGCTCGATCAGGCCGTTGCGCGTGGCGGGGTCGGTTTCCTTCTTGATGCGCTCGATCAGCGCGTCCTGCTGCGGATTGCTGAACCGGCCCAGGTTGAAGTTGCCGTCGCCGCCCGCGCCGGGCGAACGCACCAGCGACTGCAGCGTGTAGAACGCGTCGAAGGTCGGCACGCCCCAGCCCAGCAGGTAGATGCTGGCCTCGTTGCGCTGGATCATCGGGAAATAGGTGGCGAAGGGCAGCGTGCGCAGCTTGGCCTTCACGCCCACCTTGGCCCACTGGGCGGTGATGGCCTGGCAGAGCTGCTCGTCGTTGATGTAGCGGCCCGCGCTGCAGGCGAAGTCCACCTCGAAGCCCTGCGGGTAGCCCGCGTCGGCCAGCAGCTTCTGCGCGGCGGCGGCGTCGTACGGCCAGCGCACGTCGGCCTTGGGCGTCCAGCCGTTGACCTGCCGGGCGATGAGCGTGCCGGTGGGCTGGGCCAGGCCGCGCAGCACCACGCGCTGGATGGCGTTGATGTCGATGGCCTGGTAGAGCGCCTGGCGCACGCGCACGTCCTTGAGCGGGTTCTTGCCCTTCACGCTGGAGCCGGGCAGCTCGTCGCGGAACTGGTCCATGCCCAGCAGGATGGTGCGGTTCTCGGCGCCGTCCAGCACCTTCAGGTTGGGCTGCTGGCGGATGCGCGGCACGTCCTGCAGGCTGGGGTCGATCACGAAGTCCACCTCGCCCGAGAGCAGCGCGGCGGTGCGCGTGGCGTCGGACTTGATGGGCGTGTAGACCACCTCGGTCACGTTGCCCGGGAACTTGCCGCGGCCCCACCACAGCGGGTTGGCCGTCAGCACCACGCGCTGGTCGGGCGACCACGACTTGAGCACGAAGGGGCCGGTGCCCAGCGCGTTGCGGTGGGCGTAGTTCTCTTCGCTGACCTTGATGTCCTTCGGAATCGTGGTGTTGTTCTTCTCGGCCCAGGGTTTGCTCATGATGCGCAGCTCGGTCAGCTGGTTGACCAGCACCGGGTTGGGCAGGTCCGAGAAGATGTCGATGGTCTGCGGGTCCACCACCACGACGCGGTCGATACCCAGGGTGAAGACGGCGTAGTTGGAGCTCTTGGCCTTGGCGCGCTCCAGCGAGAACTTCACGTCTTCCGCCGTGAGCGGCGAGCCGTCGCTGAACTTCACGCCCTGGCGCAGGCTGACGCGCAGCTGCGTGGGGCTGACCTGCTTCCAGCCGGTGGCCAGCTGCGGCTCGGGCTTGAAGGTCTTGCTGTTGTATTCGACCAGCGTTTCATAGACGGCCGAATGCAGCGCGTTGTTCGTGCCCACGTTCTGCGCGTGGATGTCCCACGAGGTCAGGTCGGCCGAGCGCGCATAGCGGAAGGTGGCGGCATCGGCCGTGGCCGGCAGGGCCGCAGCGGCGAAGACCGCCACGGCGGCGGCGATGGCAAGCAGGGGGGTGGGGGCGCGCATGGTGTGTCGGGTCCTCTCGGTGGCGTCGTCGCCGGGTTCATCGTTCCGGGGCGGCCGGCTCTCTGGCGAAGCCGGGCCCACGGGGGCAAGAACACCACTATGCCGGGCCTGCGCCCGGCAATGAAAGAACCATTCGTGTTAACCATATGCACTGCCGGTGCTTGCTTGCACACCGGGCAGCGCCACCGCACGTGCCCCGGGGGGGTCAATCGGCCATGGCCACCGGCACGCGCTGCGCCAGCGCGCACATCAGCTCGTAGCCGATGGTGCCGCCGGCGCGTGCCACCTCGTCGATGGGCTGGATCGTGCCGCTGGAAGAACGCCCCCAGAGCGTGACCTCGCTGCCGATGCCCGCGCCGGGAACGCCGGTCAGGTCCACGTTCAGCATGTCCATGCTGACGCGGCCCACCAGGCGCGTGCGCGTGCCGTTCACCAGCACGGGCGTGCCGGTGCCACAGTGGCGGGGATAGCCGTCGGCATAGCCGCAGGCCACGATGCCGATGGTCATGGCGCGGTCGGCCGTGAAGCTGGAGCCATAGCCCACGGTATCGCCCGGCTGCAGATGCTGCACGCCGATGATGCGGGACGACAGCGTCATGGCGGGCTGCAGGCCCCAGTCGGCCGCGGTGCGCTCCGGATGGTCGGGGGCGCTGCCGTAGAGCACGATGCCGGCGCGCACCCAGTCGCCGCGCACGGCCGGGTCGCTACCCTGGCGCAGCGTGGCGGCGCTGTTGCACACGCTGCGCTCGCCGGGCAGGTCCTGCGTGGCCTGGCGGAACACGGCCATCTGGTGGGCGGTGCCGCGCGGGCCGTCAGCGTCGCTGAAGTGGGTCATGAACGAGATCTCATCGACCTGCGTGAGCGCATTGAGGCGCGCCCAGGCGGCGCGGTAGCGCTCGGGCGTGAAGCCCAGCCGGTTCATTCCGGAATTCATCTTGAGGAACACGCGGTGCGGCGCCTGCGTTTTGTGCGCGGCCAGCCAGTCGATCTGCTCGTCGCAGTGCACCGCGTGCCAGAGGCCCAGGCGCGAACACAGCTCCAGGTCGCGCGGCTCAAACACGCCTTCGAGCAGCAGGATGGGACCGCGCCAGCCCAGGGCGCGCACGCGCTCGGCCTCGGCCAGGTCCAGCAGCGCGAAGCCGTCGGCGGCGCGCAGCGCGTCGAACACGCGCTCAATGCCATGGCCGTAGGCATTGGCCTTGACGACGGCCCAGACCAGCGCATCGGGCGCGGCCTGGCGGGCACGTGCCAGGTTGTGCTGCAGCGCAGCGGAATGGATGGTGGCCAGGATGGGACGCGGCATGACGGAATTTCCACGGGGAACAAGCATGGAATTCTGGCACTGCCCCCCAGGGGGTGCGTGATATAACCGCCGGTCCCTGCAGCAGTTCTGCAAGATTTAACAGGACATCAGTCCAACTGATGCACGACGCCCCAGCCATCCGATGAAGCGCGGTTTCTACACCATCATGTCGGCGCAGTTCTTCAGCTCGCTGGCCGACAACGCGTTGTTCGTCGCCGCCGTGGAGCTGCTGCGCACCAGTGGGGCCCCCGAGTGGCAGCGCGCTGCCCTGGTGCCCATGTTCGCGCTGTTCTACGTGGTGCTGGCGCCCTTCGTGGGCGCCTTTGCGGACGCCATGCCCAAGGGGCGGGTGATGTTCATCAGCAATGCCATCAAGGTGGTGGGCTGCCTGATGATGCTGTTCGGCTCGCACCCGCTCATCTCCTACGCGGTGGTGGGCCTGGGCGCTGCGGCCTACTCGCCGGCCAAGTACGGCATCCTCACCGAACTGCTCCCCGCCTCGCAGCTGGTCAAGGCCAACGGCTGGATCGAGGGGCTGACCATCGCCTCCATCATCCTGGGCGTGCTGCTGGGCGGCCAGCTGATCGGGCCGGTGGTGTCGGGCCATCTGCTGGCCTTCGACATGCCGCTGATCGACACCGGCGTGAACACCGCCGCCGAAGCGGCCATCGCCTCGATGATCGCGCTCTACCTGGCCGCAGCCTGGTTCAACACGCGCATCCCCGCCACCGGCGTCGAGATGCGCCCCATGCCGAGCAACCCGCTGGCCATGCTGCCGGACTTCTGGACCTGCAACAACCGGCTGTGGCGCGACAAGCTGGGCCAGATCTCGCTGTCCACCACCACCCTCTTCTGGGGCGCGGGCGGCAACCTCAAGTTCATCGTGCTGGCCTGGGCGGCCGCGGCCCTGCACTACAACACCACGCAGGCCTCGGCGCTCACGGGCGTGGTGGCCATCGGCACGGCCGTGGGCGCGGTGGTGGCGTCCATGCGCATGCGGCTGGACGCGGCCACCAAGGTCATTCCGCTGGGCATCGCCATGGGCCTGCTGCTGATCGCGATGGTGTTCATCAAGAGCATCTGGGTCGCCGTGCCGTTCCTGATCCTGCTGGGCGGGCTGGGCGGCTACCTGGTGGTGCCCATGAACGCGCTGCTGCAGCACCGCGGCCACAACCTGATGGGCGCAGGTCGCTCCATCGCCGTGCAGAACTTCAACGAGCAGGCCTGCATCCTGGGCCTGGGCGCGTTCTACAGCCTGTCGCTCAAGATGGGGCTGTCGGTGTTCGGCGCCATCACGGCCTTCGGGCTGGTGGTGGCGGGGGTGATGTGGCTCATCAAGCGCTGGCACATCCACAACTGCCAGGCCTACCCGGACGAGGTGGAGCACCTGCTGCACCTGGCCCGGCACGACCACCATCACTGAGCCGGGCCGCGCCCGGCCTGCGCTCTCTTTTGCTCCTTTATTGATAGCTGCACGCGGAGGTGGAAAGCGCGCCGCAGCCGCTTTTTGCCTTGGACATGCCGTTGCCATCCTCCCTGCTGCCCGCCCTGGCCCTGCTGCTCAACGCCCTGGTCTGGGGGCTGGCCTGGTGGCCGTTCCGGCTGATGCACGGCGCGGGGCTGCACCCGCTCTGGGCCACGGCGGTCATGTACTTCGGTGTGCTGGTCGCGCTGCTCGCGCTGCGCCCGGGGATCGTCGCCCAGCTGCGCGCGCACCCGCAGCTCTGGCTGCTGGCGCTGTGCTCGGGCCTCAACAACGTGGCCTTCAACTGGGCGGTGACGGTGGGCGACGTGGTGCGCGTGATCCTGCTCTTCTACCTGATGCCCGCCTGGGCGGTGTTGCTGGCCTGGCGCATCCTGGGCGAGCGGCCCACGCCCATGGCACTCGCGCGGCTGCTGCTGGCTTTCGGCGGCGTGCTGCTGGTGCTGGTGCCGGCGGGCGCATCGCCCGGGCAGCTGCTGCACGGCCTCTCGATGGCGGACGGGCTGGCGCTGCTGGGCGGCTTCATGTTCGCCATGACCAATGTGACGCTCCGCCGCCTGAGCGCCGCGCCCGGCCAGGCGCGCATGTGCGCCATGTTCGGCGGCTGCCTGCTGATGGCGCTGGCGGCGGCCAGCATCGGCAGCCGAATCGGCGTGGTCGAGCCCTTTCCGGCCTTCAACGCGACCTGGGCGGTGACGGCCGCCGTGCTGGCGGCCTTGCTGCTGCTGGGCAACTGGGCGCTGCAGTTCGGCGCCGCGCGCCTCGCAGCCGGCACCACGGCGGTGGTGCTGCTGTCGGAGGTGGTGTTCGCCAGCGTCTCGTCGGTGCTGCTGTCGGCCGCGCAGCTGCAGCCGCGCACGCTGCTGGGCGGCGGGCTGATCGTCACGGCCTCGCTGCTGGCGGCGCTGCAGCGGCGCTGAGCCGCCGCGCGCGGAGCCAGAGCGGAGCTGCGCCGGTCCGTCAGCTGCGCGGGTCGGTGGCCAGCAGCATCTCCACCATGGCCTTCAGGTCGGCCTGCAGGCGGGCGAAGCCGGCCTCTTCGATGGCCAGGGTCTGCTCGTCCATGTAGAGCCGGCGGTTGATCTCCACCTGGATGCTGTGGCGCTGCGCGGCCGGGTCGCCGTAGCGGCGCACCAGCTCCACGCCCTTGTAGGGGTGGTTGTAGTCCACGCTGTAGCCGCGCTCCTTGAGGAAGGCGCAGAGCTTTTTCGAGAGCGCCGGGCTGGCGGTGCTGCCGTCGCGATCGCCCACCACGAAGTCGGCATGCACCAGGCCCGGATGCAGCGTGGCATGGCTGGCGGCCACGGCGGGCATGGAGTGGCAGTTGATGTGGATGCAGTAGCCGTGGCGCGCATGGGCCGCGTCGATCTCCCGCGCCACCGCCTGGTGGTAGGGGCGCCAGCAGCGGTCGATGCGCGCGCGGATCTCGTCCACGCCCAGCTTGCGGCCGTAGATGGGCACGCCCTCGTCGGTGAACTTCCAGATCAGGCCCTTGCCCAGCCGCACCTTCTGCAGTACGACCGGGTCGGTGGTGACGGGGTCGGTCCACTCGCCGTCGAGCAGATCCACGTCCAGCTCGGTGGTGTCGCGGTTGGCGTCCAGGTAGATGCGCGGGAAATGCGCCTCCACCCAGCCCACACCCAGCGCCGGCGCAAAGGCGTAGAGCTTCTCGACATGCGTGTCTTCAGCGCGGCGCAGCACGGGCAGGGCCAGCGCGGCGCGGAAGTCTTCGGGATAGACCGTGCCGCTGTGCGGCGAGTCGAGCACCACCGGCGTGCGCCCCGGCACGGTGCTGACCATGCGCTGGGCGGGCGGCGCGCAGGGTGCGCCCGCCGCACCGGGCTCGGCCTGCTGGTACTGGCTGTGGATGATCTTCAGTACGGCTTGCATAGGCACATCGCTCCGGCGTGTTTACTCGATCTTGATCTTGGCATAGGCCGCCACCTTTGTCATTTTCTCGATCTCTCGCACGATCTGCTGGGAGAACTGCGCCGGCGTGGTGCCAGAGGGGTACAGCCCCTGCCCGGCGAGCCGATCGCGCACCGCCGGCTCCTTGAGCGCCGCAGCCACGGCCTGCTGCACATGCAGCACCTGCGCGGCGGGCGTCGATGCGGGCGCCACCAGGCCGAACCACGACGGCTCGTTGGCCTGCGGATAGCCCAGCTCGGCGTAGGTGGGCACGTCGGGCAGCACCTCAAGCCGCTGCGGCCAGGACACGGCCAGAGCCTTGAGCTTGCCGGCCTTGACATGGGGCAACGACGAGGCCACCTGGTCGAAATACACCGGCACCTGCCCGCCCAGCACGTCATTGATGGCCGGGCCTGCACCACGGTAGGGAATGTGGACCATGGCCGTGCCCGTGCTGCTCTTGAACAACTCGCCCCACATATGGCCGATGGTGCCGTTGCCGGGGGTAGCGTAGGAGATCTTGCCGGGGTTGGCCTTGAGGTACTTCACCAGGTCCGCGAAGTCCTTCACGGGCAGCACCTGCGGGTTGATCACGATGACGCCTGGCGCCTTGACGATCTCGGTGACACCGGCGAAGTCCTTCACGGGGTCATAGGGCAGCTTGGCATAGACGGCGGGATTCACGCCATGCGTGGACAGCGTGGCCACGCCGAAGGTCAGGCCGTCGCCCGGCGCACGGGCCACTTCGGCCATGCCGATGGAGCCGCCCGCGCCGGCACGGTTGTCGATGACGACCGGGTGGCCGAGCAGGCGCTGCAGCGGTTCCTGCAACGCGCGGCCAGCGATGTCGGTAGCACCGCCGGGCGGGAAGGGCACGACGATGCGCAGGGGCTTGTCTTGCGCGAAGGACATTCCAGGAGCGACAGAAACAGCAGCCGCAGCTGCCAGCAGATGACGACGTTGCATGGAGACTTTCCCTTTGAAGATGTAGTCAGATTACCGGAATAGGCAGACCATAAAAAGCAATGCCTGTGCCTGATAACATTCCAATTCAGAATGTATTGAATCTGCAGCGTTCTTCCACACACCCCGCAGCACCATGTCCTTGCGCCGCCTCAACCCGCCCCTGCACCTGCTGCGGGCCTTCTGCACCGTGGCCCGTTTCGGCGGCGTCTCGCGCGCCGCCGAGGCCCTGCACCTGACGCAGAGCGCGGTCAGCAAGCAGGTACAGGAGCTGGAACGCTGGGTGGGCATCAGCCTCTTCGAACGCAGCCGCAAGCGTCTGTCGCTCACCCCGGCCGGCGAGCGCTACGAAAAGGCGGTGAGCGCGCTGCTGGCGCGGCTCGAAGCGGCAACGCTGGAGCTCATCACCAGCGGCGGCGACGGCGGCAGCGCGCTGCACCTGTCGGCCCTGCCCACCTTCGCGGCCAAGTGGCTCATTCCGCGCCTGCCGCAGCTGCAGCAGCTGCACCCGCAGCTCACGCTGCACTTCGTGCCCTACGTGCATGGCTACGACTTCTCCGACCCCGAGCTGGACTGTTCCATCCTCTTCGGCGACGGCCACTGGCCAGGCGCGCGCTCGCACTATCTGGCGGGCAACGACGTGGTGCTGATCGCGCCGCGCGACGGCGTGGGCGAGCTGGACGTGCGCAGCCTGCGCGACGTGGCGCGCTGCACCCTGCTGCGCCACGTGACCGTGCCTGAGGCCTGGCAGCGCTGGAGCGAAACCCACGGCGTGCCGGTGGCCGACACGCTTTCGGGCCCGCAGTTCGACCAGTTCCAGACCATGATCCGCGCCGTCTCGGTGGGCATGGGCGTGGCCCTGGTGCCGCGCTGCCTGGCGCAGGACGAGATCACCGCCGGCACGGTGGCCGAGCCCCTGCCGCAGGGCGGCTACACCAGCGACGTGGGCTACTGGCTCTGCTACCCAGAAGCCCGCGCCCACCTGGCGCCGCTGGTGCGCTTCCGCGACTGGCTGCTGGGCCTGGCTCCGCTGCCGGGCGCGGCGGGCGACAGCGGCGGGGCCTGAGCCATGGTGCCTGCGCCATCCCTCGATCCCGCAAGCCGTGCCCCGCGCCGCCGCGCTACGCTGGCCTGGGCCGCCGCCCTGGCCCTGGCACTGCTGCTGATCGGCCTGGCCGCGCAGTGGGCCGAGCGCCGCGAGGCGCGCCTGCAGG
>JBHIWE010000097.1:0-14720 GCA_041987645.1 Acidovorax sp. | reverse complement strand
TTTCGAGCAGCAGCGTGCCTTCGCGCGGGCTGCTGTTCTCGTGCGCCTGCCTGCTGCTGGGCGCGTTCCTGATGTGGGTGGTGCCCGATCTGGTGGAGGCGTTCACGCTGGTGACGACCGTGTCGGCCATCCTCTACATGTTCGTGTGGTCGCTGATCCTGCTGTCCTATATCGCCTACCGCCGCGGTCGTGCAGCGCTGCATGAGGCGTCCCAGTACAAGATGCCCGGCGGCGTCGCCTTGTGCTGCGTGTGCCTGGCCTTCTTCGCCGGGGTGATGGTGCTGCTCTCGTTCGAGGCCGATACCCGTCAGGCGCTGGTGGCCACGCCCGCCTGGTTCGTGCTGCTGGCCGTGGCCTACCAGTTCGTGCGCCGGCGGGCGGAGCGGGCCGGTTGATTCAAGTTGCTATGAAGTTCATAGCTTCCAGCGCTTGATTTCAGAGCGCTGGCGGCTTATTTCATTGGTGCCCCGCCGCGCTGGGCCGTCGTGCCTGCCGGGCCCCCCCGGCAGGCATCACGCCAGCAGCTGCAGCAGCAGATGCGGCTGCAGCGGCTTGCCCAGGTGGGCATCGAAGCCGGCGGCCAGGGCCCGTTCCCGGTCCTGCGGGCGCGCGAAGGCGGTGAGGGCGACGGCGCGTAATCGGTCCGTGCGGCCTGTGGCGGTTTCACGTTCGCGTATGGCGGCGATCAGCTGGTAGCCGTCCTTGCCCGGCAGGCCGATGTCGCTCACCAGCAAGTCGGGCCATTGGCGGTCCAGTTCCTGCAGCGCGGCGTCGTAGGTTTCGACCGAGCGCACGCGTGCGCCCTGGTCGCTGAGCACGATGCCCAACATCTCGCTGGTGTCCGCGTTGTCTTCGACCACCAGGATGTCCTTGTCCTCCAGCCGGCGCTGGTTGCCTTCGCCGTTCAGCGCGCTGTCGCTCGCGGCACCCGTGTCCGCCGCGTGGCTGTGCTCGTCGGGCTCCACCAGCAGGCGGGCACGCATGGTGCTGCCCTGGCCCGGCCCGGCACTTTCGGCCTGGATCTGGCCGCCGTGCAGTTCGACCAGGTGCTTGACGATGGAAAGGCCCAGCCCGAGCCCGCCATGGGTGCGGTTGTTGGGCGGCCCGCTCTGCGTGAAGCGGCCGAACAGGTGAGGCAGGAATTCGGGGGCGATGCCCATGCCTTCATCCTGCACCACCACCGAGAGTTCGTCCCCGTCGCGGGCCAGTGCGATGCGCACGGTGCTACCGGCTTCCGAGAATTTGATGGAGTTGGTGACCAGGTTCCAGATGATCTGCTGGAAGCGAGTGGCGTCCAGCCAGGCGGGAGTGCCGGCGTTGTGGCGTTCGAGCACGATGGCGATCTTCTTCGCATCGGCGGTCTCACGCACCGCATCGAGCGATATCAGCGCGAGTTCGACCGGGTCGGCCCATTCACGGTGCAGCCGCAGCTTGCCCGAGGCAAGGCGGGAGACATCGAGGATGTCCGAAATGATGCGGCTTTGCGCCTGCACACCGCGTTCGATGGCGCTGATGCCCCGTGCCAGAGTGTCGGGCGTGACCCCGGGGCGCTTGAGCATGTGCGCCCAGCCGGTGATGAGGGTGAGCGGCGTGCGCAGCTCGTGCGAGAGCACGGCGACGAAGTCGTCCTTGGTGCGGCTGTGGCGCTCGGCCAGCACGCGTGCGGCCTGTTCGCGTTCAAGCACCTCTTCGCGACGGCGTTCCAGCTCGATGCGTTCGGTCAGGTCCTTGGCGATGCCGACGCGCACGCCCGGCTCCACGGGTTCGGACATGCTCCAGTCCAAAGGCAACTGATGCCCGTCCCCGCGCAGCAGGGGCAGCTCGCCATGCCAGGCGGTGGCCGTGGGGGCGCAGGTGAGTTCCTGCACGAATTCCCGCCAGACGGGGGCTGCCAAGGCAGCGACGGGAGTGCCGATGAGACTCTCGGCCGGGCGCTGGAGCAGGGCGGCGGCGGCGGGGTTCACGTCGGTGAACACGCCGCGGTCGTCGATCAACATCATGGCGACGGGCGCATGGTCGTAGATCGCGCGGAAGCGGTTCTGGCTGCTGCGCAGCTTGTCTTCGGCCAGCCGCGCGCGGATCAGCGCCTGCAGCGTGGCGATCAGCAGGGGCGGCTCGACGGGATGCACCATGTAAGCGTCGGCCCCGGCATTCAGGCCCGCCACCCGATGCTCGCTCTGCACATACGCGGCCGAGAGATGGACGATGGGCATGAAGGTGGTGCGCGGGTCGCCGCGCAGCGCGCGGCAGACGTCGAAGCCACTCATGTCGGGCAGATGGACGTCGAGCACCACCGCGGCGATGCCGGTGCCGGCGAGGGCCAGCGCCGCGCCGCCGCTATCGGCCTCTTCGGTCAGGAATCCGGCCGCGCGGATGACCCGTGCGGTCGAGTAGCGCGTTGCGGGGTTGTCATCGACCACCAGCACGGTGTGGCGGCTGCGGTCGATGGTGGGGGCGATGATTCCGGAGTGCGGCATGGCTTTCAGCGTCAACGGGGCGCGGATGCGGCAGGGCCAGAGGCTGGAGCGCTGGGTTCCATGGCACTGGTGGAGTCGGTCGCATCGATGTGTACGGCGCCCGCCTCATGGGCCGATCCGGGCGCTTCGACCTCGGCCGTTGCGGTCTGGGGCAGGCGCACGGGCAAGGTGACAGAGAACTCGGAGCCTTCGCCCAGCGTGCTGCGCACGTCCACCGAACCGCCCAGCAGGGTGGCGAGTTGGCGCGACAGCGCCAGCCCGAGGCCGGAGCCGCGCAAGTGGCGCTGCACGGGCGAATCCACCTGGGAGAAGTCGTTGAACAGCGAAGCGATGTGCTCCTGTGCGATGCCGATGCCGGTATCCGATACGGCAAAGCGCACGCGTTCGCCGCCTTCCAGCAGGCGCACCGACACGCGCACTTCGCCTTGCGCCGTGAACTTGAGCGCGTTGGAGATGAAGTTGCGCAGGATCTGCGAGAGCTTGCGGTCGTCGGTGTAGAGGCGCGGCAGCCCTTCGGCCTCCTCGAACACCAGGTTCAGCCGGGCATTGCCCAGAACGGGCTTGAACATGCCACGCAAGGCGGAGAAAAGGTCCACCATCTCGAACCATTCGGCGGAGATGTCAAGCCGCCCGGCCTCGATGCGGGCCAGGTCCAGCAGGTCGTCCACCATGTCGGCGAACTCTTCCGCAGTGGTCTGTACGAAGCGCACCTGCAGTTCCTGCTCGGGCGTGAGGGGCCCATCCACCCGGTCGAGCAGCAGCCGGGTGATGCTGCGGATGGCACCGATGGGCGTGCGGAACTCATGGCTCATGTAGGAGAGAAAGCGGCTTTTGAGTTCCGTCGCTTGCCGCAACTGCTCGGCCTGCTGGTCCAGGTCGGCATAGAGGGCGACCACGCCGCGGTTGGTCTCTTCCAGCTCGGCACGCAGGGCATCGGCTTCCGCACGGCTGTGCTCCAGCTGCTCGCGCAGCTGCGCATAGGCCGCGCCGCCGGGAGGATGGTTGTCGGTCACGCGGGTTCCTCTTGTTTCAGTACCACCACGGTGGTGTCGTCGCGGCCCCGCGTGTGCGTCCAGGCCAGCGCCGCGGCCAGCAGCGTGGGATTGCGCGGCAGCAATGCCACGAGCGGGGCGGAAGGCCAGCGCGATGCCACGCCGTCGGTGTGCAGCAGTACCAGGGCATGTGGCGCGAGTGCGTGGGTGCTGGCTTCCGTGCGGCGCATCTGTACGCCAGCCGTGCCATGCGCGGTGATGAGGCCCTGGTCAAACACGCCGGAGAGCACGCGCCCCAGAATATTGCCGGCTCCGCTGTAACTCAGGGCGGCACGCGCCGGCATGTGCGCGGCGAACACGGCGCCGCCTCGGGTGCCCTGCATGGCCTGATGGACTTGTGCCATCAGCGCGGGCAGGGGCGTGAATGGCGTGCGGGCGAAAGCCGCCAGCGCCGCTCGGGATGCGGCCGCAGCCTCCGGGCCGTGGCCCAGGCCGTCGCTGATCAGCACGGCGACTTCGCCCTCCTGTTCGGCCAGGGCCCAGCCGTCGCCGCACTGCGTTTCGCCCGGGGCGGGCAGGCACACCGCTCCGAGGCGGTTGCCTATCGTGGGACGGGGCACGCCTTCCGGCCGCATGCGCGCCAGCACCAGCGTGCCGGCCGGGGTCGACTGCACGTCGAAGTCGCTCGCCATGCGGCGCACGGCGCCCAGGCCGGTGCCGGGTGAGCCGGAGCCGGTGGACACGCCATCCGTCAGCGAGTGCTGCACGTCGGGCATGCCGGGGCCGCGGTCGAGTGCGATGACTTCGACTTCCTGCCATGCAGGGTTGAAGGCGATCCATAGCTGGCCGCCCACCGCGTGGCGCATGAGGTTGGAGCCCAGCTCGGTCACGATCAGCGAGAGCTGGCCCGCCTCGACTTCGCTCCAGCCCCAGTCCGCGATGGTTCTCGTGCAATGGCGGCGCGCCTCCCCGACGCAACTTGCATCGGTGACGGGAAAGCTGCGGTGCGTCCAGCCGGTGATCACTTCCACTTGGTGATGCTCACGCGGGTGCCCTGGCCGGGGGCCGTGTCGATATGGAACTCATTGACCAGCCGCTTGCTGCCAGGCAGCCCCAGGCCCATGCCCTTCTTGGTGGTGTAGCCGTCGGTCATGGCCATGCCGACATCCACGATGCCGGGGCCTTCGTCCTCGAAGTGCAGGCGCAGGCCCTGGCGCGCACCCGATTCGACCCATTCCCAGCGCATGCTGCCCCCGCCTCCGTGGATCAGCGTGTTACGCGAGAGCTCGCTGGCGGCAGTGACCATCTTGGTCTGGTCCACCAGCGAGAGCTTGAGCGCCTGGCAGAGGCTGCGCACCATCTGCCGGCTCGCGACGATGTGCTGTTCGGATTCGAGTGGGAGCGTTCCGCTGCGGTCAGCGGGTGCCAAGATCGGCCTCCTCGGCGCGGCGCAGCACGGCCATGCCGCGCTCCACGTTGAGCGCGGTCTTCACGCCGTCGAGCGAAAGGCCCAGCTCCACCAGCGTGATGGCCACGGCCGGCTGCATGCCGACCACCACCGTGTGCGCCGAGAGGATGCGGGCAATTCCCGAGATACTGGCGAGCATGCGGCCGACGAAGGAATCGACGATCTCAAGAGCGGAGATGTCGATCATTACGCCGGTGGCGCCCGTCTTGGCGATGCGCTCTGCCAGGTCGTCCTGCAGAGCCAGGGCGGTCTGGTCCTGCATGTCCACCTGGATGGTGACCAGCAGGGTCTTGCCCATGCGAAGGATTGGAACGCGGTCCATCGGCGGCTCGTATCAGTCCGCGCGGCGGGCAACTTGCCAGCCGGTACGGTGCAGCGCCAGGCGCAGGGCATCGGCCAGTGTGGCCTTGGTGCCGATGCCATCCAGGTCGATGCCCAGATGCACGATGGTTTGCGCGATCTGAGGGCGGATGCCGCTGATGATGCAGTCGGCGCCCATCAGCCGGATGGCGGTGACGGTCTTGAGCAGATGCTGCGCGACCAGCGTGTCCACGGTCGGCACTCCGGTGATGTCGATGATGGCGAGCTCGGCCTCGGTTTCCACGATGCGCTGCAACAGCGTTTCCATGACCACTTGCGTGCGGTTGCTATCCAGCGTGCCGATCATGGGCACGGCGAGCACGCCTTCCCACAGCTTCACCACGGGCGTGGAGAGTTCAAGCAGTTCCTCTTGCTGGCGCGCGATGATGTCTTCGCGTGCCTGCTGGAAGGTGGTGACCGTGTGCTGGGCCATCTGGTCCACCAGCAGGGTGACCGCCCAGAGAGCATCCACCAGGGCATCCGGGCTGGCCGCAAGCTGCTTTTGCAGCGAAGAGAAGAAGGGGCGCTTGAGCGCCAGCACGAACACGCTGGTCGCGCCGGCGCTCTGGCCTTGTGCGGCGCGCGAACGGGAGAAGTCGGCCAGGGCCTGCTGCACCGGGCCCCAGGCGGGGGAGCTGCCGAAGCGCTCGGGGTCTGCCCCGTTCTGCAACGCCCCGTTCAGCGCCTGCAGGATCTCCGACGCCTCCGATTGGGCGCTGCGACCTACGTTGGAATCCCCCTTGCGGGCTTCTTCAAGCCAGCGCTGAAACAGGGCTGCAGGGTCCTCGTTGCGCAGGATGTCTTGGATGTGCTGGTTCATATAGATGTGAGAGATCAACATGGGCTGCGGCGCCCGCGCCGTCTTGCCAGGGACGGTGCTTCGGGGCCTGTCGGCCTGTGGCACTGCTGATTTCATTGTAGGCTTCGTAACCACCCGTTTCTAACGCGTGACAGCCCCAAACGCGTAGGGCAAAGCCGCATTCTTCGGGGTGGAACTGCGGCGAGCACAGATCCTGGATCGGCCGACATGCGCCGTGGGGTGCATCACCAATGAAAACGGCGCCCGAAGGCGCCGCAAGTGGAGGGCGCGCCGCAGGGCGGGGCGCCGTCAGATCCTGCCCATGAGCAGCAGCACCAGCAGGATCACCACGACCAGGCCGATGCCGCCACTGGGACCGTAGCCCCACGAGCGGCTGTGGCCCCAGGTGGGGAGCACGCCGACCAGGATCAGGATCAGGATGATGAGCAGCAGCAGGGAGATCGACATGGTGGCGTCCTTGTTTGTTGGGGTGTTCCCCGGCGCAGTGGCGGCCGGGGGTGGCGAGATGCCTGCGTGCATTCTTTGCGGCCACCCCGGGGCTGGTTCGCAGGCGGGGCGCGGGCCTGCGTGTCATCCGATGCCGACAGGTAACGCCGCTCAGCCCTGGGCGCCGTCGTCCTCCGTCTCCCCGAGGAAGCCGCCGCTTTGGTGGCCCCACAGCCGTGCATAGACGCCCCCGCGCGCCAGCAGCTGCGCGTGCGTGCCTTCCTCGATGATGCGGCCCGCATCCAGCACGATGAGCCGGTCCATCGCCGCGATGGTGGACAGGCGGTGGGCAATGGCGATCACGGTCTTGCCCTGCATCAGCCCGTCGAGGCTTTGCTGGATGGCGGCTTCCACTTCGGAGTCGAGCGCGCTGGTGGCTTCGTCGAGCAGCAGGATGGGCGCGTCCTTGAGCATCACGCGGGCGATCGCCACCCGCTGGCGCTGCCCCCCGGAGAGCTTCACGCCGCGCTCGCCCACGTGAGCGTCGTAGCCGCTGCGGCCGTGCAGGTCGGTCAGGGTCTGGATGAAGTCCTCCGCCTCAGCGCGGCGTGCGGCCGCATGCATCTGCGCGTCTGTGGCGTCCGGCCGCCCGTAGAGAATGTTGTCGCGCATGGAGCGGTGCAGCAGGGATGTGTCCTGCGTGACCATGCCGATGTGTTGGCGCAGGCTGTCCTGCGTGACATGGGCGATGTCCTGCCCGTCGATCAGGATGCGCCCGCCTTGCAGGTCGTGAAAGCGCAGCAGCAGGTTGACCAGCGTGGACTTGCCCGCGCCGGAGCGGCCGATCAGTCCGATCTTCTCGCCCGGGCGGATGGTCAGGTTCAGATCGTCGATGACCGGCCGTCCGTTCTGGTAGCCGAAGCGCACGTTCTCGAAGCGCACCTCGCCGCGGGCCACGGCCAGCGGGCGGGCATCGGGGGCGTCCAGCACGGTGCGCGGGCGCGTCAGGGTGTTGATGCCGTCCTGGATGGTGCCCACGCTTTCGAAGAGAGTGGTCATCTCCCACATCACCCAGTGGGCGTGACCCGAGACGCGCAGCGCCATGGCGGTGACGGCGGCCACCGCGCCCGCGCCCACCTGGCCCTGCGACCAGAGCCAGAGAGCCGTGCCGCAGGCACCCAGGATCATCGCCACCACGAGGATGTGGTTGACGATCTCGAACTGGCTCACGAGCCGCATCTGCGCATAACCCGTCTGCTTGAAGGCATCCATGGCAGAGCGGGCGAATTCCGCCTCGCGCCGGGTGTGCGAGAACAGCTTGACGGTGGCGATGTTGGTGTACGCGTCGGTGATGCGCCCGGTCATCACCGAGCGCGCATCCGCCTGCGCCTTGCCGATGCGGCCCAGCCGCGGCACGAAGTACCAGCAGGCAAGGCCGTAGCAAACGATCCAGGCGAGGAAAGGCAGCAGCAGCCGCACCTCGAAGCCCGCAGCCAGCGCGAGGATGGTGAAGAGATAGACACCCATGCCCACGACCACGTCGGTGGTCGTGAAGATCATGTCGCGCACGGCGAGCGCCGTCTGCATGATCTTGGTGGTGATGCGGCCGGCGAACTCGTCGGCATAGAAGGCCATGCTCTGGCCGAGCATCAGCCGGTGGAAGTTCCAGCGCAGCCGCAGCGGGAAGTTGATGGCCAGGGCCTGGTGCTTGACGCTGGTCTGCAACGCAACCAGGGCAATGCTGGCCACGAGCATGCCGACCACCCACATCAGCAGCGTGCCGCGTTCTTCCCAGAAGCGCGCGGCTGGCACGTCGCTGATCCAGTCCACCAGCCGGCCCAATACGGCGAAGAGCAGTGCCTCGTACACCGCGATCGCGGCCGAGAGGCCCGTCATCGCGATGACGTAGCCCCGCAGCCCGCGCGTTCCGGCCCAGACGAAGGCCATGAAGTCCTGGGGCGGCACAGCGGGCTCGCCGGCGGGGTAGGGGGGGACGCGTTTTTCGAAGAAGCGGAACAGCACGGGTCGATGACTCCAGGGGATCGTCCTGGCGATGGACGGGTCTGCATGTTACGGGGCGGCGGCCCGGTGTGCCCAGGGCTGCTGCCATGTCCCCACGCGTGCCTGGCCGCGGGGAGCCCGGCCCTGGGGCGGGGATCAGCGATAGACCACGGTGATGCGCGGTACCGCCTTCACGCCCGGCTGGCGCGCGAGGAAGTCGGCCAGAAAGGTGGTGAGGCTCTTTTCGCAGAGCGCCAGCACGGCGGGCTCGGCCGACATCGCCTGGCCCTGGGCCAGGGCGCGGCGGGCGGCTTCCTGCTGCAGCGCCACGATGGCAGCCTGCTCGTCGGTGAAGAGCCCGCCCGAGAGCACGCGGTGGCGTAGATGGCTCACGGCCGGCGTGGCCACCAGGGTGGGGCGCGCCAGATGCACCTGCAGCCCCTGGGGCGTGGCCTGGAGCGTGTAGCTGCCGGGGCGCAGGTCGTAGCCGAAGGCGTATTCGGCCGTGTACCAGATGGCGACCACGCCCGTGGACTGCAGGCCGAGCACCGACTTCTCCACGATCTGCGTGGCGCCTTCCTCGCGTACCACGGTCGCCGTCAGCAGCTTCATCTGCTCGGCCAGCGTGTTCTGGCCGGCGGTGAGGTAGGTGGTGTAGCGCGTATAGCCCAGCAACTGCTCCTGCGTGGAGACCACTTCGCGCTGCAGCGCCGCGACCTCGCCCTGGGCGGCGCGCCACTGCGCCTGCGCCCACCAGCCACCCGCTAGCGCCGCCAGAAAGGCCAGCGCGAGCACGGCGAAGCCGAAGGACGCGGAACGTCTGGGGATCATGTTTGCTATCGAAAGAGAAGCGTGAGGTCCAGTATCGGAGGGCGCAAACGCCCGCAAATATGCCGTTGCGCGCCGACGACTAAAGCGGCACAACCGCCACTGCCACGGTGGCTGTACCCAGTGCCAGATTCACGCCGACCCAGGTGCGAATAGAGGCCATCGCCCGGCCGCCCGCAGGCCAGTCGGCCGCTTGCGTGGCTGCATGCAGCCTTGGGTAGAGAGCCCAGCGGATATGGCCGAAGATGGCGATCATCACCAGCCCCAGCGTGGCCATCAGCGTCCAGGACAGCGGCATGGCGAAAGTGCCGCCGGCCTGCACCACGGCCTTGGCGGTGCGGCCGACCATCCAGAGGCCCGTGGCCAGCATCACCGCCGCCGCCACGGCTACGGCCCGGAAGAAGCGCTGCAGCACCGCCTCCATCAGTGGCAGGCGGACGGGCGGCTCCAGCGCCAGCGCGGCGGGCCTCAGGAAGAAGTGCGCGAAGACCATGCCGCCGATCCATACGATGGCGGCCAAGAGGTGGAAGAGCTTGAGCAGGGCGTAGAGCATCGTGGGAGTGGTCGGGGGCATGGGAACGGGGCCGTCGCCGCACGATACCAGCAGCCCTTCGCAGCCGGGCGGCGATCAAAGCCCCGGGCGGAACGGGGCATTGCACTTGCAATGCAATAATGCAAATCACTCGCATTTACAAGATTCATCGCCATGGCCACGAACGCTGTTCCACGCCGCCAGATCGTCTCGCGCATCGCCGCCGGCGTGCTGGGCGGCTACGTCTTCACCTGGGGCTTCATCGCGCTGTCCATCGCCCTCTTGTTCGCCGCGCGGCTGGACTTCCATGACGCAGAGGCCGTGGGCGGCATCCTGGGCCTGCTGCTCTTTCTCGTCGTGTTCCTGTGGGCATTCGCTGCGCCCAGCGTGGCGCGGGTCTGGCTGGTGCTGGCAGGCGGCGGGGCGGTCATGACCGGTGCGGCCTGGCTGGTGCAGCGAGCCCTTCTCTGAAGCGGCAAAGGAAACCTTGCGATGTTCAACAACTTCCGGGTATCCATGGCCTGGCTGCACACCTGGTTCGGCCTGGTGCTGGGCTTCGTGCTCATGGCGGTGTTCTTCTTCGGCTCGCTCTCGGTGTTCGACCGCGAGATCGACCGGTGGGCGATTCCAGCCACCCGATTTGCCCCGCAGCCCATGCCGTCGTTCGACCGCGTGCTGCTGCCCGCGTTCCAGGCCATGCGGCCCGATGCCGCGCAGATCGAACAGGCCAGGAGCCGCATCGACGGGCCCATGGCGCGGGAGTTTCCGATCGTCAAAAGCTGGGGTGCCTACACGACCCACCGCGATCCTGTGCTCAGTCTGTTTGCCAGCTATGAGCTGCCTGGGGCGAAGAACCCGAAAGACGAGGTGTGGGGCACTCGCACCATCGACCCGCGCACCGGCCAGGCCTTGCCAGACGACCAGCTCAAGATCGGCAGCCAGTTCTTCTACCCGCTGCACTACAGCCTGCACCTGAACTGGATGAGCCTAGGCACCTGGATCGTCGGCTTTGCCGCGCTGGTGATGCTGGCGGCGCTGGTGAGCGGTGTGGTCATGCACCGCAAGATCTTCCGCGAACTGTTTACCTTCCGGCCCCGCAAGAGCATCCAGCGTAGCGCGTTGGACCTGCACAACCTCACCGGGGTCGTCGCGCTGCCGTTCCACTTCATCTTCGCGTTCTCCGGTCTGGTGATCTTCGCCGGTACCTATTTCCCGGTCACGCATACGCAACTGGAGCCCTTGCATGAACTGCACGAACAGCAGGAAGCCGCTGAAACGGGCCTGCCGCACGACCGGGCGGGCGTGGCGGGGCCGCTGGCTTCGGTCGATGCGATGGTGGCCGAGGCGCAGCGGCGCTGGGCTGCGGCCGGCAAGGCGGGGGACGTGGGCTTTCTGGCGCTGCGGCATGTGGGTGACGCCAACGGCTACGTGAGCGTCTATCGTGCCGGCACCGACCGCATCGCGCTGGTGGGTGACGGCATTCATTTCAAGGCGGCGACTGGCGAGGTGCTGCGCGAAGACCCGCCGCTCACGGCGGTGGCGAGCGTGAATACGTTTCTCACCGGCCTGCACCTGCAGCATTTCCGCCACTGGCTGCTGCGCTGGTTCTACGTGCTGGGCGGCCTCTCGGGCTGCGCCTGCATCGCCACGGGCTTTCTCTTCTTCGTAGAGAAGCGCAAGCGCCAGCACGCCCAGCAGGGCCGCAGCGGCGCGCGCTGGGTCGATGCCTTCGCCGTGACGAGCGTCACGGGCATGGTGATCGCCGCGCTGACCATGCTGGTCGCCAACCGGCTGCTGCCGACCGAGATACCTTCGGGGTGGCCGGGCCAGGGGGCCTGCGAGCAATACGCCTTCTGGGGTGCGTGGATGGTGGCCTGGGCACACGGCGCGTGGCGTACCGCCCCGGTCGCGCAGGCGCTGCTCGCGCCCGCCTGGCGCGAGCAGTGCTGGGCCATCGCCGTGCTGGCCGTGGCCGCCGTGCTGCTGAACTGGCTGAGCACCGGGGACCACCTGCTGCGCACCATCGCTGCGGGCTACTGGCCGGTAGCCGGGCTGGACCTGGCCTTGCTGGCCGTCGCCACCATCGCCGCGCTGGTCGCCTTGCGGCTGCGCAGGCGCGAGGCGGCGGGGCAGGGCGCCGCGCCGGGCCCTGCAGCCGGAGCCGTCCATGCGTGACGCTCTGTTGCTGTCGGTGTCCGTGTGCTCGAGCATCCTTGGCATGGGCTGGCTCGCCCTCTCGCTGGACTCGCACTGGGAGCAGGTGCGGGGCCCCGGCGCAGGAGCGCCACGCCGCACGGTGGTGGCGCTGCGCTGGCTGGGCGCGCTGGCTCTGGCCGCATCGCTCGCTCTGTGCCTGGTTGTGGATCACCCATCGATGGCCTCGCTGGTGTGGGTCATGACGCTGGCCGGCGCAGCGCTGGCCGTGGCTTTTGCGCTCGCCTGGCGGGCCCGCTGGCTCAGGCCCCTGGTGGTCTGGGTCAGGCAGGGGCGCGCGATGGGGAAATGAGCGCCGCCAAGTGGGCTAAACCGTATCGGATTGCAGCTATCCTTGAAGTCCTCTTGCAGCGCTGGCTGGTGTGCTGACCGCACCCCTCCGCTCTGTGCTTTCCCTGGCCTGCGGCTTGCGCGCGGGCTGTTCCCGGCACCCCTTCAGGTGCACCAGACCCCCTGTCATGACCTTCTTCGCCCGGCAGCGTATTCAGTCACGGCTTTGGCTGCCGGGCTTGCTCGTCGCTTTATCGGGTCTGCTGACCAGTGTCGCGCTCTGGAGGCAGCAGCAAGCGTCGGTGCACGCCATATCCGAGGCCCGCATAGAGCAGGAGATCCACTCTTTTTCGGAGGCTCTCCAGCTGCGTCTTCGCTCCAACATCGATCTGCTCAATGGCATGCGTATGTGGTTCGCCATGAACCCCCAGATCGGGCAACGCGACTTTGCGCGCGCTGTGCAGGAGCTGAATCTGCAGGACAGGCACTCCGGTGTCAGCGCTCTGAGGTTCGTTCGCTACGCGCCGAAGAACGGGTCTGGTGGACTTGAGGCTGGCGCGCCTGCCGCCGCCGTTGCGGGCGGCGTTTTCAATGTGCGCCCGAATGGCCAGCGCGCCGCCGACGACGTGTTCGAATATGCATGGCCTTCAGCAGCCGCCAGCGGGGTGGGGCAAAACATGGTTTCGAGGCATGCGGATCGGGATACCTTCCTGCGCAGCCGTGCCACGGGCGCCGTGGCCGCGTCCGCTCCGATCGAAGTCGGGCCGGTGGATCGGCGCGTGATCGCCGTCGAAATGTGTGCGCCGGTTTTCGGACGCGACCCCGGCGCGGTCTCGCCCGCAGGGGATCTGCCGGGTGATGCCCGGAGCCTCATTGGCGCCGTGGGCGCGGTCATCCAGGTGCCGGCTTTGGTGGATGCGTTGCGCAGCGAGGGCTACCTGAGCGGCATGCTCCTGGGAATCCAGGACGTCGGACTGAATGCAGGCGCGTCGCCCGCGCGGACGAGCGTCGTGCTGCCGCTCGAAGAAGGCAAGCCCGAGGCGGCCCAGCCCTACGAGCGGATGGTCCAGGTGGGCGGGCGTCATTGGCAACTCACTTTCTACCCCCAGCATGACTTTCTTTCGAGCTCCGAACGCCGGCTGCCGGGGCTGGTGGGGCTGGGCGGGGTGCTGGCCACCTGCCTGCTGGCAGGGCTGGTGGTGCTGCTGGTCCGGCGCCGCGCACAGGCGCAGAGTCAGGCCGTGGCGGCGCAGAGCGCACGTACCGACAGCGAAGAGCGCTTTCGCACCGTCTTCAATCAGGCTGCGGTGGGGGTGGCGCAGACGCGCTCCTCCACAGGTGAGTTGGTGCGAGTCAACCAGAAGTTCTGCGACATCCTGGGCTACTCCGCCGACGAGTTGCAGTCCATGCGCTTCCACGACTACACCCACCCCGACGATCTCGAGGTGGATCTCGAACTCACGCGGCGGATGGTGAGGGGCGAGTTGGCGGAGTTCCGCCTGGAAAAGCGCTACGTGCGCAAGAACGGCGAAATCGTCACCGTGGATCTGAATGTCTCTCCCATGCGCTCGCGCGGAGCGATATCGGACGTCCACATCGCAGCGGTTCAGGACATTTCTGCCCGCAAGAGCATGGAGGCTGCGCTAGGCGATAGCGAGCAGCGCCTGCGCGAGATCCTCAACCGTATTCCGGTCGGTGTGTGCCTGGTGCAAGGCGACGGTGCCATCGTTTTCCGCAACGAGCGGTTCACGCAGATCTGCGGCTACGTCGAGGACGAAACGCCCGATGTGCGGACCTGGTGGGCAAAGCTCTTTCCCGATGCGGAGCACCGCGCGGTCGCGCGGCAGCGGTGGCGGTCGCAGCGCCAGGCGGGCCTGCGGGCCGGCGGTGACATTCCCGCCAGCGAATACACCATCACCTGCAAGGACGGCCAACGCCGTACGGTCGAGGGAGCTGGTGCGTTGCTGGGCGACGCGCACATGCTGACGCTGGTGGACCTGAGCCAGCACAAGGCCGACGAGGAGGAAATCCGCTACCTCGCTTACTATGACCCGCTCACCCGGCTGCCGAACCGACGCCTGCTGGTGGACCGTCTGCAGCAGGCGCTGGATGCCAGCGCCCGCCGCCAACGGTGCGGCGCCCTGCTGATGCTGGACCTGGACAACTTCAAGACGCTCAACGAAACCCGTGGGCATGACCGGGGCGACATGCTCCTGCGTGAGGTCGCCCAGCGCCTGCGCAGTTGTGTCGGCACGGAAGACACCGTGGCACGTCATGGCGGTGATGAGTTCGTCGTGGTGCTCGAAAATCTGGACGAGAACCCCCCGCAGGC
>JBHIWE010000096.1:0-14776 GCA_041987645.1 Acidovorax sp. | reverse complement strand
TTCTTTTTGGAGCGCCAAGTTTATCGGCGGCCAGGCACCGGAGCGTGCGTAGTTTTGCTTACCGCCGCGCCGGGAGCCCGATCACTTCAGCTGGGCCTTGAGCAGCTTGCCCAGTTCGGACGGGTTGCGCGTCACGACGAAGCCGCACTCTTCCATGATGGCGAGCTTGGCATCGGCCGTGTCGGCGCCGCCGGAGATCAGCGCGCCGGCGTGGCCCATGCGCTTGCCGGGAGGGGCGGTCACGCCAGCGATGAAGCCGACGATCGGCTTCTTCATGTTGGCCTTGCACCATTGGGCGGCTTCAGCTTCATCCGGACCACCGATTTCACCGATCATGATGACGGCGTCGGTGTCGGGATCGTCGTTGAAGGCCTTCATGACGTCGATGTGCTTGAGGCCGTTGATGGGGTCGCCACCGATGCCCACGGCGCTCGACTGGCCCAGCCCGACTTCGGTCAGCATGGCCACGGCTTCATACGTCAGCGTGCCGGAGCGCGAGACCACGCCGATGCGGCCCTTGCGGTGGATGTGGCCGGGCATGATGCCGATCTTGATCTCGTCGGGCGTGATCAGGCCGGGGCAGTTGGGGCCCAGCAGCAGCGTCTTCTTGCCGCCGGCGGCTTCCTTGGCCTTCATCTTGTTGCGCACTTCGAGCATGTCGCGAACCGGAATGCCTTCGGTGATGCAGATGGCCATGTCCAGGTCGGCTTCCACGGCTTCCCAGATGGCGGCAGCGGCGCCTGCGGGCGGCACGTAGATCACCGACACGGTGGCGCCGGTCTGCGATGCGGCTTCCTTGACGGATGCGTAGATCGGGATGTTGAAGATCGACTCGCCGGCTTTCTTGGGGTTCACGCCCGCGACGAAGCAGTTCTTGCCGTTCGCGTATTCCTGGCACTTTTCGGTGTGGAACTGGCCCGTCTTGCCCGTGATGCCTTGGGTGATGACCTTGGTGTCTTTGTTGATGTAGATCGACATGAGTGTTCTCCGGGCTTACTTGACGGCAGCAACGATCTTCGTCGCAGCTTCGGCCATGGTGTCTGCAGCGATGATCGGCAGGCCGGATTCGGCCAGCATCTTCTTGCCCAGCTCTTCGTTGGTGCCCTTCATGCGCACGACCAGCGGCACGTTCAGGTTCACGGCCTTGCAGGCGGTGATGACGCCCGTGGCGATGGTGTCGCACTTCATGATGCCGCCGAAGATGTTGACCAGGATGCCCTCGACCTTGGGGTTCTTGAGCATGATCTTGAAGGCTTCGGTGACCTTTTCGGGGGTGGCGCCGCCGCCCACGTCCAGGAAGTTGGCCGGCTCGCCGCCGAACAGCTTGATGGTGTCCATGGTGGCCATGGCCAGGCCGGCACCGTTCACCAGGCAGCCGATATTGCCGTCCAGGCTGATGTAGGCCAGGTCGAACTTGGAGGCTTCCACTTCGGCCGGATCTTCTTCGTCCAGGTCGCGGTAGGCCACGATCTCGGGATGGCGGAACAGGGCATTGGCGTCGAAGTTGAACTTCGCGTCCAGGGCCATCAAGTCACCCTTGGAGTCGCAGTTCAGCGGGTTGATTTCCACCAGCGACGCGTCGGTTTCCATGTAGCACTTGTAGATCTTCGCGAAGATGTCCAGCGCCTGGTCCACGGACTTGCCGGACAGGCCGATGGCTTCGGCAACCTTCTTGCCCTGCTCGGGCGTGATGCCGGTGAGCGGGTCGATCATCTCGGTGACGATCTTCTCGGGCGTGGAGTGGGCCACTTCCTCGATGTCCATGCCGCCTTCGCTCGAAGCGATCAGGGCGACCTTCTGCGTGGCGCGGTCGGTGACCAGCGAGACGTAGAGTTCGTTCTTGATGTCGGCGCCGTCTTCGATGTACAGGCGGCGGACCTTCTGGCCTTCGGGGCCGGTCTGGTGGGTCTTGAGCTGCATGCCCAGGATCTCGCCAGCGAGCTTCTTGACGTCGTCGATGCTCTTGGCCACCTTCACGCCGCCGCCCTTGCCACGGCCACCGGCGTGGATCTGGGCCTTGACCACCCACACAGGGCCGCCGAGCTTCTGGGCGGCTTCCACGGCTTCCTGCACCGTGAAAGCAGGAATGCCGCGCGGAACGGGCACACCAAAATTGCGCAAGATTTCCTTGCCTTGGTATTCGTGAATCTTCATGAGGTCTCTCTCAGGAAAGGATGGTGTTTACCCGTTTGCCATGATGTTGGAATGTCTCTGGCCGCGGGCTTGGGACATGGCAACCAGCGACTGTATCATGCTGCGGCGCACCATCCATGTGGATACAACTTACGCGCCCACCGCGGCCCCGCCGCACTTTTTCGCAGGAGCTCTACCCCATGTCTAAAGTGTTTATCGACGGCGAAGCCGGCACCACCGGGCTGGAGATCCGCGAACGCCTGCAGGCCATGCCGCAGGTCGAACTGGTCAGCATCGCGCCTGAGTTGCGCAAGGATGCTGCCGCCAAGCGCGCACTGATCGCCGGCGTGGACCTGGTCGTGCTGTGCCTGCACGACGACGCGGCGCGCGAGACCGTCGCCCTGGTGGACGCCATCACCGCCGAAACGGGCCGCACCATCCGCATCATCGACGCCTCCACCGCGCACCGCACGGCGGACGGCTGGGTCTATGGCTTTCCCGAACTCTCGGCCGACCAGGCCCAGGCCGTGAAGAGCGCGCGGCGCGTATCCAACCCCGGCTGCTATGCCACTGGCGCCATCGCGCTGCTGCGCCCGCTGGTCGATGCCGGCCTGCTGCCGGCCGACTACCCGGTGGCGCTGCCCTCGGTCAGCGGCTATTCGGGCGGCGGCCGCCCGATGATCGAGGCCTACGAAAAGGGCGAAGCCGCCCCCTTCGAGCTCTACGCCCTGGGCCTGTCGCACAAACACCTGCCCGAGATCATGAAGTACACCGGCCTCGCGCGCCGGCCGATCTTCACGCCGTCGGTCGGCAATTTCCGCCAGGGCATGCTGGTGCAGCTGCCCCTGCACCTGGACCTGCTGCCCGGCACCCCCAAGGTGGCCGACCTGCACGATGCGCTGGCCGCCCACTACGCGCGCAGCAACACGCCCGATCAGTGGGTGCGCGTGCTGCCTCGCACCGAAGACGGCAAGCTCGAGCCCACCGCCCTCAACAACACCAACCAGCTGGAGCTGCGCGTCTTCGGCAACGACGAGCACCGCCATGCCGTGGCCGTGGCTCGCCTGGACAACCTGGGCAAGGGCGCCAGCGGCGCAGCGGTGCAGAACCTGAAGCTGATGCTGGGTCTGTAAGGGCCCCACGATCGTCGAGGCCTGGGCGATGGGCCTAGGTCAGCCCCGGCCCATGCGCTGGAACAGGCCGCCCGGCAACCGGGCGACCTGGCCTTCGAGTTCCAGTTCCAGGAGCGCGACCTGCAGCCCGGCCGTGTCGCGCCCCGTGCGCGCCTGCAGGGCATCGAAGCTCACCGGGTCGAAACCCAGGGCATCCAGCAGATCGGCGTAGGGGCCATCGCCGGCCTCCTGACCGCCCCAGGATGCGGGCGCGGCCTCGTCTTCTTCCTTCGCCACTGGCTCCACGCCCGCCTCAGCGCGGCGGCGCGGCGCGTCGCCGGGGATGGGCACACGCAACTCCTCCAGCACGTCCTGCGCCGACTCCACCAGCTTGGCGCCCTGACGGATCAGCGCATGGCAGCCCCGCGACTGGGGCGCGTGGATGGAGCCGGGAATGGCGAACACCTCGCGCCCCTGCTCGGCCGCCAGACGGGCCGTGATGAGCGAGCCGGAGGCCAGCGCCGCCTCGACCACCAGCGTGCCCTGCGACAGGCCCGAGATGATGCGGTTGCGCTTGGGGAAGTTGGGCGCCAGTGGCGGCGTGCCCAGCGAATATTCGCTCACGATCAGCCCATGCTGGGCGATGCGGCGGGCCAGGTCCAGGTTGCGGCGCGGATAGACGCGGTCCAGACCCGTGCCCACGATGGCGATGGTGGCCGGCACGGACGGATCGCCGGGGTCGTCCAGCGCGCCTTCGTGCGCGGCGGCATCCACGCCCAGCGCCAGCCCGGAGACGATGCCCAGCCCCGCGCCGCGCAGTGCGCGGGCGAACTGCCGGGCGTTGTCCGCCCCCTGGGCCGTGGGGTTGCGGCTGCCGACGATGGCCAGGCAGTGGGAGGAGGGAAAGGGGTCGCACTCCCCGGAAACGAAGCGCGGCGCGCCCATCACGTAGAGCAGCAGGGGCGGGTCTTCGGTTGCCAGCAGGCTGCGCGGGTAGCGCGCATCGCCCAGCGTGACGAGGCCCCGGGCGAGGCCGCCGGCCTCGCCCGGCAAGGCCAGCCACTGGCGCACGGCCTCGATCCGGGCGGCCAGCGCCTCGGGCTCGCTGCGGAGGGCGCGGGCCTGCGCGACGCTGGCGCCGCAAGCCTGCAGCGCAGCCTCGGTCTGCCTGAAGATGGCCTGCGGCAGGCCGAAGGCCGCCAGCAGGCGGCGGGCGGTGGTATTGCCCACGCCCTCAGTGAGCGTGAGCCGGAGCCAGGCGGTCAGTTCTTCGGGATCCATGGGCACGACGACGAAAAG
Organism: Acidovorax sp.; assembly: GCA_041987645.1. Classification (GTDB taxonomy): domain Bacteria; phylum Pseudomonadota; class Gammaproteobacteria; order Burkholderiales; family Burkholderiaceae_C; genus Paracidovorax. The sequence goes on along the minus strand of JBHIWE010000096.1, from coordinate 10,232 downwards.
GCCGCGACGGCGCCGGACAGGCCGCGCGATCCGCGCTTACTGGGGGTTCACGAGGCGGTCGCCCACGCGCACACCCTCCTGCACGCGAAGCAGCAGCGCGTAGGACACCCGGTCGAACGTGCGGAACACCATGGCGGTACCGTTGGCCTCGCTGGGCAGCTGCAAGGCGATGCGCTCGCCGCCGGTCTTGTCGGTGATGCGGGCGCCCTGGGTGAGCACGGTGAGCACGTAGCCGGCTTCCATGCCGTCGCGCGTGCCCTTGTTGATCGCGATCACCTGGTTCTGCGCGGCGAAGGCGAGGGCGCTGCTGCCGTAGAGCGACACCACGCGGGCATCGACCGGCATCTGCGGCTCGCGCGGGGTGTAGCTGGTCAGCACGCGCTCGGGCGCGGGCAGCAGGCGGTCGCCGGCACGGATCTCTTCCTTGGCCGAGCGCAGATCCACGGTGGCGGGCACGACCGCTTCGGTGGTGCCGCCCTTGCCGTCGGGCGAGGATTCGACCGATTGGCTGCGCACCAGCTCGGCCAGGCCGACATACTGCGCCTCGTAGCCCAGGATCTCGCCGGTGACCGGGTCTTTCATGGGCGTTGCGCTGCGGAACACGCGGTACTCGCGCGGCGTCTGCGGCGTGATCGTGAGCGCACTGCCCTCGGGACCCATGGCGTAGGCGCGGTCGCCGGTGGCCATGAGCACGCGCGCCTGGGTGGTGGCGACGATGCGCGGCGCCTGCGAGAAGGTGAGCTCATCGACCACCAGCGGCTCGACGAGGAAGGGCTCGATGAGGTGCGGGGGCAGCGTGGGCAGGGCGCTGGAGGCCAGGCTCTCGGAGCGGGTGCGCGGCGACAGGCGCACGGTGTCGGTCGGATCGCCGGCGCGGCTGGTGCGCAGGCGGGCGTAGCCATCGACCTTCTCCAGGTAGAGAGTCTGGCCGGGATAGATCAGGTGCGGATTGGGAATGGCCTGCAGGTTCATGCCCCAGAGTTCAGGCCATCGCCAGGGGCGCTGCAGGTACATGCCCGAGATGCCCCAGAGCGTGTCGCCGCGCTTGACCACGTAGGTGTCGGGCGCGGTGGGGGAGAGCTCGGAGAGGGGAACGCCGCGCGAGGCGACCTGCTGGGCCGTGGCGCGCTGCGCGCCGGTGACGGGGTAGCGGCCGGCGGCGGTCTGCGCCGCGGCGGGAAGGACGGACAGGCATCCGCTCAGGAAAGCCAGCGTGCCCAGCACGTTGCGGCGCGCGCGGATGGATGCCCTCATGTCGTTCCTTGTGTAGTGCATTGGAAAGGGAAGAACCGCAGGAAACGGTCGCCGGTGCGATCACTGCTGCCCGTCAGTCACGGGGCCCTGCATCCTGCTTTTTTGTAACGAATGACACAGTTGCCGAGACGTTCAAAACCGTTTGTGATTCTCTGCGCAAGCCCTTTCAGGGGCAATGATTATTGACAGCGCGCCCCGGGCACCCGGAGAAAGTGGCGAAAATAGCGACATATTTCCCTCGCGCCATGGCCATTCTTTCCATTCTCCGATACCCCGATCCGCGCCTGCACAAGGTCGCCCAGCCCGTCCAGCAGGTGGATGACCGCGTGCGCGCCCTGCTGGACGACATGCTCGCCACCATGTACGACGCCCATGGCATCGGCCTGGCCGCCACGCAGGTGGATGTGCACGAGCGCATCGTCGTCATCGACGTCTCGGAGGAGCGCGACACGCCCCTGGTGCTGATCAACCCCGAGATCGTCTGGGCCAGCGCCGAGCGTGTGACGGGCGAAGAAGGCTGCCTCTCGGTGCCCGGCATCTATGACGGCGTCGAGCGCGCCGCCGCCGTGCACGTGCGTGCGCTGGACCGCGACGGCCAGGCCCGCACGATCGAGGCCGAAGGCATGCTGGCCGTGTGCATCCAGCACGAAATGGATCACCTGCTGGGCAAGGTGTTCGTCGAATACCTCTCGCCGCTCAAGCGCAACCGCATCAAGACCAAGCTGGTCAAGCAGCAGCGCGAGGAACGCGCATGACCCAGCGCGGCGGCAGCTGCGAAAGCCGCACGGCCGCCGGCCTGCCGGTGTTCGCCCTGCTCCGCGCCTGGCCCTTCACCCGGTGGCTGCCCCTGGCGGCCGCGCTGCTGCTGGCGGCCTGCGCCGCAGCGCCCACGCAGATCGCGCCCGGAACGCCCCGCGCCGCCGTGGCCGCCCAGCTGGGCACGCCCTATTCCGTCTCGCCGCTGCCCGGCGGCGGCGAGAGCTGGCTCTACACCACCTACCCGATGGGCTTCTATGCCTATCACGTCGATCTGGACCCAGCCGGGCGCGTGGCCCGCACCGAGCAGGTGCTGACCTTCGAGCGCTTCGCCGCCATTCCCGTCGGCCGCTTTACCGCCGCCGACGTGCGCGCCACCTTCGGCCCGCCCTTCGTGGTCGAACGCGTGTCCAGCTTCAACGGCGACGTGTGGACCTACCGCTTCATCGCCGACATCAATCTGCGCCGGCTGGCCCATGTGCATATCGACCCGGCCGGCGTGGTGCGCCACGTGATGTTCACCGACGAGCCGATGCCCGGCGACCGCCGCGCGTTCTGACTCCCCGGGCCGGGGCCATCACTCCGGCCCCCCTTGGCGCCCTGGGGCGCATTGCAGAATCCCCACCATGAAGATCGTTTTCGCCGGCACGCCGGATTTCGCCCGTGTGGCCCTCGAACGCCTGCTCGCCGCCGGCTTCACCGTACCGCTGGTGCTGACCCAGCCCGACCGCCCCGCCGGCCGCGGCATGAAGCTGCAGGCCTCGCCCGTCAAGCAATGCGCGCTGGAGCACGGCATCGCCGTCGCCCAGCCGCGCAGCCTGCGCCTGGACGGCAAGTACCCCGATGACGCCGCCGCCGCGCGCGAGGCGCTGCGGGCCGCGGGCGCCGATGCGATGGTGGTGGCCGCCTACGGGCTGATCCTGCCGCAGTGGGTGCTGGATCTGATGAGCGCCGCACGGCCGCCCGAAGGCGCGAAGGCCCCCCAGGGGGGCAGCGAACCACGCACCGCGGGGAGCGTGGGGGCCCACGGCCTGGGCTGCCTCAACATCCACGCCAGCCTGCTGCCGCGCTGGCGCGGCGCCGCGCCCATCCATCGCGCCATCGAAGCGGGCGACGCCGAGACCGGCGTGACCATCATGCAGATGGACGCGGGCCTGGACACGGGCGACATGCTGCTGATGGAGCGCCTGCCCATCGCCGCGCAGGACACCACCGCCACCCTGCACGACCGGCTGGCTGCACTGGGCGGGGGCATGATCGTCGAGGCGCTGGAGCTGGCCGCCTGCGGCGGCCTGCGCCCCGCGCCACAGCCGGCTGAGGGCGTGACCTACGCGCACAAGATCGAGAAGGCCGAGAGCACCATCGACTGGACGCTGCCGGCCGATGCCATCGGCCGCCGCATCCGCGCCTTCGACCCCTTCCCCGGCGCCAGCACCACGGCCCAGGGCGAGGTGGTCAAGCTGTGGAGCTACGAAATTGATAGCATTCAGCCCGCACCGGATGCACGCCCGGGGCAGATTCTTGCCATAGACCCCGCCGGCATTGCCGTGGCCTGCGGCCAGGGCGCGCTGCGCCTGACAGTGCTGCAGCGCGCGGGCGGCAAGCGCCTGCCGGCGGCCGACTTCCTGCGCGGCTTTCCGCTCGCGCCGGGCGAGGTGCTGGGCGCCGCAGCCGCAACGGCCGCCGCCTCGCCGGAGCGCGCATGAGCCGCCTGCAGGCGCTGCGTGCCACCGTGCGCGACCCGGTTTTCCGCACGGGCGTGACGGACATGATGGCGACCTGCGTGGGCATCGCCGCCTGGGGCCTGGTGACCGGCGTGGCCATGGTCAAGACGGGCATGTCCGCGCCCATGGCCATCTTCATGTCGCTGGTCGTCTATGCGGGCAGCGCCCAACTGGCCGTATTGCCGCTGATGGCGGTGGGCGCGCCGCTCTGGGTGGTGTGGCTCACGGCCATGTGCGTGAACCTGCGCTTCGTCATCTTCAGCAGCATGTGGCGCAGCTACTTTCAGCCGCTGCCGCGCCGCCACCGGCTGGCGCTGGGCTACTTCAGCGGCGACGTGATCTTCGTGGCCTTCATGAAGCGCTTTCCCCGGCCCGAGCCGCAGCCCGAGCAGGTGCCCTATTTCTGGGGTGCGGCGACGATCAACTGGTTCTCGTGGCAAGTGCCGGCCATCGCGGGCATCCTGTTGGCCAACGCGGTGCCGCTGTCCTGGGGCCTGGGTTTCGCGGGCGTGCTGGCGCTGCTAGGCGTGCTGCTGTCCATGCTGTTCGACCGCGCCACCTGGCTGGCCACGCTGGTCGCCGCCACGGCGGCCATCGCCGCGTTCGCGCTGCCGCTGAAACTCAACATCCTGGTGGCGATCGCCGCTGCCGTCACGGCCGGTCTGCTGATCGAGGCGGCCGACCATCACCTGCGCCGCAAGCCCAAGGTGCTGCTGGTGCCGGCGGACGAGCCCCTGCCGCACGCCGATCGCCGGCAGGTGCAGGACGGCGACGTGCCGCTGCGCGAGGAGCGCCACCCATGAGCGCGATCGGCCAATGGTTCGCGGGCTGGAACTGGTCCTGGGTGGAGCCCACCTTCGCCATCCTGGGCCTGGCGGCGATCACCGTGGTGTCGCGCGCCTTCTTCATGATCCCCGAGCGCGAGCTGCCCCTGCCCGACTGGCTCAAGCGCGGCCTGAAATACGCGCCACTGGCCGCCCTCACCGCCGTGATCGCGCCCGAGCTGCTGATGACGCAGGGCGAGCTGATCCACACCCTGCGCGATGCGCGCCTGCCGGCCGCGCTGTGCGCGGCGGGCTACTACTTCTGGCGGCGCGGCATCCTGGGCACCATCGTGGTGGGCATGCTGGTCTATCTGCCGCTGCACATCGGCTGGGGCTGGTAGGCGCGGGCCGGGCACGCCCGCGCCCCTCGGTTACCAAGCGGTTACCAAAGCGCTGCCGGGGCCGCGCACGGCCCTAAAATGCGGCGCAACCTCAACCCAGCCGACTCCATGCACATCCTTCGCTTCTCCGATCTCTGCGCCCAGGGCCAGGCCCGCGGCCAACGCGTTTTCATCCGTGCCGACCTGAACGTGCCGCAGGACGACGACGGCCGCATCACCGAAGACACGCGCATCCGGGCCTCGGTGCCCTGCATCCAGATGGCGCTGGCCGCCGGCGCCGCCGTGATGGTCACCAGCCACCTGGGCCGCCCCACCGAAGGCACGCTGACGCCGGCCGATTCGCTGGCGCCCGTCGCCCAACGCCTGGCCGAGCTGCTGGGCCGTGATGTGCCCCTGGTGGCCGACTGGGTGGACGGGGTGCAGGTGCAGCCCGGCCAGGTCGTGATGCTGGAGAACTGCCGCGTGAACCCCGGCGAGAAGAAGAACAAACCCGAGCTGGCGCAGAAGATGGCCCAGCTGTGCGACATCTACGTCAACGACGCCTTCGGCACCGCGCACCGCGCCGAAGGCACGACCTACGGCATCGCCGAATACGCCAAGGTGGCGTGCGCCGGCCCGCTGCTGTCGGCCGAGATCGACGCCATCACCCAGGCCCTGGCCGCGCCCAAGCGGCCGCTGGTCGCCATCGTGGCAGGCAGCAAGGTGAGCACCAAGCTGACCATCCTGCAAAGCCTGGCCAAGAACGTCGATGGCCTGATCGTGGGCGGCGGCATCGCCAACACCTTCATGCTGGCCGCGGGCCTTTCGATCGGCAAGAGCCTGGCCGAGCCCGACCTGGTGGGCGAAGCCACCGCCGTGATCGAAGCCATGAAGGCGCGCGGCGCCGAGGTGCCGATCCCCACCGACGTGGTGGTCGCCAAGACCTTCTCCGCCGATGCGCCCGCCACCGTCAAGGCCGCCACCGACGTGGCCGATGACGACCTGATCCTGGACATCGGCCCCGAGACCGCCAAGAAGCTGGCCGCCCAGCTCAAGGCCGCCGGGACCATCGTCTGGAACGGCCCGGTGGGCGTGTTCGAGTTCGCCGCGTTCGAGAACGGCACCAAGGCCATCGCCCAGGCGATCGCCGAATCGCCCGCCTTCAGCATCGCCGGAGGCGGCGACACGCTGGCCGCCATCGCCAAGTACGGCATCGAGAAGGACGTGGGCTACATCTCCACCGGCGGCGGCGCCTTCCTGGAAGTGCTGGAAGGCAAGACCCTGCCGGCCTTCGAGATCCTGCAAAAGCGCGCCAACGGCTGATCCGCAGGTTTAGAGGCCTGTTGGACCACCAGCGCTTGTCCTGCAAGCGCTGGCCGCTATCAAAAGATGAGCCCGCTGGCACCCTGCCAGCGGGCTCTTTCACATCGGAGCGGCCCGCCGTGCGGCCCGCGCCTGCGCGCTCATGCCAGGGCGACGGCCGGGTTGAGCGTGTAGAGGCCCGTCAGCCGGGCCTGGGCCAGCACGGGCGCTTTCTCCAGCGCGGCGCGCACATTGGCGCCGGTGAGCGGCCCCTCGACCTGCAGCGTGGGCGTGCCCAGCGCATAGACCGTGAAGATGTAGTGGTGGACGATGGAATCGTTCCAGGGCGGGCAGGGGCCGTCGTAGCCGTAGTAGTCGCCGCGCATGTCCGCATCGCCGGCGAACCAGCCGGTGTAGTCGTTGATGCCGTGGCGCAGGCCCTCGGGCGCGTCGGGGCCGGGCTTGCCGCGCGGCGTGACGGCGCTGGAATGGGCGCCTGCGGCGATCTCGGTGCGGCCGGCGGGAATGTCGAGCAGCAGCCAGTGGACGAAGTCCACGCGCGGCAGGCTGGCCGGCACGGTGCGGCCTTCCTGGTTCACGTCGTCGCCCCGGCTGGGCACGTCCGGGTCATGGCAGACGATGGCGAACGACTGTGTGCCGGCGGGCGCGCCGCTCCAGGCCAGGTGCGGATTGCGGTTGGCGGACAGCGCGACGTGCGCGGCCGCATCCGGCACGGCGAAGGCGAATTCGCCGGGAATGGCGCGGCCGTCCTGGAAGCTGTGGCTGGTGAGTTGCATGCGTGAAAGCTCCTGTGCGGTGGGTGAACGAAACGACAGCCCCGGCAGAGCCGGGCGGCTTCGGCATTCTAGGAATGCCCCATGCGAACCGACGCCCCCGATCCGGTCAACCCCGCCTGCGTCCCGCCCATCCAGCGGGCTGGGCGCCGCAAAGCCGAGCGCGGCCCGGCCACTCAGCGGCGCCGCCACCGGGGCGCCTTCTACAATCCCGGCCATGACTTTCACCGACATGCTGCGCGGCGCGACCGCGCAGAACGACTCCCTGCTGTGCGTGGGTCTGGACCCGGAACCCCAGCGCTTTCCCGAGCACCTGCGGGGCGACGCCGGCAAGATCTACGACTTCTGCGCCGCCATCGTCGATGCCACGGCCGGCCTGGTCAACGCCTTCAAGCCGCAGATCGCGTACTTCGCCGCACACGGCGCCGAGGCGCAGCTCGAACGCCTGATACGCCACATCCGCGCCACCGCGCCGCAAGTACCCGTCATCCTCGACGCCAAGCGCGGCGACATCGGCTCCACCGCCGAGCAGTACGCCAAGGAAGCCTTCGAGCGCTACGGCGCCGACGCGGTCACGCTCTCGCCCTTCATGGGCTTCGACTCGCTGGCGCCTTACCTGGCCTACCACGGCAAGGGCGCGATCCTGCTGTGCCGCACCTCCAACCCCGGCGGCGACGACCTGCAGGCCCAGCGCCTGGCGAGCGTGGAAGGCCAGCCGCTGCTGTACGAACACATCGCCCGGCAGGCGCAGGGCCCCTGGAACACCAATGGCCAGGTCGGCCTGGTGGTGGGCGCCACCTACCCGGCGGAGATCGAACGCGTGCGCGCCCTGGCGCCCACCGTGCCGCTCCTGATCCCCGGCGTGGGCGCCCAGGGGGGCGACGCCGCCGCCACGGTGCGCGCCGGGCTGCGCGCCAACGGGCCGATCATCGTCAGCTCTTCGCGTGCGGTGCTCTATGCATCGGCCGGCGCCGACTTCGCCGCCGCCGCGCACCAGGCGGCCGAGGCCACCCGCAGCGCGCTGAACGCCGCCCGGCACTGATCGCCGGGCTGCCCGCCGTGCAGCTCAAGTGGCTGGAAGACTTCCTCCTGCTCGCGCAGGAGCGCAGCTTCACGCGGGCGGCGGAGCTGCGCCACGTCACGCACCCGGCGTTCGGCCGGCGCATCCGCGCGCTCGAGGCCTGGGCCGGCACGCCGCTGATCGAGCGCGGCGGCGGACCGGTGCGCCTCACGCCCGCCGGGCAGGTGCTGCTCGATAGCGCCGAGCAGATGACGCGCAACCTCGCGCAGTCGCACGAGGAGATGCAGGCCGTCGCCGGCCGGCAGGCGCGCACCGTCACGCTGGCCACGGGCCGCACGCTGGCGCGCACCGTGGTGGCTGACCTGCTGGTGCGCCTGCGCCCGGCACTGGGCGAAGGCGAGCTGCGCATCATGACCCGCACGCTGGCCGAGGCCGTAGGGGAGATGCAGCGCGGCGAAGCCGACTTCTGCCTCATCTACCACCATCCCACGCTGGTCGTGCCGCTGGACGCGCGCCAGTTCTCCCACCTCACGCTGGCCTCCGACCGACTGGTGCCCATGTCGCGTGCGGACGCGAGCGGCGCGCCCCTGTTCCGCTTCGCATCGCCGGGCGAGCCGGTGCCTTACGTGGCCTATGCCCGCACCCTGGCGCTGGGGCGGCTGGTGGAGGACCACCTGGCCAACCACCGCGCGGCACCACGCCTGGAGCGCCTGATCGAATGCGATTCGCCGGACGCGCACTACGAATACGTGCTCAAGGGCCTGGGCGTGTCGTGGCTGCCGTGGTCGCTGGTGCATGCCGACGTGAAGGCCGGCCGCCTGGCCGCAGCGGGCGACAAGCGCATGGAGATCCGCTTCGACGTGCGCCTCTACCGCCCCAAGCGCCGCCTGGGCGCCATGGCGGAGACGCTGTGGATGCTGATGAGTCGGCGCTGAGGCGCTGCACCCCGCCCCGGCGCGCGCTCTGCGGGTTTCCCCTTCACTCCCACCGAAACAGCACCAGCCCGTGCCATTTCGGCACCATGCTGCGGCGCCCGCCTTCCACAATCGGCTCCATCCCTTCACGGAGCACTGCATGAACGCCACCTCTTTCCTGCCACGCCGCGGCGCCCTCGGCGCCGCCCTCGCGGCTGCCGCCCTGCTCACGGGCGCGCCCGCCGCCTTCGCCCAGGCCTACCCGGCCAAGCCCATCACCATCGTCGTCGGCTACCCGCCTGGCGGCAGCACCGACCTGGTAGGCCGCATGGTGGGCACCGAGCTGGCCAGCCGCCTCGGTCAGCCCGTGGTGATCGAGAACCTGGGTGGCGCGGGCGGTGCCATCGGCGCGCAGAAGGTGGCCAACGCCCAGCCCGACGGCTACACGCTGCTGGTGGGCGCGAGCAACGAGCTGGCCATCACCAAGCTGGTCAACAAGAAGATCAAGTACGACGTGAAGGACTTCACGGCCATCGGCCTGGTGGCCTCGCAGCCCCTGGTGCTGGTGGCCTCCGCCGGCTCGGGCGTGAAGAACGCCAATGAGTTCACACAGCTCGTGGCCAAGAACCCCGGCAAGTTCAGCTACGGCAGTTCCGGCGTCGGTACCTCGCTGCACCTGGCCGGCGAGATGATCAAGGAACAGGGCAAGCTGTTCATGACCCACATCCCCTATCGCGGCGTGGCGCCGTTGACCAGCGACCTGATGGGCAACAACCTGGAGTTCGGCGTGTTCGTGCTCTCCAGCGGCCTGCCGCACATCAGGAGCGGCAAGGTCGTGGCGCTGGGCACCACCGAGGCCAGGCGCTCGGCCATCACCCCCGACATTCCGGCGCTGGCCGAATACCCGCAGTTCAAGAACGTGGACATCGGCGTCTGGTTCGCATTGATGGGCCCGGCCCATCTGCCCAAGCCGGTGTTCGACAAGCTCAAGAAGGCGTTGGACGACACGCTGCAGTCGCCCGAGTTCCGCAAGAAGATGGAAGCCACGGGCTCCGTCGTGGCTTCGCCCACGGTGGACCTGAACAAGTACTGGGCCAGCGAAGTCGCCAAGTACCAGAAGATCGTGCAGTTCGCCAAGATCGAGGAATGATGAGCACACAAGCCTTGACCACCCCTGCCCCCCTCGCGTTCACCCTGCCCGCGCCGGACATCTCCGCCTGGCGCGCCGGCAACACCGGCACCGAAGGCGTGTGGCGCTTCGACAGCGGCCAGCCGGGCCGCCACGTGATGATCAGTGCGCTGGTACACGGCAACGAGCTGTGC
>JBHIWE010000095.1:0-14870 GCA_041987645.1 Acidovorax sp. | reverse complement strand
TCCGCACGCTCGTGGCCCTGCACGCCCGGGGGCAGGGCGGTGATGGGGGCGGCGGGCAGGGCCGGGCGGTCTTGCCACACCCCCGCCAGCGGGTCGATGCCAGTGCGCAATGGATGGCCCTGGGCGGTGCAGACGGATTCGAGCGGTCCGAGCACTGCGGCGGAGAGCACGTCGCCATCGACCGCCACGACACCGCCCGGTCCGGCCAGGTGGCAGAGCGATTCGAGATATTGACTGGGTGCGCTCGGCAGGGCCTTGCGCATGGCGACACCGCTGCCGGCGAGCTGGCGCTCGGCCTGCTCCCAGTAGCGGCTGTCCACCCAGAGCTCCGCCGCCTGCATTCCGACGGCCAGCGTGCCGACGGAGCCGTCGAAGCCGGTGAGCCAGCGCCGGCCCTGCCAGTGGCCGGGCAGGTATTCGGACAGGTGCGGGTCGGCCGAGGGGATCAGGCACGCGCCCAGACCGTGGTCCTGCATGTGCCGGCGCAGCCGGGCCAGGGGGGTGTCGTCGGTGGGCGGGGGGAGCGTGGCGTGGAGGAGCGGGTTCACGATGCGGCGCGGTCGATCAGGTACTGGGCGAGCAGGGGCACGGGCCGGCCGGTGCCGCCCTTGTCCTGGCCGCTTTTCCAGGCGGTGCCGGCGATGTCCAGGTGGGCCCAGGGGCCCTGCACGAAGCGCGAGAGAAAGCAGGCGGCCGTGACGCTGCCGCCGGGGCGCCCGCCGATGTTGGCGAGGTCGGCCACGCGCGACTTGAGCGACTCGTGGTAGGCCGCATCCAGCGGCATGCGCCAAGCCGGATCGGCCATCTTGTCGCCCGCCGCCAGCAGGGCCTGGCCCAGCGTGTCGCTGTTGGCGTAGAGGCCGCTGCGCACATGGCCCAGCGCGATCACGCAGGCGCCGGTGAGCGTCGCGATGTCGATGGTCTCGGCGGGTGCGAAGCGCTGTTGCGCATAGGTGAGCGCGTCGCAGAGGATCAGGCGGCCCTCCGCGTCGGTATTCAGCACTTCGATGGTGGTGCCGTTCAGCGCCTTGATGACGTCGCCGGGTTTCAGCGCATTGCCGGCGGGCATGTTCTCGCAGGCCACGATCACGGCGGCCAGGTTCACCTTGAGCCGCATCTCGGCGCAGGCGCGCAGCGTGCCCAGCACGCTGGCGGCGCCGCACATGTCGTACTTCATCTCGTCCATGGCCTCGGCCGGCTTGATCGAGATGCCGCCGGAGTCGAAGGTCACGCCCTTGCCGACCAGCGCCACGGGTGCGCGCTTGGCCTTGTCGCCCTGGTAGCGCAGCACGATCAGGCGCGGCTCCTGCGTGGAGCCCTGGGCCACTGCGAGGAAGGAGCCCATGCCCAGCGCCTCGATGGCTGCGCGATCGAACACCTCGACGTCCAGGCCCCAGTCGCGGCCCAGCGCCTGTGCGGCCTCTGCCAGATGCGTGGGGGTGCAGACATTGGGCGGCGTGTTGCCCAGATCGCGCGCCAGCGCCACGCCGTTGGCGATGGCCTGCGCCTGCGCCAGGCGGGCATGCAGCGCGCCATGGCGCTTCTCGTCCGGGGTGGCGAAGTGCAGTGTGCGCTCCGGTGGCGGCGCCGGCTGCTCACCCGTGCGATAGGCGTCGAAGCGGTAATCGGCCTGCTGCATTTCCAGCAGGGCGTGGGCGCAGAGCTCTTCGTCATCACCCAGCGCCCAGACGATGTTCGCGGCGCGCGTGGTGGCCAGGGCCTTGGCTGTGGCTCGGGCCAGGGCCGCGGCATCCGGCGCAGGCCCTGAAGCGGGGGCCTCGGTGCCCACCAGCAGCAAGCGGCGCGCCTTCACGCCGGCCACGGCCTGCAACAGCAGGGTTTGGCCGGACTTGGCAGTGAGCTCGCCTTCGGCCTGCAGGCGCATCAGCAGACCGTCCGTGGCTTGGTCGATGGCCTTGGCGAGGCCCTTGAACCTGGGGGCGGTGATGCCGACGACGAGGCAGTCGCAATCGGCTTCCAGCAGGCGGGCAGGGTTGGCAAAAGACTGCAGTTGGAATTTCATAGGGGGTGTCCGGTTCGTTCGGGGTTGCGTGGATCGACGCGGCTCAGTCGAACTGCTCCTGGCCCGTCAGTCCGACCTTGGTGAGTCCGTGCTGCTTGATGGAGGCCATCACATGCACCACCGTGGCGTAGTTGGCGAGCGCATCGGGGCGCACGTGCAGTTCGGGATGGTCCGCCTGGGTGGCGGCGGTGGTCAGCCGCTCGTTCAGCGTGGCGAGGTCGATGGTCTCTCCGTTCCACTGAATGCGGTCTTGGGGCCCGATGCCGATGCGCACGATGCGCGTCTCCTTCTGCGGCGGCGGCGGGCTGTCGGTGGACGTGGGCAGATCCAGCTCGACCGTGTGCAGTTGCATCGGGATGGTGATGATCAGCATGATGAGCAGCACCAGCATCACGTCGATGAGCGGCGTGGTGTTGATCTCCATCATCAGTGCGTTGTCGGGCTTCTTTCCCTGTCTCGGCAAGGCCATGGTGGTTCTCCCGGGTCAGGGGGTACGGACCGGTTCGGTCACGAAGCCCAGCTTCTCGATGCCTGCATCCTGCGCGGCGCGCACGATGCGGCCCACCGGCAGGTAGCTGGCCGAGGCATCGCCATACACCTGCACCATGGGCTGCGGCTTGTGGGCCGCGGCTTCGGCGAAGCGCTGGCGCAGCGTATCGAGGCTGATCGGCACGGCGTTCCAGTAGATGCCGCCGTCGCGCGTCACCGACAGGTCGATGTCTTCCAACTGGGCCTGGCGCGGGTCGTTGCTTTCCTTGGGCAGGACGACGGGCACGGTCTGCGTGGCCACCGGGATGGTGATGAGGAAGATGATGAGCAGCACCAGCATCACGTCCACCAGCGGGGTGGTGTTGATGGACGACACCAGCGGATCGCCGCTGTCGTGGCCGACGTTCATCGCCATGGTCAGGCCTCCAGCGTGATGGCGGGCTTGCCGCCCAGCAGCGCCGTGTGCAGGTGGGTACCGAAATCGCGCACCTCATCGAGCGCCACCTTGTTGCGGCGCACCAGCCAGTTGTAGCCCAGCACGGCGGGCACGGCGGCGGCCAGGCCGATGGCGGTCATGATGAGCGCCTCGCCCACCGGGCCGGCCACCTTGTCGATGCTGGCCTGCCCCGCCAGGCCGATGGCCGTGAGCGCGTGGTAGATGCCCCAGACGGTGCCGAAGAGGCCCACGAAAGGAGCCGTCGAGCCGACGGTGGCCAGCACCGCGAGGCCGCCCTGGAGACGATCGCCGATGGCGTCGATGGCCTGCAGGACCGACTGGCTCAGCCAGCTGTTGCGGTCCACCTGCTGGGTGAGCGGACCTTCGTACTGTTTCTGGGCGATGAGCCCGGATTCGGCCACGTAGCGGAACACGCTGCGATCGGGCAATGCCTTGGAAGCGGCGCGCAGGTCGGCCTGGCGCCAGAAGTCGCCCTGCACCTGCTGCGCATCGCGGTGCACGCCGCGCTGCTCCAGCAGCTTGACGATGATCACGTACCAGCTGGTGGCCGACATGATGAGCAGGATGAACAGCGTGCCCCGGGAGACCAGGTCGCCGTGCTCCCACATGGCCTTGAAGCCATAGGGGTTCTGGTCGGGGTCCTTGCGCGGCGCCGCGGCCACGGAGGCCGTGGGCGCGGCGGCAGGGGTGGCCGTGGTCGTGGCTGGCGCGGTCTGCGCCGCGTCGGTGGCGGGCGTGGCCTGCGCGGAGGCGCCCAGCGGAGTGGCCAGCAGTGCCAGCGCTATCAGCGGTGCTGCGGCCAGTTGGCGCAGGGAAACGGTGTGGAACGGTCGTTGGGACATGGCTCTTTCTCCAGGAATCAAGGCAAATGGTGGAACGGGGGGCGGGCGGAACGGGGCGGCGGGGCGTCAGGTCATTTCAGGCGGAAGCTGAAGGGAACCCGCACGCGCACCTGTCGGCCCTGGCCTGTGCAGCGCAGCTGGCGCATGGCTTCGAGCACGGGGCCTTCGAACACGTCCGATGTGGCGCTGGCGATGCGCAGGTCTTCCACAGCGCCGCTGGGCGACAGGTTGAACTCGGCCGTGACGGTCCCTTCCAGCCCCTGGCGTCGGGCTCGGGAGGGGTATCCCACCGCATCGCGCACGGCGGCGTAGTTGGGGCAGGCCAGTTCGACCGATGCGATGGCCGGCTGCGCCGGCGCTGGCGCTGGCGCGGGCGCCACCGCCGCAGCCGGTGCCGGTGCCGGTGCCGGTGCTGGCGTCGGGGCAGGGGGCTGCACGGGCGCCGGAGCAGGAGCGGGCGGTGCCGGTGGCTCTGTCGTTGCAGGGACGGGGGGCGGCACCTCGACGGGCCTGCTTTGCGGTGCCGGCCGGGGCGGTGGCGGTGGCTTGGGCGCCGGTGGCTTGGGCTGGGGCGTGGGAGGCGGCGGCTTCGGGGTGGGCGGCGGCGCGGGCGCCGGCGGTGGTGGCGGCACCTGGATCTGCGGCTGGGGCCGTTTTTCGGCCACCAGCGTGACCAGCAGCGCATCCTTCTCGGGTTCCTTCTTGGGCAGGAGGTCGGTGCTGGTCACCAGCACGTAGGCCAGGCCAACGTGCAGGGCAGCGACCATCGCCAGGCCGGGTACGCGGTCGCGCAGTTGTTTCTTGGGGGGCTTTCTGTTCATGGTGTACAGGCCTTCCGGTACGGTGTCTGCAGGCTGTGGGTTCGCGTGGGGGTCACGGGTCTCAGGCCTGGCTGTGCGCGCCGCGCAGCGCGGTGGCCAGTGGCGTGCCGTCGATAAAGCCTTGCAGCTGCTGCTCCGCCTGCGCGATGTCGATGCCGTTGCGCTGGTACCAGGCGCTGTCGTAGTAGCTCTGTGCGTAGCGTTCGCCGCTGTCGCAGAGGATGGAGACGATGGACCCTTCACGCCCTTCCGCGGCCATCTGCTGCGCCGCCCATAGCAGGCCGATGAAGTTGGTGCCGGTGGAGCCGCCCACGCGGCGGCCCAGCGTGCGCGAGACGTGGCGCATGGCGGCGAGCGAGAGCGCGTCGGGCACCTTGACCATGGCATCGACGCAGTGGGCGATGAAGCTGCGCTCCACCTGCGGGCGCCCAATGCCTTCGATACGCGAGCCCTGGGGCACAGTCAACGACATGTCGGGACGGCCTTGCTGCACGTCCTCGTAGTAATCGAAGAACACCGAGATTTCCGGATCGGCGCAGAGGATGCGCGTGGGGTGCTGGCGGTAGCGCACGTAGCGGCCCAGCGTGGCGGAGGTGCCGCCGGTGCCGGGGCTGCAGACGATCCAGTCGGGCACCGGATGCGGCTCCAGCTGCATCTGCCGGAAGATCGATTCCGCGATGTTGTTGTTGGCTCGCCAGTCGGTGGCACGCTCGGCGTACATGAACTGGTCCATGAAGTGGCCGCCGCTTTCGCGGGCCAGCATCACGGAGGCTGCATGCAGGTCGCAGGCGCGCTCCACGAAGTGGCAGCGGCCGCCATGGAATTCGATGGCCGCGATCTTCTCCGGCGAGGTGGATGCAGGCACCACGGCGATGAAGGGCAGGCCCAGGAGGCGGGCGAAGTAGGCCTCCGAGACAGCCGTCGATCCGCTGGAGGCTTCTATCACCGGCGCGCCTTCGCGCAGCCAGCCGTTGGACAGCGCGTACAGGAACAGCGAGCGGGCCAGCCGGTGCTTGAGGCTGCCGGTGGGGTGGCTGGATTCGTCCTTCAGGTACGCGGCGATGCCGGGGTAGCGCGGCATCGGCAACGAGATCAGGTGCGTGTCGGCCGAACGGCGGAAGTCCGCCTCGATCCGCGCGATGCACTGGGCCTCCCAGGCGCGCTGGCGGCCGAAGCCCGACCTGGTGGAAGGTGCCGGCGCGCTGAGGGGGGCAAGGGCTGCTGCGTTCATCATGCGTCCTCGCGGGCACCGTACTCGGCCAGCTGCAGCGTGTGGCCCGCGTGGTCGTCGTCGGCCGGGGCCTCGGCTCGTCCACCCAGGTGCTGTGCCAGGAAGGATTCGCATAGCGCGTTGAACGACATGCGGTTGGCCTCGCGCACAAAGCCGTGGCCTTCGTCGGTGTAGAGCGCATAGCTCACCGGGATGCCGTTGCTTCGCAACGCTTGCACCATCTGCTCGGCCTCGACCTGCTTCACGCGCGGGTCGTTGGCACCGTGGGCGATGAGTAGCGGCGTGCGGATCTGCGCGGCGCGGTGCAGGGGAGAGCGGTCGCGCAGCTGGGCCAGCCCCTCTTCAGTTCCCGGATCTCCCATCGCACGGTGCTGGCGCACGCGGTCCGCTTCCCAGTAGGCGGGAATGGAGGCCAGCAGCGTTTCGAGGTTGGAAGGGCCCACCACGTCGATGCCGCAGGCGTAGCGCGAGGGGTACCGCGTGAGCGCCGACAGCACGGCATAGCCGCCGTAGCTGCCGCCAAAGATGGCCAGGCGTTGCGGATCGGCGATGCCTCGTTCCAGCGCCCAGGCGATGGCGTCCTCCAGGTCCTCGTCCATCTTGCGGCCCCATTCGCCATCCGCCGCGTTGACGAAGCGCTTGCCGAAACCGGTCGAGCCGCGGAAATTGACGCTCAACACCGCGTAGCCGCGATTGGCCAGCCACTGGTGCATGGGGTTGAAACCGAAGCCATCGCGCGACCAGGGGCCGCCGTGTACCAGCATCACCAGCGGCAGCGGCGAGGCGGCGCGCAGCTCACCCCTCTCTGAGCCTGCGGGCACCGTCAGATAAGACACCAGCGAGAGGCCGTCGCGCGCCGGAATGACGACCGGCTGCATCCGCGCCAGCGGAGCCCAGGTGAGTTCGGGCCGCAGATCCAACAGGTGCTGCATGGCTTGCTTCTTGCGGTCGTACAGCCATGTGGAGGACGGACGCGTGTCGGACGACAAGGCGACGACCCACTGCTGGTCGTCTTCGGTGCGTGAGGTCAGGCGCCATTCGCCATCGCCGGCATAGCCGTCGAGGGTTTCGATGTCACGCTCGATGGAGCTGTCCAGCATGTGCAGCTTGGAGCGCTCGTAGGTCACGCTGTAGGCCAGGGGGCGGTAGCTGGCCACATCGGTGATCATGCCGCCGATGTCAGCGCGCGGGTCTTCGGCCAGCACGGTGATGGCGCCGCTGTTCCAATCGATCGCAACCAGCGCGGCGGTGTCGCGACCGCGGCTGTCGTAGGCATACAGCGTGCGGCCCTCGACATCGAAATGGGAGGGGCCCGAACTGCGCCCGTCTTCCGCCGAGAAAACCTGCCAGGGATGCCAGGCCCCGGCGGCATCGCGCCGCAGCCATTCGCTGCCGCCATCCCGTGTGTTGCGCACGGCCAGCTTTACCTGGTACTGGGCATCCAGCATGAAGCCGGCAAAGCCGGTGTTCTCTTCGATGCACTGCATGCCTCCGGTGCGCAGATTCAGCACATGAACGTCGAAGAAGCGTGCGTCGCGCCCGTTCGAGACGACCGCGATTTCTTCGCGCCGCTCCCGGCTGATGCTTTGCACACCCGTGCGGACGCCGGGCGCCGCGGGGGTCAGGGCCCGGAGGCTGCCTTCCTCCAGGTCGGCACCGAACACCTGAAAGTTCTCGTCGCCATCGCGGTCCTGCGAGAACAGCAGCATGCCGGGAACGTAGGTCCAATTGAAGCTCTGGATGCCGCGGCGCGTGTCCCGGGTGATCTGCCGGGCCTCGCGCGGGTTGCTGCTGGGCGCGGCCCAGATATTCATCACGCCGTCGCCGTCCGCCAGCCAGGCCAGCCACCGGCCGTCCGGGCTGATGCTCATGGCCGCCCGCGCCGGGTTGGCGAACAGGTGCTTGCGGGGGATGAGCGCTGCGGGCGCGTCGCCGTCCGCGGCATGCAGGATGTTCTGCATCACCAGCGCTGCCTGGCGCCATTGTTTGCCGTACTGGCTCTTCTGGTATCGATAGAAGGCCCTCAGACGCCTGGCTTTCTCGGGATGCTTTTGCTCCAGCAGCAGGAAGACATTGGTGTAGTTGGTGTCCCCAGGATCTCGGCTGGCCTCGTCTTCCGCGCGAAGCGCGTCCAGCGTCTGCCTCATGTCTTCGTCGTCCGCCTTGTCCCAGGGATAGGCGGCCATGCTCGCGGCGATGCGGGCGTTCATCCAGCCGCGCAGCGTGTCCGACACGGCGCTGCGGGACTGCATCGGGTCCCAGGCGGCGGATTCGATGCAGGTCCCCACGGATGCGGCCACTGACTCGGGCGTCTGGGCGTTGGTCTGCTCGACCGCTGCGCGGCGGGCTTTGCGCCAGCTGGCGTTGTCGATGTCCTGGCCTGCCAGGCGCGCTTCATGCAGAGCGGCCACGCCTTCCAGCGCTTCGGCCAGGCCGGTGGCAGCTTCCATGCCTTTCAGCCCGTGGGTCTTGCCCTTCAGCAGTTCCAGCAGGCTGCGGCTGCCCAGGGTGTCCATCGCCATGCCAGGCGGAATGCCCTGCATCAGGTGGATGCCCCAGGAGACGCCGAGCGTCGAATTCGCGGCGACCATCGAATCGATCGTGAAGGCGAGCCACTTCGGCAAGCCGTAATCGGCCTCCCAGCGGTCCAGGTCATCGCCCTGCAGCAGAGTGCCGATGAAGCTGCCGACCTCGCCGTTCCAGTAAAGGGGCCGGTGCTCCCATCGGCCGGCCTGTTCAAGGGCTTGCAGTCTGTCGACCACCTGCTGGCGCAGTTGGGGATCGCCGTGGTAAGCGTGCAAGGTCATGTCAGGCTTCCAGGGCTTCGTCGATGAGCTGGGCGATGCGCGTCTTGGAGACCAGGCCCACCAGACGGGCTGTTTCTTTGCCGTCCATGAAAAGGATCATGGTGGGCAGGCCGCGTACCTGGAACTGCTGCATGGTTTCCTTGTTTTCGTCCGCATTGATCTTGCAGACGCGGGCTTCGCCGGCGTACTCCTCTGCGATGTCATCCACGATGGGCAGCAACTGCTTGCAGGGGGCGCACCATTCGGCCCAGAAATCCACCAGGACGGGGCCTGAGGACTGGAGGACGTGTTCTGCGAAGGTGGCGTTGGTGAGGGGGAGGACGTTGGAGCTCATGGTTCGGTTCCTGCGAATGGTGGGAAAGTGGATGAAAGACGAAGAGGTGGATTCAGATGGGCGCGGGACATGGCGAGGCACTGTGGCCGCTGCCATCGAGCCCGTCGCCGCTTGTGCTGTCGCTTTCGCGCTGGTGCGGCGTGAGGTCCAGCACGTGGTCGTGATAGGAGGCCAGCGATTCGCGGTGTGCGACGCTGATCAGGGTGCTGTGCGGCAATGCGTGCAGCAGTGCCTGGTAAAGCGCCTTTTCGGTGTCGGGATCGAGTGCGCTGGTCGCTTCGTCCAGGAACAAGTAGTCGGGCCGATGCAACAGCGCGCGGCAGATCGCCAGCCGCTGCTGCTCGCCGCCCGAGAGCTTCTGCTGCCAACGGTCGCTCTCGTGCAGCCGGCACGCGAGAGTCCCCAGCCGCGCTTCGTTCAGCACCTCGCGCACGCGCCCGTCGTCGAAATCTTCGGGCTGGCCGGGATAGCAAAGCGCCGCTTTGAGCGTGCCCTGTGGGATATAGCTGCGCTGCGGCAGGAACATCAGCCGGCCGCCTTCGGGGTGGGTGATCTCGCCGTCACCGTAGGGCCAGATGCCCGCCACGGCGCGCAGCAAGGTGCTCTTGCCGGCGCCTGACGTGCCGCGCACGAGCCAGCGCTCGCCTCGGCGCATGCGTAGTGCCGGGATGGAGGCCAGCGGTTCACCGTCCGGCCTGCGCAGTGCGAGGTTCTGCCCTGCGATCGCGTCACCGGATGCGCGCGCGACATGGATGCCCGCCGGCCGTTCGTTGACTTCCTGGATGGCGCCCATCAGATCGCGCAGCCGGTTACCGAGGGCCCACCATTCGGTGAACGTGACGTAGGCCTGGCTGAAGAAGGCCAGGCTGCTGCTGACGCCAGAGAAGGCACCACCCACGCGGGTCACGTCGCCCAGCGTGATGGCGCCGGAGAGATAGCGCGGCAGCGCTGCCGCCGTCGGCAGCAGTTGCGTGGAGGCGGTGTGCGTGTAGGTTTCGCGGGCCAGGATCAGCTTGACGTTGCGCACGATGATGTCCCGCCAGTTGGCGCGCACCTCCTCGAAGGACTCATCGAGCCGTTGCTTTTCCTGCGCACCGCCGTCGTAGAAAGCGATCTGCTCGGCGTTTTCGCGCAGCTGCATGCCGCGGTAGCGGAAATCGGCCTCGACGGTCTGGCGGCGGTTGAATAGATAGATCAGCGGGCGGCCGGTGAAATGGGATATCAGCAGCGAGCCTGCGGAATACGCATAGACCAGATAGACCATGTAGCCGGGGATCGCGAAGTCGATGCCCCACAGCGTGAAATGCAGCGTGCCGGACAGGTTCCAGAGGATGACGGTAAAGGACGCTGCGGTGACCACCACATGGATAGGATTGAGGAACAGATGCAGCGTCAGTTCGATGAACCGGGGAATGTCCTGCGAGATGCGTTGGTCCGCGTTGTCCAGGCACCCGTCCCGCTCTATGGCGTAGTACGTGCGTCGGCGGGTCCATGCGTTCAGAAACCAGCGCGTCATGGAGGTGCGCCACTCGTACTGCTGCAGTTCGGTAATCGCGAAGAGCAGCACCATGGACACCAGCATCGCCAGCATGCCGGCGATCCAGGACAGGCCCAGGCTGCGCCAGATGCCGTCCCAATCCCGCTTGACCATCGCATCCACGACCTCGCCCGACAACTGGTTGGCCCAGATGGCCACATAGACGCTAGTGAACATGAGCACCAGCCGTGCGGCGAGAAGAATCCAGCCACGCCAGCTTTCGCGCGAAGTCCAGTAGGGCAGGATTAGGTCGCGCAGACGAGCACGGTGGCGGTGGATGGTCATGAACGGAGAAGAGCTGGGTGGGGATGCGGGCGCAGAACAGTGATGTGCGGCGGGGCGAATCGGGCATGCCGACCGCCCCGCCGACAAGCCGTCAGAGCTTGCGCTGGTAGGTCAGCATGAAGGTGCGCTTGTCGTAGATCGGCACGAACATGGTGGACGAGGAATAACCGTAGAGGGTGCGGTTTGCCACGTTCTTCACACCCAGCCGCAGCGACCATTCAGGCTGCGTGTAGGCGATGCCGGCGTCGATGCGGGCGCCGCCGGGCGCGCGCGTAGCCGTGTCGGTGAGCCCCAGCGGGGAGTCGCCCCAGGCGCTGATGCCGAAGGCGACGCTCCAGTGGCGCAGGCGCTCCGACTGGAAGTCGTAGGTGCTCCACGCGCTGACTTGGGTGTCCGGCCCCGCACCCGGCCGCGCGGCCGGATCGATCATGCTCCTGCGCTTGTTGTAGGAGTAGTTGAAGATGAGATTGAGCCCAGGCATGGGTTTGCCCGACGCCTCCAGTTCCACGCCGCGAGACCTCTGCCCGTCGATCAGGTCATTGCAATTGCGCGGGCGGTTGCGCCGCAGGAGGTTGACCTGATCAATCTGGAAGACGGCTGCAGACCAGGAGAAGCGATCGTCCACATTGCTCTTGATGCCCAGTTCCTTGCTCTTGGACATGGTGGGCGGCGTGGACGACGAATTGGTGCCGCAGATGGACAGGTCGGAGAACAGCGGCGAGAAGCCTTCAGCGTAGCTGCCGTAGATCGACGTGTTCCAGTCCAGGTTGTAGATCAGCCCGGCGTTGACGGTGTTCTTGCTGAACGATTGCTTGGCCGTCACCGTGTCGGGCCTTTGAGGCGTCGTATATACGGTGGTGAAGCCAGGGCCGGTGTCAATGCTCGTGTGGCGCAGGCCCGCTACCAGCGTCCATCGCTCCCACTTCAGCGTGTCCTGCAGGTACAGGCCCCTTTGTTCCTGCGGTGAATAGCTGCGGAACGAGCGATTGCTATCGCTGGCCACCAGGGCGGGGAAAGGGTACTGCGTAGGCTGGTCAAAGCGCACCGCCACATTCGAGCCCGCGTACTGGGTTTGATCGAAGCTGTAGTCGCTGTGGTTGATGCCGGCCACCATGCGTTGCTCGATCGGTCCCGTCTTGAACTTGTAGCTCAGGTAGTGGTCGCCGCTGGTGGTGGTCTGGTTGACCTTGTTCATGGTGCCGCTGTAGTTCAGCCGCAGGTTGGGAACACTGAGCGGGAATTGCGGGGTCCACACGGCCAGATCCTGGTCAGTGCTGACCCGCTGCATGCGGCTGTTGAATTGCAGCGCATCAGAGAAGGAGTGCTGCAGGGTGTAGAACACCGAGCGCGTTTCGGTGTCGATGCCGTTGTCCCGGTTGCCGGGCAGGGTGGATGGATAGGGCTCGATGAAGCCCCGGATCGCCACCGTGTACCGGTCCAGTACCGAGCGCGACTTGTCCGCCGACACGCCGGCCATGAAATCCGTGTCCGCGTTCTTCCAGCGCAGTTCGCCCAACCCGTAGGTCTGCGAACGTCCGTCGTAGCCCGCGGCGCTGCCGCCGGCACGCGTTGCCGATCCGATCACTCGGTAGCTCAGCTCCTTGCTGTCGTTGATGGCGCCGGCCAGGTCGATCGTGCCGGTGCGTTCGGCATGGCTGCCGTAGCTGACCGACACATCGCGGATGGTTTCGGTCGTCGGCTTCTTGGTGACGATATTCAAGGTGCCGCCGAGGGCGTTCGCGCCGGCGAGCAGGGCTTGTGGCCCTTTGAGGATTTCGATGCGCTCCACGCCGGCGATATTGGTCTTGACGGAGTTGGGATCACTCAGCCCATTGGACAGCGTAGCGGTGCCTGAGTTGAAGCCGCGGATGTTGAAGCCGCTCGCTCCTTGCGTGGCGGGAGTCACCACCACGCCGGCGACATTCCGCAGCGCGTCTTCGATGGTGGCGGACTGCTGGGTCTCCAGCACCTTGGCGGTCAGCACCGTGACTGACTGCGGGACGTCGAGCAGGTCGGATGCACCGCGCGTTGCGGTGGAGGAACTGGATGCGCGGAAGCCGGTTTCGGCTTCGTCGCGCTTGGCCGTGACGGCTACAGCCGCCAGTTGCTGCACGAACACGCGGATCGAACCGTCGCCGTTCGTCGCCATGGTGAGTCCGCTGCCGGAGATGGCGGCCTGGATGGCCCCTTGCTCCGTGGTCTGCGCGGATATCTTGGGCGCCTTCAAACCCCGCACGTCCGCTTCGTCGAACTGAACGCGCTTGCCACCGATCGCGGCGATCGCTTGCAGGGTCGCGGAAAGCGGGCCTGCGGGAATGGCGAACTCCCGGCTTTCCGATGCGGCCTGCGCGGCAGCGGGCGTTGGGCTCTGCTGCTGCGCATGCACGGCAGCAGGCAGGGCGAGTGCGAGGGCGGCGCAGACCGCCGTCGAGCGGAATGGAACCGGACGGAGCATCGGGGACTTGGTGGGCAGCATGGCTGAATCCTCTAAAGGGACGTGGTTTGCGAAATCGCTCTCAACAGATGCAATTAGTGTTCCATACACTTTTGAAGCGATCTGATGGGTTAAGCAGCCGGCGCAGACGAAGGATTGTCCTGGCGCTATTTTGAAGTGCCGTATTGCCAAAAGTGTTTGGTACAGTTGATTTTTGCACGGCAGCCGACTCTGTGGATCGGGGTATATACGGACACAGGTGCTGCGCAGCAATGCACCGGGGCGGGGCATAGCTGCCGCTGGGGCCGCACCGAAGTGCAGCGCGAGCAGTGCGGCGCATCGGCGTGGTGCGCACTGGGACGCAGCGACGCGTGAGCGCCGCCATCGGAAGAGTTGGCTGACTGTATGTGTCAATTTCCCGTGCGCGGCGGTTTCCGTTGCAGGCGGTCTATCATCTGCTCGTCCCCGCCTTCCTACCTCCCGTCGACTAGGGCACCATTCATGGCAGAAACCCCTCCGCAGAAGCCGGGCCGCAGGCCCAAGAAGCACGCAGCCCCGCCCACGGGACGATCGACTGGGGGGCTCATCGACCGGATCTTCGACGACGTTAAGGGGCGGATCGAACAGCGGTCCCTGCAGATCGGTGAGCGGCTGCCCTCGGTGCGAGCGATGGCGTCCCACATGGACATCAGCAATGAGACCGTCCTGCGCGCATACGACAAGCTGGCGGCCGCCGGTTACCTGGAAGCACGCCGTGGCTCGGGCTTCTACGTGGCGCCCGAGGCGCTGCAGGTGGGCAAGCCCGCGTCTTCACAGCGATGGACCGGCCCGCAGGCGCCGTACCCCTGGCACCATCTCCTGCATGCGCCCGCATCCAATGCCGGTTCTGCGCTCGGAACGCTGCCCTCCGAGTGGATCGGCACCGAGGCGCTGTCCGAGGCCCTGCGGGCGCTCGCTGCCAGACCGAGCTTGAGCCTGTCAGATTATTCGGACGGCCTGGGATGGCTCCCGCTGCGCGAGGCGGTGGCTGCCCGGCTGAGCATGGCGGGCATCAATGCCACGCCTGACCAGATCATGACTACTGCGGGGGCCACCGATGCTTTGAATCTCGTGGTCTGGTCATTTCTCTACCAAGGCCATTACGCGGTGCTGGAGGAGCCGGCCTCATTCATCCATACCCAGCGCCTGCTGGCCAGTGGCGTTTGGGTGCTGCGCGTGCGCCGCCTGCACGATGGCCCCGATCTTGAGCAGCTCGCTGAGCTGTGCGAGAAATACCGTCCCAAGGCGTTCTTCTTCAGTTCGGTGCTGCAGAACCCGACGTCCACCAGCCTGTCCCCGCGCAAGGCGCATCAGTTGCTCAAGCTCGCCGAGCAGTACGACCTCTGGATCGTGGACGATGACACCTATGGCGATCTCCTGCCGCGCGGCAAGCTGGGGTCGGTCACGCACCTGGCTGCCCTGGACCACTTTGAAAGGGTGATCCATATTGGCAGCTTTTCCACGACGGTGGCACCCGCCCTGCGGTCCGGATTCCTGGTGGCCAACACCCAGCGCATGAACCGGCTACTGCTGCTGCGATCCATCGGCGCCATACATTCATCGGTGCTCAC